>NZ_JBEXYK010000003.1:0-496403 GCF_040630865.1 Nonomuraea sp. NPDC005730
GCCGCTGGTGGCGGCGCTGTCGGACGGCAACCTCGACGTGCGCAAGGCCGCCGTGGGGGGGCGGGGGCCCGGGGCGGGGGGGCCGGCCCGGGGCGCCCCCCACCACGTCTGTTCAGTGGGTCTGTCAGAGGTCACCGACGAGCAGGCCGCGGCGCAGGTGCGCGTACTCCTCGAAGGAGATGCGGCCGTCGCCGTCGGCGTCGGCCCGCTGGAAGGCGGCCGAGAGCCCGTCGTCGCGGTTCCACAAGGTACGGAACTCCGCGGCGGTGAGCTCCCCGTCGCCGTCGTGGTCGGCCAGGTCGAAGGTGGCGCGGAACATGGGGTTCAGCACGCCGTCGAGCGCGCCCGTGCGCACCAGTGCCTGGAAGGACTCGACGTACTCCTCCCTGCTGATCCGGCCGTCGTGGTCGGCGTCGAGGGCGTGGACGTGGACGTCCCAGGTCTCGAGGAACGCCTCAACGACCTTCTTCCCCTCCGGGGTGTCCGGCCGCCCGCCGGCCCGCCGGACGCGGTGGTGGGCCAGCGCGATGTAGTCGTCCTTGGTCAGGAAGCCGTCGCCGTCGGCGTCGAGGTCGTCGAAGTTGCGTTCCGCGCTGCCGCGCAGGAGCACCGGATCCATCCAAGCCTCCGTTGTCACGGATCGTCATGGTCTCGCGACTCACGGTAACGCGCGGATCGGTGCCGGCCAAGGCCCGGTCCCGCTTCGCGCGACCGGGCCCCGGTTCGGGTCCGCTCAGGCCAGCGCCTCCTCCAGCGGCGACCACTCCAGGCCGTGCGCCTCGGCCACCGGCCGGCTGGTCAGGCGTCCCTCGTGGGTGCTCACGCCCGCGGCCAGGGCGGCGTCCGTGCGGACCGCCTCGCGCCACCCCTTGCCCGCGACGGCCAGCGCGTACGGCAGCGTCACGTTGGTCAGCGCGAACGTCGAGGTGTGCGGCACCGCCCCCGGCATGTTGGCCACGCAGTAGAAGACCGACTCGTGCACCCGGTACGTCGGCTCGGCGTGCGTGGTCGGCCGTGAGCCCTCGAAGCAGCCGCCCTGGTCGATCGAGATGTCCACCAGCACCGAGCCCGGCTTCATCCGGCTCACCAGGTCGTCGGTGACCAGCGTGGGCGCCTTGGCCCCCGGCACCAGCACCGCGCCGATGACCAGATCGGCCTCCAGCACGGCCTTCTCGACCTCCAGGGTGTTCGACGCGACCGTCTGGCAGTGGCCCTGGTAGATCATGTCCGCCTGGCGGAGCTTGTCGATGTTGCGGTCGAGGAGCAGCACCTCGGCCTGCATGCCGAGCGCGATGGCGGCGGCGTTCATGCCGGACACCCCGGCGCCGATCACCACGACGTTCGCCGCCCGCACGCCGGACACGCCGCCCATGAGCACGCCCCTGCCGCCCTGCGAGCGCATCAGGTGGTACGCGCCGACCTGCGGCGCCAGCCGTCCGGCCACCTCCGACATCGGGGCGAGCAGGGGCAGCGAGCCGTCCCTGTTCTGCACGGTCTCGTAGGCGATGGACGTGACGCCCGAGTCGAGCAGGGCCCTGGTCAGGGGGCCCGAGGCGGCCAGGTGGAGATAGGTGAACAGGATCTGGCCCTTGCGCATCCGGTGGTACTCCTCGGCCACCGGTTCCTTGACCTTCATGATCAGGTCGCACGTGGCCCACACCTCGTCGGCGTGCGGCGCGATGACGGCGCCCGCCGCGGCGTAGTCCTCGTCCGGGATGGCCGAGCCGAGGCCCGCCTGCCGCTCGACGTGGACCTGGTGCCCGTGGCGTACCAGTTCGTGGACGCCCGCCGGGGTGAGTGCGACGCGGTACTCGCTGTTCTTGACCTCGCGGGGAACTCCGACCTTCATGGGGTCATCCCTCGTTCGCGTGGAAAGTTGCCGACAACCTGCGTTCTCATTTCCATTTTTCCTCCGATCTCACGGATAGGTGAGGATTTTTCGGCTGATTACCCCGCTGCTGCCCGTCCTCGATAAGCTCACCGAGCCCGAACGTCAGGATGGGGTCGTCAACGATGGACAGACCGGTAGAGGCGCCTCCCGCGGAGCCGGAGGAGCCGGAGGAGCCGAAGGCCAGCCGCCTCACCACCATCGTGCTGACCGTCTCGCTGGTGCTCGTCGTCGTCGTGGCGGGCGTGCTCGGCACGGTCGCCGTCCTGATGACCAGGAGCCCCGACAGCCCGCTGCTCGGCGGCGCGCCGCCGCAGCGCCTGGCCACGCCCATCCACTTCGCGCCGGTCAAGGAGACCAAGACCGCGCCCTGTCCGGGCGACCCGGCCGTGCTCGACGAGCAGCAGACCACCTGTTACCTCCTGGAGGACGGCGTCACGGTCGGCGCCGTGCAGCGGATCGAGGCCGTTCGGGGGACCGACAACTCCTACTCGGTGCGCGTCGCGGTCGCGCCCGTCTTCAAGGACCGGCTGGTGCGGCTCATCGACGAGCTCCAGTCCACGCAGCGGCAGGTCGCGATCGTGCTGGCGCCCGAGGGCGAGCAGACGCCGAAGACGGTCCTGGCCGCGCCGGTCGTCACGCAGAGCATGGACGGCGACAGCCTGAGCATCGCGGGCTTCACCAAGGAGGAGGCCGACGCGCTGGTGGTCCGGATGCTCGGCACGCCGCCGTCCCAGCCGTCCCAGCCGGATCCGTCGCAGCCCGCGCAGCCGCAGTCGTCCCAGCCGGGCACCGACCAGCAGCCGACGAACCAGCAGCCGACGAACCAGCAGCCCACCGACCAGCAGCCCGCGGACACCGGCCAGGGCACCGCGACCACCGGCACGACCGCCCCCGCGGGCGTCGCCCGCGTCCCCGACAAGCGGTACGCGAGCTGCAAGGAGGCCCAGGCCGCCGGCGACGGCCCCTACACGCGCGGACGGCATGAGGAGTACTCCTGGTATCCCGACCTCGACCAGAACGGCGTGGCCTGCAACAGCGCTGACATCCGCTAACCGAACAGGGCCCGGAGGGCGTCGATGCCGAAGTAGGCCAGGAAGACCAGCGAGACGGCCCACAACAACCACGGGATCTCCGCGAACCGGCCCCGGGCCGCCTTGATCAGCGTGTAGGAGATCACCCCGGCCCCCACCCCGTTCGTGATCGAGTACGTGAACGGCATCAGCGCGATCGTCAGGAACGCCGGCACGGCCAGCTCGATGTCGGTCCAGGGCACGTTCTTGGACTGCGTCATCATCAGCGCCCCGACCAGCACCAGCGCGGGCGCCGCCGCGGCCGCCGGCACCACCGCGGCGATCGGCGTGAACAGCAGCGTCAGCCCGAGCAGCGCCCCGGTCACGACGCTGGCCAGACCGGTGCGCGCGCCCTCGCCCACACCGGCGGCCGACTCGACGAAGACGGTGTTGGCCGAGGCGCTGACCGAACCGCCGATCATGCCCGCGACGCCGTCGACGGTCAGGATGCGGCCCAGCCGCGGCACCCGTCCCAGCTGGTCCACGAGCCCGGCCTCGTCGCTGACGCCGATGATCGTGCCCATCGCGTCGAAGAAGCCCGACAGCACCAGCGTGAACAGCACCACGGTCGCGGTCAGCGCGCCCGCCCTGGCGAACCCGCCGAACAGGTCGAACTGCCACACCAGCCCGAAACTCGGCGCCGCGACCAGGGACTCGGGCATGTGCGGCACGACCACCCCCCACTCCTTGGGCGGGACCGGCACCAGCGAGTTGACCAGGACGGCCAGGACCGCGGTGACCGCGATGCTGATGAGGATGGCGGCCGGGGTCCTGCGCACGTACAGGACGATCATCAGCAGCAGGCCGAAGCAGAAGAGCGTGACCGGCCAGCCCGTGAGGTGGCCGGTCGCGCCGAGCTGCACGGGGGTGCCGGTGCCCCGGGCGACGAAACCCGCGTCCACCAGGCCGATCAGGGCGATGAACAGGCCGATCCCGACGCTGATCGCGTGCTTGAGCGCCAGCGGGATCGCGTTCATGATCAGGGTGCGCAGGCCGGTGACGGCCAGGACGATGATGACCGCGCCCTCCAGCACGACCAGGCCCATCGCCTGCGGCCAGGTCATGTGCGGCGCGGCCTGGTAGGCGACCACCGCGTTCAGCCCGAGCCCGGCGGCCAGCGCGAACGGCGCGTTGCCGACGAACGCCATGAGCAGGGTCGAGAGCGCGGCCGCCAGCGCGGTCGAGGTGGTCAGCTCGGCGATGGACAGCCTGGCCCCGGTGACGTCCTGCGCGCCGGCCAGGATGATCGGGTTGAGCAGGATGATGTAGGCCATCGCCATGAACGTGGTCAGGCCGCCGCGGACCTCGCGTCCGACGGTCGTCCCCCGCCCGGTCAGCTCGAAGAGTCTGTCGAGCACCACACGTCCCCCTCGTCATGACCGAGGGGAGTGCGGGTCACCTACCCGGCGGGGGACATGATCACGCCTTCTCGTGCCGCCCGTGGCCGACCAGGCCGACGAACTCCTCCAGGCCGATCCGGCCGTCGCCGTCGGTGTCGGCGGCCTTGATGAACGCCTCGATCTCCTCCTCGGAGGCGCCGTGCACCCCCAGCGCCTCGTTGGCCTGCCTGATCTCGGCCGCGGTCAGCAGACCGTCGCCGTCGGTGTCGAAGCGACTGAACTCCGCCTCGGCGGCTTCACGACCGCTCGCCATCGGATACCTCCCCGTGATTGGACAAGGCGATATCTTCCGGCCTGATCGGAACGCGAGTCAACCGGAGCCCGGTCGCGGCGCGTACGGCGGCGGCGACGGCCGGGGTGGCGGAGAGCGTGGGCGGCTCGCCCGCGCCGCGGAGGCCGTACGGCGCGGACGGGTCCGGATTTTCCAGGATCTTCAGCTGCATGGGCGGCATGTCGAGCATGGTGGGGATCAGGTAGTCGGTGAACGACGGGTTCAGCACGCGGCCGTCGCGTACCTGGATCTCCTCCATGAGCGCCAGCCCGAGGCCCTGGGCCGTGCCGCCGTGGATCTGGCCCTCCAGCGCCTGCGGGTTCATGATCTTGCCCACGTCCTGCACCGCGGCCAGCTCCACCACCTTGACCAGCCCCAGCTCGACGTCCACGTCCACCACCGCGCGGTGCACGCACAGCGCGAGCTGCGTGTGCGAGTCGCCCTGGCCGGTCACCGGGTCCATCGGCTTCGTGGGCCGGTGCCGGTATTCGCGGGTCTCCTCGATCGGCCCGAACCTGGCCAGCGCCTCCCGCGGCGGCAGCCCCTCGAACCGCTCGCGCACCGCCTCGCAGGCCGCCTTGACCGCGCCGCCCGTCACGTAGGACTGCCGCGAGGCCGACGACGAGCCCGCCGAGCCCACGGCGGTGTCGGCGGTCGCCACGGTCACCTCCTCGATGCCCAGCTCGGTGCGCGCGATCTGGGCCTGGACCGTGACCAGGCCCTGGCCCACCTCGGCGGCGGCGGTGTGCACGGTGACCCGCGGCTCGCCGCCGACCAGCTCGGCCCGCACCCGGGCGGTGGAGTAGTCGTCGTAGCCCTCGGAGAAACAGATGTTCTTGATGCCGACGCCGTAGCCGATCCCGCGCCGCACCGACTCGCCGTGCGTGGTCTGGGAGACGCCGCCCGGCAGCACGCGCAGGTCCGCCCCCGTACGCGGGGCGGGCAGCGGCATGGCCTCCAGCTCGCGCAACATGCCGGCCAGCGGCGCGGGGGAGTCGATCACCTGGCCGGTCGCCAGCGCCGAGCCCTGGGAGACGGCGTTGCGCGCCCTGATCTCGACCGGCGACAGGCCGCACGCCTCGGCCAGCCGGTCCATCTGCGACTCGTAGGCGTAACACGCCTGCACCGCGCCGAACCCGCGCATCGCCCCGCACGGCGGGTTGTTGGTGTAGACGCCCGCGGCGTCGATCCACACGTTCGGCACCTCGTACGGCCCGGCCCCCAGCGAGGCGGCGTTGCCGACCACGGCGGGGGAGGAGGAGCAGTACGCGCCGCCGTCCAGCAGGATGTCGGCCTTGACGTAGACGAGCCTGCCGTCGCGCGTCGCGCCGTGCTCGTAGCGCATCCGGGCCGGATGGCGGTGCACGTGGCCGAAGAACGACTCCTCACGGCCGTAGACGATCTTGACGGGGCGGTTCAGGCGCAGGGCCAGCATGCACGCGTGCACCTGCATCGACAGGTCCTCGCGGGCGCCGAACGCGCCGCCGACGCCCGACAGCGTCAGCCGTACCTTCTCCGGCGGCAGGCCCAGGCAGGGGGCGAGCTGGTCGCGGTCCACGTGCAGCCATTGGGTGGCGATGTACAGGTCCACGCCGCCGTCCTCGGCCGGGACCGCGAGGCCCGACTCCGGTCCGAGGAACGCCTGGTCCTGCATGCCGACCTCGTACTCGCCGGTGACGACGACCTCCGCCTCGAACGTGTCGCCCTTGCGCACCGGCTGGCGCCTGACGTACTCGCGCGACTCGCGCGGATCGGTCACCGCCGGGCGCGGCTCGTAGCCCACCACAATGGCCCGCGCGGCCCTGCGCGCGGTCTCCGGATGGTCGGCGGCCACCAGCGCCACCGGCTCGCCCTGGTGGCGGACCTGGTCGATGGCCAGCACGGGCTGGTCCTTGTGGTCGAGGCCGTAGAACTTCTCGCCGGGCACGTCCTCGTGCGTCAGGACGGCCAGCACGCCCGGCATCTGCAGCGCCGGGCCCACGTCGATCGACCGGATCCAGGCCGACGGGTGCGGGCTGCGCAGCGTCACGCCCCACACCATGCCGTCCAGCCACAGGTCGGAGGCGTAGGCGAACTCGCCGGTCACCTTCAGCGTCGCGTCCGGCCGCCGCGCGCTCGTGCCGACCCCCTCGGACCCGCCGACGCCTTCGGACCTGGTGGAGTGGACCGTCTCCGTCATCCTCCGAGTAGAGCACCGGCCCGGCCCGGCCTCCTATGCCCGTGACGTGAAATCCCGGTCATCGCTTGACAGAGCGGGCTTGTATATTCCTCCAAGTGCGCATCAGTGACCTGCTGGCGATCGACGAGCTGGGTCTCAGGCTGCTGGCCGGCGACCCGGAGCGCGAGTTCGGCACGGTCCACATCACCGACCTGCCCGAGCCGGGGCGCTACCTGTCCGGCGGCGAGCTGGTGCTGACCGGGCTGATGTGGCGCCACACCGCCGCCGACTCCGCCCGTTTCGTCACCGCCCTGGTCGAGGGCGGGGTGTCCGCCCTCGGCGCGGGCGCGGCCCGCCTCGGGCACGTGCCCGCCGACCTGGTCTCGGCCTGCGAGCAGGCCGGGCTGCCGCTGGTCGAGGTGCCGGTCGAGGTCTCCTTCCGCACGCTGGCCGAGCTGGTCGCGCCCCGGCTGTCCGGCGACGTGCGCGACGCGCTCGGGCGTCACCGCAGGCTCGTGGCGGCCCTGGCCGAGGGCGCCGACCTGCGCGGGCTGTTCGAGCTGACCGCCGCCGAGCTGGGCGTCACGGGCGCCGTCCTGTCCGCGTCCGGTGAGGTGATCGTCGGTACCGCCGCCGATCCGGCGGAGCTGGCCAGGGCGTACCTGACCGCGCCCCGGCTGCCCGCCCTGGCCGGTGGCGTGACGCTCTTCGCCGTCGGACGCGGCCACCGGGCGGCCGGCTGGGTCCTGGCCTGCGACGGCGACCTGCTGGGCCGCGCCGACCTCGGCTACGAGCTGGCCGCCTGCGTGGCACTCGAACGCGGCCGCCTGGAGGAGGGCCGCCGGGTCGAGCGCCGCCTGGCCGGGCAGCTCGTGGCGGCCGCCCTGGCCGAGTCCGACGTGGCCGAGCTCAACGCCCGGCTGCGCACGTGCGGCATCGGCGCGGACGAGCCGTACGCGGTGGTCAGCGCCACCGCCCCGCGCCCCGGTGCCGCCGGCGGACCCGATCCGGGCTCGACGACCCTTCCCGGCCCGGCCCCCGCCGCCCCCGCCGTCCTCGGCGGCCGGATCCTGGAGGAACTGCTCGCCCGCGAGGTCGTCGCCGCCCCCGTCCCCGCCGAACCACCTCAGGGAAGCGGTGGCGGTGGGGCGGTGGCGGTGGTCGCGTTGCGGGGGAGGAGCGCCGGGGAGCTGGCCGCCCGGTTGCGGGCCGGGGCCGCCGTGCTGGCCGCGCTGCCCGGGGTCCGCCTGAGCGTCGGCCTGAGCGGCGCGCTGACCGGCGCCGCCGCGCTCAAGGGCGGCGTGGAGGAGGCCGGGCACGCCAGGCGGCTGGCCGAGGCGCGCGACGGCGGCGTGGTCACCAGCGACGAGATCTACACCCACGCGCTGCTCCTGGCCACCGTGCCGGGCGACGTGCGCCGCTCCTTCGCCGACCGGCTGCTGTCCCCGCTGCTCGCCTACGACCGCCGCCACCAGTCGGGCCTCGTGCGCACGCTCGACGTCTTCCTCGACTGCTCGGGCTCGTGGAACGCCTGCGCCGAACGGCTCCACGTGCACGTCAACACGGTCCGCTACCGCGTCCGCAGGATCGAGGAGCTGACCGGCAGAGACCTGTCGGCGATGTCCGACCGCGTCGACTTCTTCCTCGCCCTCCGCGACACCGACCCACCCGGCTGACGTCACCTCTCCTGGTCCGCCGCGCCGGCCGCCCGCTCCTCGGCGACGCGCTCCAGCCAGGACGCGCTGTCCAGGGCCAGCGCCAGGGACTCCGCCTCGGCCAGGCGTTCCGCCGCCACCGTCCGCCGCCCCAGCAGCCGGCTGGCCCGGGCGAGCTGGATCAGGCACTGCACCTGCAGAAGCTTCGTGCCGCCCGCCACAGCGAGGTCGAGCGCCCGTCCGAGCTGGGCGAGCCCGGCCTCCAGGTCACCGCGGTCGAGCTGGAGGCCGCCGAGTGCGTGACGCATGTGCCCCTCCAGTGAGGCGTCGCCGGCCCGCCCGGCCATCGCGGCCGCCTCCTCCAGCGCGAGCACCGCCTCCTCCGGACGGCCCATGTGCCGGTAGGCGTTGCCGATCTGCAGGAGGGCGTACCGCTCGCCGACCTCCGAGGCGATCTCCCGGGCGATCTCGCGCTGGGCCAGCCCGTGTTCGAGGGCCCGGTCGTACCTCTGGGCCTTCGCGTACGTGGCGGCCAGGCTGCCGTGGGCCCGCTGCTCGTTGAAGCGGTCCCGCAAGCGTCTGGCCAGGGTCAGGTGCCGGTCGAGGTGCTCCAGCGCGGCGGTGAGGTCGCCCTTGAAGTACTCGCCGGCTCCGGCCTGGCTGTGGGCGTGCATGGCGGTCTCGTCGTCGGCGAGGCGTGCGGCCACCGACAGCGCCTGGTTGCCGACGGAGATCAGATCGGCCACGCGGTAGGCCTTCTGCTGGGGCCACAACATGGCCAGGCCGATGGCGGCACCCGTACGGGCGATGTCGTCGTCCGGATCTGCCATGGCCTGGGCCGCGGCGGCCAGCAAGGTGGACTCCTCCTGCTCGATCCAGGCGTTCGCCTCACCGGCGTCCTGGAAGGTGCGGCCGGGACCGGCCACCGGCAGGTGCACCGAGTGGACCCGTCTGGGGTCCCCGATACGGCAGGCCGACCGCAGGCCGGCGGCGTAATAGTGGAAGATCCGCAGCAGCGGCGCCTTGCGTCCCTCAGCGGGAGCCAGCTCGCCGGCGAAGACCCGTACGAGGTCGTGCAGTTGGTAGCGGCCGCGCGCGTCCCGTTCGAGCAGGTTCGCGTCGCCGAGGCGGTCCAGCGCCTGCCCGGCCTCGCGCTCTGTGACGCCGGCCAGCCTCGCGGCCGCGTCCGCCGGGAGGTCGGGCAGGTGCACGAGCCCGAGCACGGCCAGCATGCGCGCGGCCGCCCGGTCGAGGGCGCGGTCGCTGCGCGTGAGATGGTTCCAGCTCGTCACCAGCCCGGACCGGACCGCGAGATCGCCCGCCTCCAGCTCCTGCAGCCTGGTCCGGGCGTCGGCGAGCCTGCCGGCCAGCTCGCCGACGCTCCAGTCCGGGCTGTCGGAAAGGCGCGCTCCGGCGATGCGCAGCGCCAGCGGCAGCCCGTCGCACAGGCGGATCAGCAGCGCAGTACCGGTGGGGTCGGCGCCGACCCGGCCCTCCCCGGCCAGCCCGGCCAGCATCGTTCTCGCCTCGGCGGACGAGAGCCGGCCCAGACGGAGCCGGGCGAGATCGTCCCCCGCCTGCAACGAGTCCCTGCTGGTCACGAGGACGGAGACGCCGGCCGGCGCCGGCAGCAGCCAGCGGACCTGCTCCAGGTCGGCGGCGTCGTCCAGGAGCACGAGGAGCCTCTTGGACGCGGCCCTGGCCTGCCACAGGGCCACCGCCTCCGCCAGGCCGGGCGGTACTTCCTCGTTGCGTGTGCCGATCGCGCGCAGTAGCCGGGCGACGATCTCCTGCGGGGTCAGCCGTGGCACGTTCGGAGTCCCGCCGCGGAGGTTGACGAACACCTGCCCGTCCGGGAAGCGGTGCCGTACGCCGTGCGCGACGTGCACGGCCAGCGCGGACTTGCCGGAGCCGGGCGCTCCCGAGATCACGGCCGGCGGCTGCGGCGGATCGACGTCACCGGGCGCGAGCAGGGCCCGCAGCCGGGCGATCTCGTGGGGCCTGCCGACGAAGCCGCTGAGGTCGCGCGGCAACTGCCTGGGGACCGGCCCCTCTGCCCACGCGCGTTCGGCTCCTGCGCTCACCAGCGCGTACGCCTTCCGCAGCTCCTCGCCGGGCCCGACACCGAGCTCGTCGGCCAGGATCCGCTGCGCCTCCTCATAGGCGCGCCGCGCCTCTTGCCGCCGCCCGCACGCGTCGAGCGCCAGCACGAGCAGCTCGTACGGATGCTCGCGCAGCGGATGCCGGCCGACCAGGGCCCTCAGCTCGGGGATGGCCTCGTCCGCGGCGCCGAGCCGGATCCGGGCCGCGGCCCGCCCTTCGACGGCGGTCACGTACAGCTCCTCCAGCCGGGCCCGCTCGGTCTCGGCGAACGGCCCCGGCACGTCGCCGAGCGCCGCCCCCCGCCACAGCCCCAGCGCCCGGTCGTAGGCGCGCAACGCCTCGGCCTGGGCGCCGGCCCCGGCCGATCTGCGGGCCGCCTCCGCCAGCCGGGCGAAGGCGATCGCGTCCACCCGGTCCGGCTCGATGAGTAACCGGTAGCCGCCCGCGGCACCCACGAGCAGGGCCGGCCGCGCGCCGGGGCCCCGGGCCGGTTCGATCGCGCGCCTGAGCCCCGCGATGTAGGTGTAGACGCTCTGCCGGGCGCTCTTCGGCGGCCGCTCGCCCCACAGCCCCTCGATGAGCTGGTCCTTGGTGACCACCCGGCCGGGGGAGGCCGCGAGCATCACCAGCACGGCCCGCTGCCGAGGCGGTCCCGGATCGACCTGCTCGCCGTCGAGCACGCACGAGACGGGCCCGAGCAGACGCAGACCGAGCTCCGGCGCGCTCACGAGCCGCCCGCCGCGATCCTCATCGCCGCCCGCACGGCGGCCTGCTCCTTCTCGGCCCGCTTCTCCCACAGGACGTAACCGAACTCCTTCGTCAGCCGCAGGGCCTGGTCGGCGTAGGACCCGGCGTCGTCGAGCCGGCCGAGGTGGCGGGAGGCCCGTGACATCGAGATGAAGGTGTCCACCTTGAACCGGTGGCCCATCGAGACGAGCACCGACAACGTGGCCCGTAGGTGCTCCAGGGCGAGTTCGGGTTCACCCAGCTCGATCAGGACCTCGCCGAGCACGAGGCGGGCCAGCGCCTGCTGGGTCTCGTCGCCCGCCTCGACGGCCAGCTCAAGGGCCTCGCGCAGCGGCTCGTACGCCTCCCGGGGCCGTCCCAGGCCGAGCCGGCCCCTGCCCGTCATGAGGAGGGCGAACCGGATCCCGACCTGGACCCCGGCCTTCCGCGCCACGGCGAGCTGGCGCTCGGCGTAGGCCAGCGCCGGCTCGAACCGCTGTCGGGAGATGTAGAGGTTCGCGAGATTGCCGAGCGCGCGCAGCTCGCCGAAGGAGTCGCCGATCCGCACCGCGATCTCCAGCGCCGCCTCCAGGTGAGGCCCCGCCTGTTCCAGCCGGCCCGTCAGACGCAGACCGTTGGCGATCTGGTCGTGCGCGGCGAGCGCCCCCCTCCCATCGCCGAGCCGCTCGCACACTCCGAGGGCCAGGGTGTTGAGGTCGACCATCTCCTGGCCGGCATGCTCCCGCTGCTGCTGCCAGATGAGCGCGAAGGCCAGCGTCACGCCCAGCTCGGCGAGGTCGTCGTCCGGCGAATTCAGGGCCTGGACGGCCGCGCCGTTCAGGGCCTGCCGCTCCTCCTGCAGCCAGTCCCGGGCCTGTACGGCGTCGGCGAACCGGCGCGCGGGCCCCTCGACGTGCCGGGCGAGCTGCACCCGGTGCGGGTCGACGGTGACGCTCGCCGACCGCGCCGACGCGGCCAGGTAGGCCAGTGCCCGCGTCAGCGGGCCCTTCGAGTCCGCGGGACGCAGTTCGCCGGCGAAGAGCCTGACGAGGTCGTGCACCTGGTAGCGCCCGCCGCCGGCCAGGTCGAGCAGGTGGGCGTCGGCCAGCCGGTGCAGGGCCCGCTCCGCCTCGTTCGTGGAGGTGCCGAGCAGCATGGCCATCAGGTCGGCCGTCATGTCGGGCACGTGCAGCAGCCCCACGAGCGGCAGGGTCCGCGCGGCCAGCCGGTCGAGCGGGCGGGAGCCGGTGGCCAGGCCGTGGTGGCTGCCCGCGAGGCTGGAGCGCACGGCCAGGTCTCCGGCGGCCAGCTCGTGCAGCCGCCCGCGCTCGTCGATGAGCCGGTCGGCGAGCGCACCCACGCTCCACTCGGGATGGTCGGCCAGGCGCGCGCCGGCGATCCGCAGCGCGAGCGGCAGACCCTCGCACAGGCCCACCAGGGTGGCGGTCTGCTCGGCGTCGGCCCCCACCCGCTGGGCGCCGGCCAGCCTGGTCAGCATGGCCGCGGCGTCGGAGGAGGACAGGCGGCGGAGCCGGAGCTGCACGCAGTCGTCCCCGGCGCTGAAGGACTCCCTGCTGGTCACGAGCACGGTGACACCCAGCGGCGTGCCCAGGAACGGCCTGATCTGCGCCAGACCGGCCGCGTTGTCCAGGAACACCAGCAGCCTCCTGCCGTGCAGCCTGCTGCGCCACATCGCCGCCGCCTCGTCCAGGTCGGCGGGGATGTCGCTGTTCGACACGCCGATGCCGCGCAGCAGCCGCCCGGCGATCTCGTGGGGCGGCAGCGGGGAGACGCCCGGCGTGCCGCCGCGCAGGCCGACGGCGAGCTGGCCGTCGGCGAACCGCTCCTCGACCAGGTGCGCCACGTGGACGGCCAGCGCCGACTTGCCCACACCGGGTGGCCCCGAGATCACCACGAACGGGTGCGGCGGGCCGTTCTCCGGCGCCAGCAAGGACCTCAGCCAAGCCGCCTCCCCGGATCTGCCGACGAACCCGGTGAGATCGCGTGGCAATTGCCGGGGGACGACGGGACGGGCCGGCTCGACCTCGTCCGCGCCGCCGGACAGGACCTGCTTGTGGGCCGCGCGAAGGCCTTCGCCGGGCAGGACGCCGAGCTCCTCGTCCAGGATCCGCCTGGCGTCCTCGAACGCCTGCAGCGCCTCCGCCTGGCGGCCGTCGCCGTGCAGGGCCAGGACGAGCAGTTCGTGCAGGCGCTCGCGCAGCGGGTGGCGGCCGGCCAGCTCCCGCAGCGGGGCCACGGTCTCGCGGGCGCGGCCGAGCCGGACGAGGATCTCCGCGCGGGCCTCGGAGGCGGTGAGGAACAGCTCGTCCAGGCGGTTGCGCTCGGTCTCGGCGAACGGGCCCGTCAGGCCGCTCAGCGCCACCCCGTGCCACAGGGCCAGCGCCCGGTCGAGCAGGCGCAGCGCGTCGCCGTCGCCTTCGGGCCGGTGGGCGCCGGCCGCCTCCACCAGCTCGGCGAAGACGCAGGAGTCCACCCGGGCCGGATCGAGCAGCAGCCGGTACCCGCCCGCCTCGCCGATCAGCACCGTGGACCGCTGGCCGGGTCTGCGGCCGGGGTCGAGCGCGCGCCGCAGCCCGGCAACGTACGTGTAGAGGCTCTGCTCGGCGCTGGGGGGCGCGCCCTCCCCCCACAGCCCCTCCACGAGCTGCCCCATGGTCACGACGCGGTTCGGGGGAGAGGCCAGCATCGCGATGACCGCCCGCTGCCGCGCGGCCCCCAGGTCGATCTCCGCACCGCCGAGCACTCCGGTCACCGGGCCGAGCAGGCGGATGCCGATGCCGTCGATCATGCGAGCCTCGCGCGGGCCTCGTGCACGGCGGCCTGCTCTTCCCTGGCCTCCGTCTCCCACTCCGCCAGCCCGTCCGCGCCGGCCACCGCCTCGGTGACGTGGGCGAGCGCCAGGTCGAGCTTGCCCATGGCCCGGTACGTACGAGACAGCCCGACCAGGTCGCGCAGCCGTCCCACCCGGTAACCGGCCCGCTCGATCAGCTCCAGGGCGATGAGGTAGTGGGGCAGGGCGTGTTCCGGCTCGCCCAGATCCAGGTGCACCCGGCCGAGGACCGCGCGCAGCTGCGCCTGGTGCGTCTTGTCGCCCGCCTGTTCGGCCTCGGTCAGGGCCAGGGCCAGGATCTTGCGGGCCTCCTGCGCCCGGCCGAGGGCCTGGTGGGCCTCGCCGATGATGAGCATGGCGTACCGGGCGCCGACCCGGGCGCCGATCAGGTCGGCGATCGCGAGCTGCTGTTCGGCGAAGACGATCGCCTGCTCGTACTGGTCGCCGTTGAAGTACGCGTTGGCGAGGTTGCCCAGCGCGCGCTGCTCGGAGAAGGTGTCGCCGAGCCGCCTGGCGATGGCCAGCTCGGCGCGCAGGTGCTCGACGGCCTCCTCGATCCGTCCCCGCATGCGCAGGGCGTTGGCGAGCAGGCCCTGGGCGTGCATGGTGTTCTCCACGTCGCCGAGCCGTTCGCACACTTTCAGGGCCATCGAGCTGAGCTCGGTCATCTCCATCGTCCGGTAGCTGCGCTGGTAGGGCCATTCCAGGGCGAGCGTGAGCGCCACGCCCATCGCCGCGACGTCGTCGTCCTCGGCGGCGAGCGCCTGGCGGGCCGCGGCCGTCAGGACGCCCTCCTCCTCCAGCAGCCAGGCGGTCGCCTCCTCCCGGCCGGTCACCACGTGCGCGGCCGTCCCGGGGGCGGTGCCGCGCTGGACGCGGTGCGGGTCGATGACGCCGCTGGCCAGCCGCGTGGAGGCCGCGTAGTACGCGAGCGCGCGCAGCACCGGCTTCTTGGCGTCGCGGGGCCGCAGCTCGCCCGCGAACAGCCGGACGAGGTCGTGGAGCTGGTAGTGGCCGGTCCGGGGGCGGTCGAGCAGGTGCGCGTCGGTCAGCCGTTCAAGGGCCAGGTCGGCGTCTGCGGGGTCGGCGTCGAGCAGGGCCGCGGCGGCCTCGGCGGTGATCTCGGGCACGTGCAGGAGGCCCAGCAGGGACAGCGTGCGGGCGGCCACCCGGTCGAGGGGACGGGGGCTGCGTTCGAGCGCCGTGAAGCTGGCCGCCAGGCTGGAGCGCACGGCCAGGTCCCCGGCCACGAGCTCGTGCAGCCGCCGCCGCTCGTCGCCCAGCCGGCCGGCCATGGCGGCGATGCTCCAGTCGGGGCGGCTGGCCAGGCGGGCCCCGGCGATGCGCAGGGCCAGTGGCAGGCCCTCGCAGAGCCGTACGAGCTCGGCCGTGTCACCGGCGCCGGCCCGCACGCGCTCCTCCCCGGCCAGCCCGGCCAGCATCGCGGCCGACTCGGCGGGGGACATCCGGCCGAGTTCGAGCTGGTAGGAGTCCTCGCCCCAGGGCATGCTCTCGCGGCTGGTGACCAGCAGCGCGGTGCCGAAGGGGGTGGACAGCAGCGGGCGGATCTGCGCCAGGTCGGCGGCGTCGTCCAGCAGGACGAGGACCTTGCGGCCGTGCAGGAGGCTGCGCCACATCGCAGCCGCCTCGTCCGGGTCGGCGGGCACGGCGTCGGCCGCCACGCCCAGCCCGCGCAGGAACCGGCCCAGCACGTCGAGCGCGGTCAGCGCGGGCAGCTCCGGCGTCGCGCCGCGGCAGTTCACGAAGAGCTGACCGTCGGGGAAACGGTCCTGGACCAGGTGGGCGACCTGGGCGGCGAGCGTGGACTTCCCGACGCCCGGCGGCCCGGAGACGATCACCAGCGGGGTCGGCGGTCGCCCGCCGCCGGGGGACAGCCGCCTCTCCAGCTCGCCCAGCTCGCACGACCTGCCCACGAACCCCGCCAGGTGGCGCGGCAGCTGGTGCGGCACCCCGGCGCCCCGCCAGGGGGCGGGCCCCCCGCGCAGCACCAGATCGTGGCACGTGCGCAGCCCCTCGCCCGGCATCAGGCCAAGCTCCTCCCGGAGCAGCAGCCGGCCCTCCTCGTAGACCTCCAGCGCCTCGGCCTGGCGGCCCGACTGGTAGAGGGCCAGCATGAGCAGCTCGCGGGTGCGTTCGCGCAGCGGGTGGCGGGCGGTCAGGTCGCGCAGGTCCTCGGTGATCTCGTGGTGACGGCCCAGGTGCAGCAGGCTCTCCGAGCGCTGCTCCAGGGCCGTCAGCCGTAAGAGCTCAAGACGGGAGCGTTCCCGCTCGGCGAACGGGCCGGTCAGGCCGCTCAGCGCGGGGCCGCGCCACAGCGCCAGGGCCTCGTCCAGCAGGCGTACGGCCCGGCGGTCGTCGCCGTCGCCCCGGCACGCCCGGGCTTCGTCGAGCCGCGTGGCGAAGCAGAGCGAGTCGACCTGTGCGGGGCCGACGTGCAGGACGTATCCGGCGCCCGTGCCCGATAACAGCCGCGACGGGGCGCGCCGCCCGCGGTCGGGCTCGAAGGCGCGGCGCAGGCCGGCGACGTAGGTGTAGACGCTCTGCTCGGCGTTGCGCGGCGGCTCGTCGCCCCAAACGCCGTCGACGAGCCGGCGCATGGAGACGGGCCGGGCGGCGGCCGAGGCGAGGATGGCGAGGGTGGCCCGCTGCCGGGCCGGGCCGGGATCGAGGGGCAGGCTGCCGCGTTCGGCGTGAACGGCGCCGAGAAGGCGAATGTAGATGTCGTCGCTCACGCGTCCTCCCCGGTACGGCCCCGCGTCCCCCTCATCAAGGCAGCGTAATCAGAATCCGGTGGCGGTGAAGCGGTCCGACGACTGTAGATCGAATGTAGACGGCGGCAGGTACGCTCTGGGCCAGATGTCGGAAGAGGGGGCACATCGACGGGGTTGGGACGCCGTTGTCCCATGCGGTTGGCTTGTGCCTGAAAGGCTTGGGTGCGGTGCAAGTCTCAGAGGCGCGTCGTGCACCCCCTCTTGATGAAGTCAGCTAGCTAGCAGCAGTGCGCTTGGTCCTGGCCTGAGTAGATTGCAGACGTTTCGGCACTTGCGGCCGTACCATGGCCTCCAGCAGTCACCACCGCGATGAGCACGGTGGCTAGCGCGGACAGGGCAATACGCATACGCATGGGGGGGTTCTCCCTCGCCTATGTGGGGTTGCTCGGACTTCATCATCTCAGGGAGCAACGACTGTGACCACATCTGACCTGGTCGGACTCCGCATCAAGACCGTTCGGCGACAGCGCGGCCTGTCACAGGCACAGCTGGCGCACCCAGAGTTGTCGGACAGCTACGTCTCCTTGATCGAGAGTGGCAAGCGTACCCCTACCCCCGCGGTTCTGGAGCTGCTGGCGCAGAAACTTGACTGTTCGCTGTCCTACCTGATCAACGGCGTGACCGCCGAGCAGATGGAGGACATCGAGCTGGCGCTCGGCTACGCGCGCCTGGCGCTCGAGAACGGTGAGGTCGCCGAGGCCCGCACGCGCTACACCGAGCTGCTGGCGAACAACAACCTGACAGGGTTGACGGCGCTTCGTCAAGACACCGAGTTCGGGCTCGCGCTCGCCACACAGGCCAGCGGCGACCTCGACGGCGCCATCGCCATCCTGCTGCGGCTCCGCGAGGAGGAGCTGTCGACCGAGCGCCGGATCGAGATCGCCATCAACCTGTGCCGCAGCTACCGCGAGAGCGAGCGGCTCACCGAGGCGGTCGAGGTCGCAGAACGGATTCTCAACGCCTCCGTGCGGCCGGCCTGGAACGATCTGCTGGTGGAGCTGGGCGGCAGCCTGCTGGCGGCGTACATGGAGCGCGGCGACCTGCTGCGGGCCCGCCAGTTCGCCGCCGAGCTGCTGAACGCCGCCGACGCCCTCGGCACGCCGCGCTCGGTCGTGGCCGCCAACTGGATGGCCTCCAACACCGCGGCGGCCACCGGCCACACCGAGGAGGCGCTGTCCTTCTCCGAGCGGGCCATGGCCGTGCAGCTTGAGCACGGGCAGCCGCGCAGCATCGCGATCATGCGCCTCGCGCTCACGCAGAAGCGGCTCAAGGC
Source organism: Nonomuraea sp. NPDC005730 (assembly GCF_040630865.1). NCBI lineage: Bacteria > Bacillati > Actinomycetota > Actinomycetes > Streptosporangiales > Streptosporangiaceae > Nonomuraea > Nonomuraea sp. NPDC005730. The sequence continues at coordinate 18,191 of NZ_JBEXYK010000003.1, forward strand.
CCGCCCGCACGAGGCGGCCGCCGCGCGTGACGTGCTGCGCCAGGCCGTCGTCGAGCACGAGCAGACCTCGACCAGCCCCATCGAGCGCGCCCGCGTCCGGATCGAGCTCGGCGTCGCCGAGGCCATGACCGGCAACCTGGACGAGGCCGTCGAGCAGGCCAAGGCGGGCAAGGACCTGCTGCCGTACGCGGGGTCGGCGCTCGGCGCCGAGGCCGACCTGCTGCTCAGCAGGGTCTACGGCGGGGTCGGCCGGACGGAGGAGGCCCGCGCTCACGTGGTCCCCGTCCGCGACTGGCTGGCGCCGCTGCCCGACTCCCGGCGCTCGGCGTCCACCTGGTACGCCACCGCCGAGACGATGGAGCAGCTGGGCGACTCCGACGGCGCCGTGGACGCCTACCAGCGGGCTCTCGCCTGCGCGGGGCTGTAGCGAGGTCAGGACCGGGCGGTGGCGTCGGTAGCCTTGGTGGTGCCATGAAGAGTTCCCCGCTCGCGGCACTCACCGCGATCCTCGCCGCCCTGTTCGTGCTCGGCTCCGCCACGCCGGCGCTGGCCCACGACTCACTCAAGAGCAGCGACCCGGCCAAGGGCGCCGAGGTCGAGGCCCTCGACGAGGTCAGGCTGGAGTTCACCGCCAAGGTGCGCATGCCGTTCGTCATCGTCCGGGGCGCGGGCGAGGCCGTCTTCCAGGAGGGCAAGCCCGAGGTCGACGGCGCGGTGGTGCGGCAGGCGGTCAAGGGGCCGCTGCCGGGCGGGAAGTACACCCTCGCCTACCGGGTCGTCTCCTCCGACGGCCATCCGATCGAGGGCGAGATCCCCTTCACGGTCAAGGCCGCGCCGGCGCCCTCCCCGAGCGCGACGGCCACCGACGCGGCGACGGCCGCGCCCTCCACCGCCGCCCCCGCTCCCTCCACCGCTCCGGCCGCTCCCGCGGCCGAGCAGGTCGCGGCCGAGCAGGGGACCGGCTTCCCGACCTGGCTGGTCATCGTGATCGGCGCGCTGGTCGGCATCGGCATCGGGTTCCTGTTCAGCGCGCGGAAGAAGAAGCCATGAGCAGAACGGCGCGTCTCGCGCTCGCGGGTGCGGTGGCGGCGGTCGCCGCCCTGGTGATCGGCATGATCGCCGGTGGCAGGGCCTTCCCCAGGATCATCCCCGGGCTGCCCGACGCCGGGGCCGTGGTCAGGTGGGGCCTGCCGGTGTCCAAGCTGCTGATGGACGTCACCGGCGTGCTCACCGTCGGCCTGCTGCTCACGGCGGCCCTGCTGCTGCCCAACGACAAGGGCATGCTCGGCAAGCCGGGCCTGCTCTACGTCCGGGCCTCGTCCTGGACGGCGCTCGGGTGGGCCGCCTCGGCGTTCCTGGCCATCGTGTTCACCACGGCCGACTCCTGGGGCCGTACGGTCCCGCAGATCCTCAACAGGGAATACCTGACCAGCACCGCCACCCAGACCACCCAGGGCGTGGCGCTCACGCTGGTGGTGCTGTTCGGCGTGGCCATCGCGCTGTTCTCGCGCGGCGCGATCACCGCCGGGGCCGCGGCCGGGCTGCTGGTGTTCGCGCTGGTGACGATGTTGCCGCCGCCGCTGACCGGCCACACCTCCTCCTCGCCCAACCACGACCTGGCCACCTCGGCGGTCTCGCTGCACCTGCTCGCGCTCGCCCTGTGGGTGGGCGGCCTGGTCGTGCTGGCCGCGCACGCGATGCGCGGGCAGCCGCAGCTCACCGTGGCCGCCGCCCGGTTCTCCGCGATGGCGCTGTGGTGCTTCGTCGCGGTCGGCCTGTCCGGCGTGTTCAGCCTGGTCGCCCGGCTCGGCGCGCTGTCCGACCTGTGGACCACCCAGTACGGCCTGCTGGCCCTGGCCAAGATCGTCGCCTTCGTGCTGCTCGGCTACGTCGGCTACTGGCACCGGCAGCGCACGCTCGTCGACCTGGAGGCGGGCCGGCCCAGGGCGTTCACCAGGCTGGCCGGCGGCGAGACGCTGCTCATGCTGGCCACCGTCGGGCTGGCCGTCGCGCTGTCGCGCACGCCGCCCCCCGAGTTCAGCGTGCCCGCCGACCGGGCCTTCGAGCTGCTCGGCTTCCCCGTCCCGCCGGAGATCACGCTCGCGAACGTGTTCTCGCTGTGGTGGTTCGACCTGTTCTTCGCCGCGGTGGCCGCCGTGCTCGCCGGGCTCTACGGCGCCGGCGTCTACCGGCTGATGCGGCGCGGCGACTCCTGGCCGTGGGGGCGCACCGCCGCCTGGTTCATCGGCATCGCGCTGCTGGTGTTCGCCACCCAGAGCGGCCTGGCCCGCTACGCCAAGGTCCTGTTCGACGTGCACATGATCGAGCACATGACGCTGTCCATGATCGTGCCGATCTTCCTGGTCCTCGGCGGCCCGGTCACGCTGGCGCTGCGGGCGCTCAAGCCGGCGGCCAGGCGGGGCGACAGGGGCCCCCGGGAGTGGATCACCACGATCCTGCACAGCCGGGCGGTCAAGGTCATGTCCCATCCGGTCGTGGCGACGGCCATCTTCGTCGCCTCCACGTACGCCCTCTACTTCACGCCGCTGTTCGAGTCGGCCATGCAGGAGCACCTGGGGCACATCTGGATGACGCTCCACTTCCTGCTCAGCGGCTCGCTGTTCTTCTGGGTGATCATCGGCGTCGACCCTGGCCCGAGCCGGCTGCCGTACGTCGGCAGGCTGCTGATGCTCTTCGTCACCATGCCCTTCCACGCCTTCTTCGGCATCGCGCTGATGATGACCGGCTCGGTGATCGCCGCCGGCTGGTACGAGCCGCTCGGCCGTACGTGGGGCGACAACCTCCTGCAGACCCAGCAGGACGGCGGGGCCATCGCGTGGGGCTTCGGCGAGATCCCGACGTTGCTCGTGCTGCTGGCCATCGCGGCCCAGTGGTACCGCGACGACGAACGGCAGGCCCGGCGCGCCGACCGCAAGGCCGACCGGGGCGGCGCACGCGACACCGAACTCGACTCCTACAACGACTACCTCGCCCGTCTCAACCGTGCTGACAAGGGCGAGTAGCGGTTCGGCCATGGCACCCTATCCTCCGCTCACAGGTCTCAGGAGCGCCGGGTAGCCTGTCTCACAGGGGAGAAGGGCATAACCCCATCAGCTAGCGTCCGCAGACCTTGAGGGGGGATTGCGCGACGCGTGCGGGGCGCCGGAGTGGGGACCGGCGGGAGCCCGGGGTGCCGAGGAAGGCGAGACCATTGGCGGAAGAGACACGCATGCGCGGGGGGCAGAGCCTGGCCGAGGCGCTCGAAGGCCTCCTGGCGCAATGGTCGGAGCGGACGGGGATCGCCGTCGAGACCTGGGCGCTGCCCGGCACCGACGTGCCCTCGCGGGTGTCGGGCGGTGTCATTGAGACGATGCGGGAGGCGCTGTCCAACGTCGAGCGCCACAGCCGGGCCCGTACGGTCGCGGTGGCGGTGACCACGGGGCCGAGCGGCCTGCGCCTGACGGTCAGCGACGACGGTCACGGTTTCCCCGATGGCGACACCGGCGGCGGGATCGCCCGGATGCGGGCCGCGTTCGCCGAGCTCGGCGGCAGCCTGTCGGTCAACAGCGTGCCCGGCGAGGGCACGACGGTGAGCGGGGCGATCCCCAGACGGCGGTGACCCGGAGCGACGATCGGGCTGGGCCCGGTCAGGGGAGGGTCAGGATCTCGCTGCCCGTCTCGGTGACCATGATCGTGTGCTCGAACTGGGCCGTGCGCTTGCGGTCCTTGGTCACCGCGGTCCACTTGTCGGGCCAGATGTCGTAGTCGATCGTGCCCAGCGTGAGCATCGGCTCGATGGTGAACGTCATGCCCGGCACCAGCTCCACCCGCAGCGACGGGTCGTCGTAGTGGGGGACCATGAGGCCGGAGTGGAAGCTCGTGCCGATGCCGTGGCCGGTGAAGTCGCGCACGACGCCGTAGCCGAAGCGCTTGGCGTACGCCTCGATGACGCGGCCGACCACGTTGAGCTGGCGGCCGGGGGCGACCGCCCTGATGGCCCGCATCATGGCCTCGCGGGTGCGCTCGACCAGCAGGCGCGACTCCTCGTCGACCTCGCCCACCAGGTAGGTGGCGTCGGTGTCGCCGTGGACGCCGCCGATGTAGGCGGTGATGTCGATGTTGACGATGTCGCCGTCGCGCAGCACGGTGTCGTCGGGGATGCCGTGGCAGATGACCTCGTTGATCGAGGTGCACAGCGACTTGGGATAGCCCTTGTAGCCCAGCGTGCTGGGGTAGGCGCCGTGGTCGATGAGGAACTCGTGGCCGATGCGGTCGAGCTCGTCGGTGGTGACGCCCGGGGCGATGTGCCGGCCGACCTCCTCAAGGGCCTGCGCGGCGATGCGGCCGGCCACGCGCATGCGCTCGATGATCTCGGGGGTCTTCACGTCGGACTCGCCGGTCGTGGGGCGCTTCTTGCCGACGTACTCCGGCCGCTCGATGTGGGCGGGGACCTTCCGGACGGGCGAGACTCGCCCGGGCTGGAGCAGTGTCGTCATGAAACACGAGTCTACGGGGCAGAATTGACCATGTGAGCGAAGGCCAGTGGTGGTTCTGTCTCAAGCACATGCGGGTCGAGCCCGAACAAGGCTGCCCCAACAAGGACCGGATGGGTCCCTACGCCTCGGAGCAGGAGGCGGCGGGCGCGTTGCAGCGCGCCGCCGACCGCAACAAGGCGTGGGACGAGGCCGAGCAGGAGGACGAGTAGCGCCCGCCTACGGCACCACGGCGTAGGCCCGTACGGGAAAGGTGCCCATGCCCGCGATCATCGGGGGCGCGGCATGGAACCTGAACCCCTCCCCGGGCAGCGCCGACAACCCCGTCAGGTGCTCGACGATCGGGATCCCCGCCTTCAGCAGGATCGTGTGGGCGGGGCGTTCGCCGTGCGGCGGGGTGTCGTCGATGTTGAGCGAGTCGATGCCCACCAGCGCCGCGCCCTGCTCGGCCAGCCACGCCGCCGACTCCGGCGCCAGGTACGGATGGTCGCGGAAATAGGCGTCGGTGCCGAAGTGGCGGTCGAAGCCCGTGTGGATCAGCACGGCCCGGCCGCGTACGTCGAGCGCGGTGTCGAGCACCACCTCGCGGCCGTCCCCCGAGGCCGGCACGACCAGGCCGGGCAGGTCGGCCAGCCTGCTCAGCGGCACCTGCGCCAGGTCCTGGCCGCCGGCGTAGCGGTGGTGCGGGGTGTCCAGGTAGGTGCCGGTGTTGGCGGCCAGCGTGATCACGCCGATCTCGAACTCGGTGCCCGGGGCGTAGACCTCGCGTGAGTCCTCCCTGCTCAGGTGGGTGCCCAGCGTCGGCCCCGGAACGCCCGGATAGGTGGTCATGCCCTCGGTGATGCGGTGGCTGAGTTCGACGATCATTTGGCGGCTCCCACCCGGACGAGTCTGACGAGGGCCACCGTGCCGATGGCGGCCCACACGAGGTTCAGCCCGGTCGAGGGCCAGGCGGCGTTGTAGGCGCTGTTGACCATGAGTCCGAGCGCGCCGAACAGGTTGACCAGCTGGTACGCCGCGCCGTCGCCGGACAGCCGCGCGGACGAGACCAGGGCGTACCCGGCCAGCAGCAGGGCGTACCCGGCCAGCAGCAGGGCGGCTCCGGCCCAGCCGACGGCGTCGAGGAGGAGATCCATGGCCGATATTCTCTGGATTTTTGGCCTTAAAGCACAAATAAAGAAAGCTAAAGGTAGACGTAAGCTGACCTGCATGGATATTGATCCTCGACGCCTGCGTGTCCTGCACGAGGTCGCCCGCCGCGGCGGCGTGATGCGCGCGGCCGAGGCGCTGTTCCTCACCCCCTCCGCGGTCTCCCAGCAGCTCGCCCAGCTCGAACGCGAGGTCGGGCTGGCGCTCATCGACCGCTCGCAGCGCCGCGTCTCGCTCACCCCGGCGGGACGCGTGCTAGCCGGGTACGCCGAGCGGGTCGAGGAGGAGCTGAGCGAGGCCAGGAAGGAGCTGACCAGGTTCACCGAACGCCTGGCCGGGCCGGTGCGGATCGCCGCCTTCCCCACGGCCATCAAGCACATGCTGGTGCCCGCGATGCGCGCACTGGCCGAGCGCCACCCCCGCATCACCCCGGTCATCCACGAGGTCTACGGTCAGCCCGCCCTCCAGGAGCTGCGCCTGGGCGCCGTCGACCTGCTCATCACCGAGCAGGACATGAGCCTGCCGGTCCCGGCGCAGCCGTCGCTGACCGTCCGGCCGCTGCACGTGGACGAGTTCCGGGTCGTGCTGCCGCCGGACTGGCCCGAGCCGGCGTCGACGGCCGACCTGATGCGCCTGCCCTGGGTGGCCGCCGAGCCGGACCAGGCGTGCGGGCAGGCGCTCGACCGGCTCGCCGGGATCCACGGCGTCGAGCCGCGCAGGACGCACGTCGTCACCGACTTCTCGCCGGTGCTCGCGCTGGTGGCGGCCGGGCACGGGGTGGCGATCGTGCCCGCGCTGGCCCTGCTCGACGTGCCGGAGGGCGAGGTGCGGGTGAGCGAGGTACGGGAGGTGGGGGCGCGCCGGCTGGACGCGGTCACCCGGGTGAGCAGGACGCGGTCGGGCGAGCCGGACCCGGTGCAGGCGGTGGTGATCGGCGCCATCGAGGAGGCCACCGAGAGCCTGCGGGCCGCACTCGGCCCCCGCCTCGCCGCCCAGCCCTGACCCGCGGCCGCGCCCTACTCCGACAGGCGGGGGCCGCTGACCTTCTCCAGCAGGCGGGCCAGGCGCTCGCGCAGCCCCGCCCGCCGCTCGACCTCACCGGCCGCCGCGCTGACCAGGTGCTGGGCGCCGTCGAAGGTGATCAGCCCGGTGGCCGGCACGGCGATGGCGTCGTGGGCCAGCCCGCTCAGCTCGGAGTCGGCGCCCTCGATCGCCAGGATGGTCGCCCCGGTACGGCGGGCGTCGTCGACGCGTTCCAGCAGCGGGACGGGCGCCGCCTGCTCCGACAGCACGAACAGGGTCTCGCCGCGGCCCGCCCGTTCCAGGCGGTCGAGGCCGACGCGCAGGTGGGCGGGGGCGTCGGCGGGCGGCGACCAGCGGATCAGGGTGGGGGCGAGCTGCGGCAGGCCGGAGAACTTCGCCTCGTCGCTGAGGTGGGCGGTGACGTGCCAGGGCTCGTCGTCGGGAGGGCCGACGAGCAGCAGGCCGCCGGGCGAGCGGGTGGTCCGCAGGGCCAGGCCCAGCTCGCGGGTGCGTTCGAGCCAGCCCGTCGTGGCCAGGAGCTCGCGCAGGAATGCCACCGAACCTGAGTCCATGCCTCCATGGTGCACGAGGAGCGTGGCGGAGGTGGCCCGTTCGGGGCCGGGTGCCCGCCCCCGGCCTGCGTCCCGAGCGGCGGGGGCTGGCATGATCGGAGCCATGACAGATGTGAACGGGCTTTCCATCGCGATCCTCGGCGGCACCGGCGACCAGGGGAAGGGGCTGGCGCGGCGGTTCGCGCTGGCCGGGCACACGGTGCTGATCGGCTCGCGCAGCGCCGAGCGGGCACAGGAGGCGGCCGGGTCGATCGGCTCGGGCGCGCGGGGCGGGGCCAACGCCGACGTGGCGGCCGAGGCCGACGTCGTGATCGTGGCGGTGCCGTACGAGGGGCACAAGGCGCTGCTGGAGTCGTTGCGCGCCGAGCTGGCCGGGAAGATCGTGGTCGACTGCGTCAACCCGCTCGGCTTCGACAAGCAGGGCGCCTACGCGCTGCCGGTGGCGGAGGGCAGCGCCGCCCAGCAGGCCGCCGCGGTGCTCACCGAGAGCCGGGTCGTGGCGGCCTTCCACCACGTGTCGGCCGTGCTGCTGATGGACCCGGCCGTGGAGAAGGTCGACCTCGACGTGCTGGTGCTCGGCGACGACCGCGAGGCCACCGACACCGTGCAGGCGCTGGCCGAGCTGATCCCGGGGGTGCGCGGCGTCTACGGCGGCCGGCTGCGCAACGCCCACCAGGTCGAGGCGCTGACCGCCAACCTCATCTCGATCAACCGCCGCTACAAGGCCCACGCCGGGCTGCGCGTCACCGACGTCTAGAGCCAGCCCGAGTCCTCGGCGACGCGGACGGCGTCGATCTTGTTGCGGGCGCCCGTCTTGGTGATCGCGGCCGTGAGGTAGTTGCGCACCGTGCCCGGCGACAGGTGCAGGCGGGCGGCGATCTCCTCGGCGGTCGCGCCCCTGGCGGCCTGCCGGAGCACGGTGGTCTCGCGGGGGGTGAGCGGGCTCTCGCCGTACTCCATGGCCGAGGAGACCAGCTCGCTCTCCAGCACGCGCAGGCCGGCCGCGGTGCGCCTGATGGCCTCGGCCAGGCGGTCGCCCGGCGCGTCCTTGACCAGGAACGCCTCGATGCCCGCGGCCAGCGCCCGGCGCAGGTGGCCGGGCTGTCCCATGGCCGTGAGCACCAGGATCCGGCAGGACGGGAGCCGTTCGCGCAGCTCGGCGGCGGCGGTGATGCCGTCGGTCACCGGCAGGTCGATGTCCACGACCGCCACGTCGGGCCGGACGTCGAGGGCCACCGGCACGATCTCGTCGCCGCGGACGACCTCCGCCACCACCTCGATGTCGGGCTCCAGCCGGAGCAGGGCGGTGAGCGCGGCGCGGATCATGTGCATGTCCTCGGCCAGCAGCACCCGGATCACGCCGGAACCTCCATGGTCAGCAGGAAGCCGCCGCCGTCCGTGGGGCCGGCGGCGCACGTGCCGCCCGCCTGGGAGGCCCGTTCGGCGAGCCCTGTGAGGCCGCCGCCGGGCTCGCCGGGCTCACCCGCCAGGCCGTCGTCGGCCACCTCCAGGCGGACCAGGCCCTCGCGCAGCGACGTGGTGATCGTGCAGGTGGTGGCCCTGCTGTGGCGCAGGACGTTGGTGACCGCCTCGCGCACCCCCCAGGCCAGCGCCTCCTCCGCCCGCCGGGACAGCCGCATGTCGGCCAGGTGCGCCTGGCAGCTCACGCCCGACGACTCCAGCAGCGCCGCCGCGCGGTCGGTCTCGCCGGTCAGCGACATCGCGCGGTAGCCGCGGGCCACGTGGCGGACGTCCTGGGCGGCCTCGCGGGCGACATGTACCAGCTCGCCCACCTCGCCGCGGGCGGCGGCGGGGTCGCGGTCCATCAGGCGGGCGGCCAGGTCGCCCTTGAGCGCGATGGCGGTGAGACTGCGGCCGAGTCCGTCGTGCAGGTCGCGGGAGATGCGCAGGCGTTCCTTGAGCACGGCCGCGTCGGCCAGCTCGGCCCTGGCCTCCTCCAGGTCGGCGGCGACGCGGACGAGCCGGACCAGGACGTAGATCATCGAGCCGGTGATGGGAATGGTGATCACGTAGAACAGGGTGACCACGGCCAGCTCGGGGCCGATCCACACGTTGGCGCCCTCGTACACCATCATGAGGACGACCAGCGGCACGGCCCAGCGCAGCGCGACGAACACCAGCAGGGTTCCGGCCAGCAGCGGCGCGGCGATCGACGACCACCCGCTCGGCAGCAGGTGGTCGCCCGCGTAGGTGACGACGGCCTGGAGCGGCAGCGTGGCCGGGAACAGCGGCGGGCGCCCGCCGCGCAGGGCGGCCCGCATGTTGACGTAGTGGGTGGAGACGACGGCGACCATCACGGCCGCCGCGAGCAGCCCGGTCGCCGGGCCGCCCATGAAGTAGAGCAGCCCGATGAGCGAGTAGACGACCGAGACGCCCGTGATGAGTACGCGCGCGAGCCTCTGCGCCGAGGACGAGATCACCACAGCTGCGATTATGGCCGAGTCAGGACCGGCGCGGTTCCCAGCGGAACCACAGCCGGATCGCGACGACGCCGAGCACCGCCCAACCGGCCAGGACGAGCGCCGGCACCAGCGCCTCCCCGGTCTTCACGGCGTGCACCACAGCCGAGGTGGGCAGCAGGTCCAGCACAGGGCTCAGCCACGAGGGCAGCGGGATCGGCCCCATCGCGCCCGCCGACACCCCGGCGACCAGGAACACCGGCATGGTGAACGCGCCGGTCAGCTCGCCGCGCGGGATCGCCGCCGTGTACGCCGCCCCCAGCAGCGCCATGACGGCCGAGCCCGCGGCCGTCATGGCGGCGAACAGCAGCGGGTCGTCCGGCAGCGGCACCCCGGCGGCGAACCGCACGGCCACCGCGCACAGCACGATCACCAGGAAGGTCTGCGTGGCCGTGCTCGCGATCTGGCCGGCCAGGATCTGCCCGTCGGTCAGCAGCCCGGCCCGCAGCCGCTTGAGCACGAGCTGGTCGCGCCGGTTGGTCAGGGCGACCGCGATGTTCATGAACGCCGTGAGCGCCAGCACGATCGCCAGCGAGCTCTGGAACACCGCGGTGGCGAACGGCACCCCGCCCGAGGTGACCTGTCGCATCAGCGCGGGCATGCCCACGGCCAGCCCGACCGGGGTGATCACCGAGGCGGCCAGCATGGCCCTGTCGCGCCAGAACAGGCGGGTGCCGAGACGGTAGGTGGCGGTCAGGCTCATCGGGCGCTCCTGGGCAGGTCGAGGAAGAGGTCTTCGAGGGTGGCCGCGCGGACCTCCAGGCCCGGCAGCCGCAGCCCGCGCCCCGCCGCCCACGTCAGCAGCGTCTGCGCGGCCAGGTCGGGGTCCTCGGCAGGGCAGACGGCGGTGCCGCCGTCCACCGTGACCGGCAGCGGCAGGTCGTCCGCGGCGACCCCGGCGGGCAGCCGGAACGTCACCCGTCCGCCCCGCGCGGCCAGCGTCTCGGCCATCCCGCCCGCCGCGACGATCTCGCCGCTGTCCATGATCGCCATGGACGAGGCCAGGCGCTGGGCCTCCTCCAGGTAGTGGGTGGTGAGCAGGATCGTGGTGCCGCGCGCGGCCAGGCCGGAGACGACCTCCCACGTGTTCGCGCGGGCCTCGGGGTCCATGCCGGTCGTGGGCTCGTCGAGGAACAGCACGTCGGGGCGGCCGAGCAGGGCGAGCGCGAGGTCGAGCCGGCGCTTCTCGCCGCCGGAGAGCTGGCGCACCCTGGTCCCGGCCTTGTCCGTCAGGCCGGCCAGGTCGAGCGCCTCCCCGGCCGGACGCGGCGTGGGGGTGAAGTCGCGCCAGACCGCGACCGTCTGGGCGACCGTCAGGTCGGGGAAGAACCCGGCCTCCTGGAGCATGATGCCGACGCGCTGCCGTACGGCCGCGCGGTCGGACCAGGGGGCGAGGCCGGCGACGCGTACGGTGCCGCCGTCCGGTCGCTGGAAGCCGGCCAGCACCTCGACCGTGGTGGTCTTGCCCGCGCCGTTGCGGCCGAGGAGGGCGAAGATCTCGCCCTCGCCCACCCGGAACGTCACGCCCCGCACCGCCGCGAATGTCCCGTGGTTCTTCCTGAGCTCGTTCACCTCGATCATGTGTCCGACTATGGCCGGACGGGTCAGGGGGCCGACAGTGAAGAATTCACGACTTCCTGGACAGCTTCAGCAGCGCGTCCGTGACGCCCTCCGGGTCGATCACCTGGTGCAGGTGGAGGCCGGGCAGCCGGGTCACCGGCCAGCCGCGCCCGGCCGCGTCGCGGGCCACCTCCTCGTACGGCGGCCCGAACCACAGGCACGAGCACCTGCCCGCGTCCCAGCCCGCGGGCACCGGGACGGGCTGCGTGTAGTAGTCGAGGGGCAGCCGCGGCTGCTCGCCCGTCACCAGCACCCGCTGGGCGGGGTCGGGCAGCATGGCCACGATGTCCTCCTCGTCCCACCAGTCGGTCCAGCGCGGCAGCACGCCGTCGGGGCCCGCCAGGCCGCGCAGGAACGGCAGGAAGCCCTCCTCGGCGGTCCTGACCAGCCCCTGGGACGGCGGCACGTGCGCGTCGGCGAACACGCAGGCCACCACCCGGTCGCCCAGCCCCTCCTTGATCACCGGCACGAAGAACCCGGCGTTGCTGTGCGCCACCAGCACGAGCGGCCCGTCGGAGGGGACGGCCGCGCGCACCGCCGCGACCACGCGCGGCCAGTACGGCGCCCCGCCGGTGGACACGCCGGTCAGGTCGGGGACGACGGCCGCCCGGCCGCGCCGCCCCAGCGACTCGGCCACCGGAGCCCACGTCGAGGGCCCGACGGAAGGGCTGTGCACCAGCACGAAGGTCGTTTCCATGGCCCCCACCCTGTCAGACGACGAGGGCGTGCCGGGAGACGGGTTTCCCGGCGCCGTCGAAGGCCGCCCAGGCCGCCGCGAGGTCGGACACCGCCCGCGACAGCTCCTCCTCGGGGAACAGGAAGTGCAGGCGCAGATGGCTGGCGTGGCCGCCCAGCGGGTCGAAGGAGCCGCCCGGCGGCACCGCGACGCCGTGCCGGAGCGCCACCTGGGCGAAGGAGCCGGCGTCCCCGCGCGGCAGGCGCACCCAGATCGTCTGGCCGCCCTGGGCCGGCTCGAACGTCCAGGACGGCAGGCGTGCCCGCAGCTCGGCGCACAGGTGGTCGTGCCGCCGGCGCAGGGCGCGTACGCGGGCCTCGCGCACCTCGTCCAGGCGGCGCAGCAGCGCGACGGCGGCGAGCTGGCTGAAGACCTCGCCGCCGAGATCGTGCACGGCCCGCAGCCTGGACAGCCGTGAGACCAGCGGCGCCGCCGCGCGGATCCAGCCCACCCGCAGCCCGCCCCACACCAGCTTGCTCAGCGAGCCGACGGTGACGACCCGCTCGCCCCCGCCGAAGGCCGCCACCGGCGCCGGCGTCCCGCCCGAGAAGCACAGCTCGGCGCAGACCTCGTCGTCGACCAGTGGCACGTCGTGCCCGGCGGCCAGGGCGGCCAGCCGCCTGCGGCCCGCGTCGTCCATGACCGCGCCGTCGGGGTTGCGCGCGGTGGGCACGCTGTAGACCAGCGCCGGCCGCTCGCGCACCGCCCGCCGCGCCTGGTCGTCGCCCAGGTCGACGGGCTTGACGACGGCCGCCGCGTGCCGGAACGCCTCCAGCGCCCCCGGGTACGTCGGCGACTCGGTCAGCACGGTGTCGCCCGGCGCCACCAGCAGCCCGGCCAGCAGCGTGAGCGCCTGCTGCGCGCCCGTCGTCACCATGATCTGGTCCGCCGTGGTGGGCAGGCCGCGCGCGCCGTAGTAGCCCGCCAGCGCCTCCCGGAGCGCGGGGTCGCCCGCCGGGTGGTAGCCCAGGTCGCGCAGGCCGGCCACCCGCGCCCCCGCCTCCTGGTACGCCTCGAACAGCGCCGGCGGCGGGTCGTCCGGCGCCGCGCAGGTCAGCAGCCGCACGCCGTCGGGGTGGTGCAGGAGGTTCAGCATCAGCGGGTTGGCCGCCACGCCGTCGGCCGTCCTGGTGGCCGGCGGGTCGCCCGGCGCGACGCGGGTGCCGCTGCCCTGGCGGCGCGTCACCCGGCCCTCCTGCTGGAGCAGCTCGTAGGCGGCGACCACCGTGCCGCGGCCGACCGCGAGCCGGCCGGCCAGCACCCGGTCGGGCGGCAGTCGTTCGCCGGGCGGCAGCACGCCGTCGTCGACGAGCGCCCGCAGCCGGGCGGCGAGCAGCAGGTAGAGCGGCCCGCGCCCGGAGGCCCACCGGCCCAGCAGGTGGACGAGGTCATCGGGATTGGCCCTATTCATGGACCAATTCTCCGGCATTGGCTCTGCACTCGGGCCTCAATGCGGGGGATATTCGATGACATGAGTGATTTTCGCCCTGAGACGCGTGCCGTACACCTGCCGCAGCCCCCGGTCGAGGGCAGCCGGCCGATCGGCATGCCCATCTACCAGAGCGCCGGGTTCGCGTTCGACGACCCCGAGCTGATGGGCGTGGCGATGACCCGCCCCGACGACGCCTTCGTCTACGGCCGCGACACCAACCCCACCGTGCGCGCCCTGGAGCTGGCGGTGTCCGGCCTGGAGGGCGGCGCCGCCGCGCTGGCCGCCGCCTCCGGCATGGGCGCGATCAACACCGTGCTGCTCGCCCTGCTCAAGCCCGGCGACCACCTGATCGCCCAGCGCTCCCTGTACGGCGGCACCGCCACGATGCTCAACGACCTGGCCGGCCGGTTCGGCATCGCCGTCACCCACGTCCCCGAGAACGACCCCGCCGCGCTGCGCGCCGCCGTCCGGCCCGAGACGCGGCTGGTCTACCTGGAGACCATCAGCAACCCGATGGGGCTGGTCGCCGACCTGCCCGCGATGTGCGCCACGGCCCGCGAGCTGGGCGTCCTGTCGGTGGTGGACAACACCTTCGCCACGCCCGTGCTCTGCCGTCCCCTTGAGCACGGCGCCGACGTCGTCGTGCACTCCGCCACCAAGTACCTGTCCGGCCACGGTGACGTGATCGGCGGCATCGCCGTCTTCGCCGACCCCGACCTGTACGGCAGGGTCTGGCACTTCGCCACCGAGCTGGGGGCCGCGGCCGCGCCCTTCACGGCCTGGCTGACGCTGCGCGGGATCCAGACGCTGCCGCTGCGCATGGAACGCCACTGCGCCAACGCCGACCTCCTGGCCCGCCGGATCGCCGAGCACCCCGCCGTGTCGGCGGTCCACTGGCCGGGGCTGCCCGCGCATCCGTCGTACGAGCTGGCCGCCAAGCTGCTGCCCGCCTTCGGCGGCGTGTTCTCCTTCGAGCTGGCCGGCGGGCGGGCGGCGGGGGAGGCGTTCATGCGGTCCGTACGGCTGGCGCGCATCGCCCCCTCGCTCGGCGGCGTCGAGACCCGCGTCATGCAGCCCGCCACCACCTCCCACCGCTTCCTCGGCCCCGAGGACCTGGCCAGGCACGGCGTGAGCGAGGGCATGGTGCGCGTGGCCGTGGGCATCGAGCATCCCGAGGACCTGTGGGCAGACGTGGCGCAGGCGCTCGGATAGCGTCGTCCCATGCCCGCCGATCGCGGGCGCGCGACCTAAGGAGAGCCGTGACCACCGTCACTTACCAGGACGTCCTCGACGCGGCCGGCCGGATCGAAGGGCACGTGCTGCGCACGCCCGTCCTGGAGATCTCGCCGGGCCTGTTACTGAAGCTGGAGTTGCTGCAGCACTCGGGCTCCTTCAAGGTGCGGGGTGCGTTCAACCGCATCCTGTCGGCCGGCCCGTTGCCCGCCGCCGGGGTCATCGCGGCCAGCGGCGGCAACCACGGGCTGGCCGTCGCCTACGCCGCCAGGGCGCTCGGCGTGCAGGCCGAGATCTTCGTGCCGGAGGTGACGAGCCCGGTGAAGGTGGCCGGGCTCAAGGCGCTCGGCGCGCACACCACCCAGACCGGGGCGATCTACTCCGAGGCCGCGGAAGCCGCCGCCAAGCGCGCCGCCGAGACGGGCGCGCTGGCCGTGCACGCCTACGACCAGGCCGAGGTGCTGGCCGGGCAGGGGACGGCCGGGCTGGAGATCATGGAGCAGACCGGGGGCGTGGACACGGTGGTGGTGGCCGTGGGCGGCGGCGGGCTCGCCGGCGGGCTCGCCCTGGGGGCCCGTGCCGGGGGCGACGGGCCGCGGATCGTGGCGGTGGAGCCGTACGCCATCCCCACGCTGCACGAGGCGCTGCGCGCGGGCCGTCCGGTACCGGTGCCGGTGGGTGGCGTGGCGGCCGACGCGCTCGGCGCCACGCAGCTCGGCGGGCTGGCGTTCGAGGTGTTGTCGGGGGCCGGGGTGGACAGCGTCCTGGTGGACGACGACGCGATCGTCGCGGCCCGGCGGACGTTGTGGGAGCGGCACCGGCTGGTGGCCGAGCCCGCGGGCGCGGCGGCGTACGCGGCCCTGCTGTCGGGGGCCTACCGGCCCGCGCAGGGGGAGCGGGTGGCCGTCGTGGTCTGCGGCTCCAACACCGACCCCGCCACGCTCTCCGGCGCGGCGGGGTGAGCACGTCCCCGATGTGCGGGGCGCGCGGTCAGCTGTAGGTGTGTTCGGGGGCCGGGAAGGCCCCCGAGGTCACCTCGTCGGCGAAGGCCCGCACCGCGCGGTCCATCTCCGAGGCCAGGTCGAAGTAGCGCTTGACGAACTTGGCCGGGCGCGGCGTCAGCCCCATCATGTCCTGCCACACCAGGACCTGCGCGTCCGTCGACGGCCCTGCCCCGATGCCGACCGTGGGGACCGACAGCGACGTGGTCACCCGGTGGGCCAGCTCGGCCGGCACGCACTCCAGCACCACCGCGAACGCCCCGGCCCGCTCCAGGTCCTTGGCGTCGGCCATCAGCTCGTCGCCCGACTGGCCGCGCCCCTGCACCCGGTAGCCGCCGAGCGCGTTGACCGACTGCGGCGTGAGCCCGAGGTGGGCCATGACCGGCACGCCCGCCGAGACCAGCGCCTCGACCTGCGGCAGCACCCGCCGGCCGCCCTCCAGCTTGACCGCGTGCGCCCCCGCCTCCTTCATGAACCTGGCCGCCGACTCCAGCGCCTGCTGCGGCGACCCCTGGTAGGACCCGAACGGCAGGTCGGCGACCACGAGCGCCCGCGACGACCCCCGCACCACGGCAGCGGTGAGCGGGACGAGGTGGTCGAGGGTGACCGGGAGAGTGGAGTCGAAGCCGTAGACGACCATGGCCGCGGAGTCGCCGACCAGCAGCACGGGCACGCCCGCCTGGTCGAACACCCTGGCCGTCATCGCGTCGTAGGCGGTGACCATGGGCCACCGCTCCCCGCGCTCCTTGGCCGCCGCGAGGTCGCGGACGGTGACCCGGCGCCCGGACGCGCCGCCGTACAGCGTGGTGGAAGACATGGATACCTCCAGAAACGTCTCGAGGCGTCCCAGTGACGTCCCCGGACTCCTTCGATGATGTCATGACGGGAAAACCGGTGGCGAAACTGTCGGTGCCTCTTGACACAATCGACGCGGAGGTAAACGACACACCATGGCTCTCGACCAATACCGCAGGCTCTTCCGGCTCCCCGGCGTCCGCACTCTGCTCCTGGTGGGGATGCTCGCGCGCGTCCCGGCCACCGCCATGGGAATGGCGCTCACCCTCCACGTGGTCTTCGGGCTGCGGCTGGGCTACGTCGAGGCCGGCGTGGTGACGATGGCCAGCACGGTCGGCATGGCCGTCGGCTCGCCGCTGTCGGGCCGGTTCGTCGACCGCCACGGGGTGCGTCCCGTGCTCGTCGTCACCACCCTGGCCCAGGCGGTGTTCTGGTCGTGCGCGTGGGCGCTGCCGCTGCCCGTCCTCGCCGTCGCGGCGGCCGTCGCGGGCCTGCTCAACCTGCCGGTGTTCAGCGTGACCAGGCAGTCGCTGGCCGCGCTGGTGCCGCCGGAGCAGCGGCGCACCGGGTTCACGCTCGACTCGATGCTGGTCGAGCTGTCGTACATGACCGGTCCCGCGCTCGCCGCGGCCGGCATCACCACGCTGGGCAGCACGACGACGCTGGTCCTCATCGGCGTCGGCATCACGGCCGCGGGCCTCGGCCTGATCGTGTTCAACCCGCCCACCCGGTCGGCCGTCGAGCTGGAGGAGCCGGTGGTGAAGGTGCCGCGGCGGCAGTGGCTCACGCCGGGCTTCGTCGCGCTGCTCGGCACGACGGCGGCGGCCACGTTCATCCTCACCGCGACCGAGCTCGGGCTGGTGGCCACCATCAACACCGCGGGCGAGACGGGGTGGGTGGGCGTCGCCGTGGCCATCTGGTGCCTCTACTCGCTGGTCGGGGGCTTCGTCTACGGCGGGTTGTCGCGCGGCTTCTCGCCCCTGGTGCTCATCGCGGGCATGGGCCTGCTGACCATCCCCGTGGGCCTGGCCGGCGGCGACTGGCGGTGGCTGATCCTGGCGATGCTGCCCGCCGGCCTGCTGTGCGCCCCGGCCCTGTCCTCCACCGTCGACGTGCTCAGCCGCTGGGTGCCCGCCGCGGCCAGGGGCGAGGCGATGGGCCTGCACGGCACGGCCCTGCTCATCGGCGGGGCCGCGTCCTCGCCCATCGCCGGGGCGATCATCGACGGCAGCGGGCCGACGTGGGCGTTCGTGGTGGCGGGGCTGGTCGGGGTGGTCATGGTGGCCGTCGCGCTGCCGCTGTGGCGGCGGCGTCCGCCGGTCGCCGGCACACCGGTCGCCGGCACACCGGTCGAGGCCAAGGAGCACGTGCTGCCTCCGGCGGCGACCAAGAGCTGATCGGGGGGCGGTGCCAGCCTGCCGGCCGCCGGGCCGGTGGGCGTGTCAGCGGTGTCCGCAGGGCTTTGTGACGGCCTGTGCGGGGGGTGAACGGGGTTTGCCGTTTGTTTCCCCGTGCGCACTCCGTCCGTCAGGCGAAAGTTACGAAACGGGACCGTTGCGTATCGGAATATCTTGCGATACGGTGACGTTGCGAAACTGGGCCGTATCGAAATTAAGGACGTTCTCATGGATCAGAACGCGGGGCATCCACGCAGGTGGGGCATCCTGGGAGTGCTGGTGTTCAGCCTCCTCGCGGTCGTGCTGGACAACACGATCCTCAACGTGGCGATGAAGACCATCGCCGACCCCCATGCCGGATTGGGCGCCACGCAGGGCCAGCTGGAGTGGGCGATCAACTCCTACACGCTGGTGTTCGCCGGGCTGCTGTTCACCTTCGGCGTGATCGGCGACCGCACGGGCCGCAAGCGCATGTTGTTCATCGGCATGGCGCTGTTCGGCCTGGCCTCGCTGGCCAGCGCCTACTCCCAGGACCCGATGCAGCTGATCCTCGCCAGGGCGGCGATGGGCATCGGCGGCGCGGCGATCATGCCGGCCACGCTGGCGATCATCTCCAACGTGTTCCCGCCCGGTGAGCGTGGCAAGGCGATCGGCATCTGGGCCGGTGGAGTGGGGCTCGCGGTGGCGATCGGCCCGATCACCGGCGGCCTGCTCATCGAGCACTTCTGGTGGGGCTCGGTCTTCCTGGTCAACGTGCCGATCGTGGTGATCAGCATGTTCCTCATCGGCGCGTTCGTGCCCGAGTCGCGTGACCCGAAGCCGTCCAGGCTCGACCCGGTGGGCGTGCTGCTGTCGATCATCGGTCTGGTCGCGCTGGTCTACGGCATCATCCGCGGCGGCGACATGGGCACCCTGGCGAGCGCCGAGGTGATCGTCCCGACGGTGGCCGGCCTGCTCGTGCTGGGGGTGTTCGTGTGGTGGGAGCGTCGCATCGACAACCCGGTGTTCGACGTGCGCAACTTCAGCAACGTACGGTTCAGCTCGGCCATCGGCATGATGGGCCTCGTCTTCTTCGCGATGATGGGCGGGATGTTCTTCCTGACCTTCTACCTGCAGATCGTGCTGGGCTTCAGCCCGATCCAGGCGGGGGCCCTGATGATCCCGTTCGCCGCCGCGCAGCTCATCTTCGCGCCGCTCAGCCAGCGGGTGAACCAGCTCTTCGGCGCCAAGCTGTCGGCCACGGTCAGCATGCTCGTGGTGACCGCGGCGCTGGGCAGCTACGCCCTGATGGACGTGGACACGCCCGTGGTGCTGATCGAGATCATCTTCTTCGTCCAGGGCGCGGCGATGGCGAACATCATGCCGCCCGCGACCACCGCCATCATGGAGGCGCTGCCCAGGGAGAAGGCCGGTGTGGGCTCGGCCATGAGCAACACCGTCCGCCAGGTCGCCGGCGCGCTCGGCGTGGCCGTGCTCGGCTCGGTCCTGTCCAGCAGCTACCGCGGCGAGATCGCCTCGGCGCTCCCGGCCGGCGCCCCGCACGCCGCCGGTGAGTCGATCATGGCGACGATGGAGTTCGCCGGGACGCTCGGCGAGCGCGGCCAGGCGCTGATCAAGCCGGCCTTCACCGCCTTCGTCGACGGCATGCACGTCACGGCGATGGTGTCGGCCGTGATCGGCCTGGTGGGCGTCGCGGTGGTGGCCAAGTGGATGCCGGGCAAGGCGCGCCCGGTCCAGCAGGCGGAACAGAAGGAACCAGCGGTAGTGTGAGGCCGCGATGACGATCCAGGATTCAGGGACTGCCCGCCCGGCGGGCCGTCCGCGCAGCGAGAAGGCCGAGAAGGCGATCATCGAGGCGACCCTCGACCTGATCGGCGAGGGCATGGGGGTGTCGGAGCTGTCGATCGAGGCCATCGCGTCGCGGGCGGGCGTCGGCAAGACCACGATCTACCGGCGCTGGTCCAACAAGGAGGACCTGGTCGTCGACGCCCTCTCCACGCTGAAGGCGCCGCTCCCGCCGCTGTCCGGCACCTCCGTGCGCGACGACCTGATCTCCCTGCTCGACGCGATGCGCCGGGAGGCGGGCCAGGCCCGCACCCGGTGCGTGATGAACATCGCGATGAGCGAGGCCGATCGTTATCCGCGGCTGATGGAGCGCTTCGTGAAGCGGGCCGTCGAGCCGCGCAGGGAGGCGCTGCGCTCGGTGGTCGAGCGCGGCGTCGCCACCGGCGAGCTCCGCGCCGACCTCGACGTCGACCTGGCGATGGGCCTGTTCTCCGGCACGATGATGTGGCAGTCCAAGTGGGGGCCGGCCGGCGACCTCCCGGCCGACCTGGCCGAACGGGTGGTCGACATGGTCCTGCTCGGGCTGGCCGGAGACCGCGCCGAGCCCTGAGCCCGCCCTCACCCGCCGCGGAGGCGCCGCTGGGGGCCTCCGTACGTCGTTCCGGGGTGGCCTGTTCGGAAGGTGAGCGCTGTTCTACTGTCGCGCCATGCCCCCCATGCGAAGAATCGCGATCCTCGGCGTGCTCACGCTCGGCCTGCTGTTACCCGCCGGCGCCGCGCGGGCTCACGAGGAACGTCCGGTGACGCTGCCGGACGGCACCGGCACGGTCCCGGTGCTGCGGGCGGGCGAACCCGACCTGCTGGTCTGCAAGACCGACAAAGCCGACTTTGAGCGGCGAATCGCGAAATTTCCGGCGGATCTGCGACAGCGCAATCTCGACCTTTTCGCGAAATGTCAGCAACAAGGGGTAAGACACCTGCAAGAGGCGGTTGATCGGGTTCAGCGACCGGGGATGACGATCGCCGTCCTGCCCGGCCTCTACCGCGAGGAGCCCAGCCAGGCCGCCCCCACCGGCGCCTGCGCGAACCTGCCCGCCCGCTGGTCGACCTGGGGCTACCAGATCCTCACCTTCGAGCAGCAACAGCAGTGCCCGCACAACCAGAACCTGGTCGCCATCCTCGGCAAGAAGGACCTGCAGATCGAGGGCACCGGCGCCGGCCCCCTGGACGTCGTCATCGACGCCGAGTACCGCAAGCTGAACGCCGTCCGCGCCGACCGCACCGACGGCGTCTACTTCAGGAACTTCACGGCCCAGCGCACCACCTTCAACTCCCTGTACGTGCTGGAGACCGACGGCTTCGTCATCGACCGCGTCCTCACCCGTTGGAACGACGAGTACGGCTTCCTCACCTTCGCCGGTGACCACGGCCTCTACACCGACTGCGAGGCGTACGGGAACGGCGACGGCGGCCTGTACCCCGGCAGCGCCTCCAACCTCAACGACGGCCGCGGCCACGACGTGCCGCGCTACGCCATCGAGATCCGCCGCTGCCGGAGCCACGACAACGCGCTCGGCTACTCGGGCACCGCGGGCGACTCGATGTGGGTGCACGACAACGAGTTCTACGACAACATGGTCGGCGCCACGATGGACAGCCTCTGGCCCGGCCACCCCGGCCTGCCGCAGAACCACGCCAGGTTCGAGAACAACCAGATCCACGACAACAACCGCGACTACTACCGCTACACCCGGGACGGCACCTGCGCCCGCCCGCCCGCCGAGCGCGGCTACGAGCGCGGCGTGGTCTGCTCCCAGGTCGGCGTGCCGCCGGGCACCGGGATCCTGGTCGCGGGCGGCAACTACAACGTCTTCAGGAACAACCGCGTCTGGGGGCACCGGCGGGCGGCGTTCCAGCTGTTCGGCGTGCCGGCGTTCATCAGGGGCGAGAACGACCTGGCCAAGCAGGCCGACACCGCGAACCACAACCGCTACGAGGGCAACGTCTTCGGCGTCGGCCCGGCGGGGGAGCGGCGGCCCAACGGCCTGGACGTGTGGTGGGACGGCCAGGGCACCGGCAACTGCTGGCAGGGCGACGCGGGCCGGTCCACGCCCGCCGCGCTGCCCGTCTGCGCCGCCCGCGCGCCGGAGTTGTCCGGCGGGACGAGCCGCGTCCTGGCCGAGCCCGTCAAGCTGGCCAAGCTGTACCTGTGCGCCGACTTCAGCGCGGCCCAGGCGCGGCTGCCCGCCGGATGCGACTGGTTCGGCGCCTCCGGTCTCGGCAAGGTCGAGGCCCAGCTCGCCCTGGGCGGGTCGGTGGTGCTCGCGCTGTTCGCGGTGCTGTTCTGGCGGCGCTCGGGCGCCGGCGCCCGGCTGCACAAGGGACGGCGGGAGGCCGGTCCCTCGGCCAACGGGGTGGCCCCCGCGGTGGCCGCGATCAGCACCCGCAGGCATGCGCTCATCGTGGCCGGGACCTTCGGCGGGCTCGCCGGCCTGACCTTGGACGTGGTGGGCGCGGCCGTGGACAGCACCCTGCTGGCCGCCGTCGCGCTGCTGCTCATGGCGGACTGGTGGTTGTGCCTGGGCGTGGCGCTGCGGCCGAGGCGGCCGGCGTTCGGCGGGCTCACGATCGTGCTCGGCGTGCTGGCCTGCGTGGACGCCTTCGACCGGGTGATCTGTCCGGTGCCGTTCGTGCCGCTGGGGCCGGGGTGGGTGCGGGGGCTGCTCACCGGGGTGTGGGTGTTGTGCGCGGTGGTCGTGCTGGCGCCGCGGCGCGGCCGTACCGAGGACAGGGCGGTGGCCGGGACGGAGGTGCGCGCGTGAGCAGGAGTGCGGCGCTCCTGACGGTTCTCACGGTCGCGCTCACGGCGGGCTGCGGGCCGCTGTCGGCGACCCACCACGTGCCGGGCAACAGCCACCAGGTGGCCACGGGCGCGCCGGACGGGCGGGCCGACGCCGTGATCACGATCGCGGGCGGCCGGGTGAGCCCGCCGTCCGGCTGGCTGGAGGTCGCGAAGGGGCGGCAGGTCGGCATCACGGTCACCGGCGACGTCGCCGACGAGCTGCACGTGCACGGCTACGACATCGAGGCCGAGCTGCGTCCGGGCGTGCCGGTGACCGTGCGGTTCACGGCGGACCTGACGGGCGTGTTCGAGGTGGAGACCCACCGCGGGCACCTCGTGCTGACCCAGCTGGCGGTGAGATGAAGCACATGCTCGCCCACGGGGTCGGCGGCCGGGGCGACCTGCCGATCCCGCTGTTCTACGCCTACGCGGGGGCGTTCGCGGCGCTCGTGGTGTCGTTCCTGGCGCTCGGCCTGCTCTGGGCGGACTCCCGCTTCCGCGGGGACCGGGCCGGGGTGGTGCTCGCGCTGCGCCTGCCCGCGCGGCCCCCGCGGGTGCTCGCGCTGCTGGGCGCGGCGTACACGGTGGGCTGGCTCGCGGTCGGCCCGGAGGAGGGGAACGCCGGGCCGTACCTGGTCTACGTGCTGTTCTGGGTGGGGCTGGTGCCCGCCTCGCTGCTGTTCGGGCCGGTGTGGCGGGGGCTGAACCCGTTCCGGCTGCTGCCCGACCGGCCGCGCCGCCCGCTCCCGGCGCGGCTCGGCTACCGGCCCGCCGCGGCGGGCCTGCTCGCCTTCACCTGGATGGAGCTGGTCGCCCCCGAGCCCGCCGCCCCCGCCACCCTGCTGGTCTTCCTCGGCCTGTACGCCGCCGTCCAGCTCGCGGGCACCACCGTGTACGGCCACGCCTGGCTGGAACGCGGCGACCCGTTCGAGGTGTACTCGACCCTGATCGGCCACCTGTCGCCGCTCGGCCGGCGCGCCGACGGCGCCCGCGTGCTGCGCAACCCCTTCGACGGCCTGGACGCGGTGGCCCCCGCCCCCGGCCTGGTCGCCACCGTGTGCGTGTTGCTGGGCAGCACCGGCTACGACGGCTTCTCCTCGGCGCCCGCCTGGGTGGAGGCCCTGCAGTCGGGCCCGCTGGGCCGCACCGGCCTGGGTACGATCGGCCTGCTGGCCGCCGTCGCCGGGGTGGCGCTGCTGTACGCCGCCTGCCTCGGCGCCGCCGGGCTGATCGGCGGCGCCCGCGGGCTGGCCCCCCGCTTCGCCCACTCGCTGGTGCCGATCGCGATCGGCTACCTGGTCGCCCACTACTTCTCGTTGTTGGTGGTCGAGGGGCAGCGCACGTTCGTCCTGGCGCTGGGCCTGGACGCGCGGGTGGACCAGAACGCCGTCTCCCCGGCGGCCGTCGCCGCCGTGCAGGTGCTGGCCATCGTGATCGGGCACGTCGGCGGGGTGGTGGCCGCCCACGACCGCTCGGTGCGGCTGCTGCCGCCGGCGCGGGCGATGGCCGGCCAGCTCCCGCTCTTCGTGCTGATGATCTGCTACACGATCGGCGGGCTGACGCTGCTGTTCGCCGTCTGACCCGGCTGACCCGCCGGGCCGGGGGCGCCGATCAGGGTGAAGGGCACGGTGGCCGCCACGCGGCCGTTGACGATGACGTCGAGCTCGCGCGGGCCGGGCGGCTCGTTGCGGGTGGTGACCGGGCGGAAGGAATGGCTCTTGCGCAGCGTGAACGCCGCCCCCTCGGCGGTGGCCGAGCGTTCGCCCAGGTGGAAGACGCGGCGCGAGCCCGCCCGGCGGACGGCGTACTTGACCACCAGCGGGCCGGGCGCGCCCGCGGTGACCGTGACGGTGAAGGTCAGGCTGCCGCCGACGGCGACCGTGCCGGACTCCAGGGTGAGCGCCCGCGCCGAGCCGCTGCCCGGCGTGGCGCCCAGCAGCGCGAGCGCCTCGGGATGCCCGGACCGCAGCAGCCCGCGCACCGCGTGCCGGACGACCCGCTCGACGTGCGAGCCGCCGCCCGCCCGCCAGCGGGCCAGCACGGCGAGCGCCGCGTCGGGGTGGTCCTTGGCCAGGTCGTTGACGTGGTTGGCGACCGAGCGGCGGACGTATTCGCTCGGGTCGTCGCGCAGCAGGTCGAGCAGGGGCAGGGTGGGGCCGGGCGCCATCAGCCAGCCCACCCGCGGCGCCCATGGCAGGCGCGGCCGGGAGCCTTCGGAGGCCAGGCGGCGCAGGTGCTCGTCGGGGGACTCGGCCCAGCCGTACATGATCTTGAGGGCGTCGTCGCGGTGGCGGTCGAGGTGGGGACGCACGGCGAACTCGCCCGTCGAGTACGGCGTGAGCGCCGCCAGCGTGGCCATCGCCGCCTCCAGGTGGCCGAGCCCGTGGACGGCGGTGTGGTCGGTGAGCGGCCAGCCGCTCCACAGGTCGAGCTCCCCGCGCGCGGCGCAGGCCCGCACCAGCTCGGCGGCCCGTGGATAGGGCAGCGGAAGGGCGTCGTGGAGGGCGGCCGAGACGTGCCGGACGCGGCCCTTCAGCTCCAGCGGGCCGAGCCCGGCCAGGGCCTGCTCGGTGAACCGGGCGCGCGGGAACGACGGCCACACGGCGGCCATGCCGCCGGCCAGCACCGAGACGGACCGGGCGTTGATCAGGTCTTTGAGCGGTTGTGCCACGCGCCCACCCTGCCAGCCGCCACCGACAATCCGGCCGCCCTCTGCACGACAGGGCGGCCGGGCGGTCAGCCCGTCGTCTCGCGCCACCGGTTGGTGATGGGCAGACGGCGGTCGCGCCCGAAGTTCTTCGGCGTGATCTTGGGGCCCGGCGGGTACTGGCGGCGCTTGTACTCCGCCAGGTCCACCAGCCTGATCACCCGCGTGACCAGCGCCGGGTCGTGCCCGGCCGCGATGAGCTCCTGCGAGCCCATGTCCTTCTCCACGTAGTCGTCCAGCAGCCGGTCCAGCACCTCGTACGGCGGCAGCGAGTCGGTGTCGCGCTGGTCGGGACGGAGCTCGGCGCTGGGCTCCTTGATGATCGAGTTCTCCGGGATCGGCTGCTCGACGGCCATCAGGAAGCCCTCGCAGGTGTGCGCGTTGCGCCACTTGGCCAGCTCCCAGACCATCGTCTTCGGCACGTCCTTGATCGGGGCGAAGCCGCCGGCCGAGTCGCCGTAGAGGGTGGAGTAGCCGGTCGCCAGCTCGCTCTTGTTGCCGGTGGTGAGCACCAGGTGGCCGTGCTGGTTCGACAGGCTCATGAGGATCATGCCGCGCACCCTGGCCTGGAGGTTCTCCGCGGCCAGGCCGGACAGCTCGACCTCCTTCTCGAAGGCCGTGACGATCTCGGCGATCGGCGCGATCCTGGAGTTGATGCCCTGCCTGGCCACCAGGTCCTCGGCGTCGGCCAGCGAGTGGTCGGAGGAGTAGCGCGAGGGCATGAGCACGACGTTCACCCGGGACGGGCCGATCGCGTCGGAGGCGATGGCCGCCGTCAGGGCCGAGTCGATGCCGCCCGACAGGCCCAGGATGACCGACTGGA
The DNA here is from genome assembly GCF_040630865.1 of Nonomuraea sp. NPDC005730. Taxonomy (NCBI): domain Bacteria; kingdom Bacillati; phylum Actinomycetota; class Actinomycetes; order Streptosporangiales; family Streptosporangiaceae; genus Nonomuraea; species Nonomuraea sp. NPDC005730. The sequence continues at coordinate 44,279 of NZ_JBEXYK010000003.1, forward strand.
AGCCGTTCTTGGCCACGTAGTCGCGTACCGCGAGCACCAGGGCCGCGTACACCTCCGCGTGCAGGTCGAGCCGTTCGGCGACGCGGGCGGGCGCCGCCGGGTAGGGCGTCACGGGCTCCTGGGAGAGCACCCGGCGCTCCACGGTGATCGTGGTGCCGTCGAGGGCGTCGTAGGGGAACGTGCCCGGCTCGGCGTCGGCGACCGGCAGGTCGAGGTCCACGACCAGCAGCTCCTCGCGGAACTGGCCGGCCCGCGCGACCAGCTCGCCCGAGCCGTCGACGACGATCGAGTCGCCGTCGAAGACCAGCTCGTCCTGCCCGCCGACCTGGTTGACGTAGGCGAGCGCGCAGCCGGCCTCGCGCGCCCTGCGGGCGCACAGCTCCAGCCGTACGTCGTCCTTCTCCTTCTCGTACGGCGAGGCGTTCGGCACCACCAGCAGCCCGGCGCCCGCCTGGCCGACGACGGACACCGGCCCGCCCTCCTGCCAGAGGTCCTCGCAGACCGCGATCGCCACGTCCACGCCGTGCAGCCGGAAGATCGGCAACCGGTCGCCGCGCACGAAGTAGCGGTACTCGTCGAACACGCCGTAGTTGGGCAGGTGGTGCTTGGCCGTGCGGGTGACGACCTCGCCCTTGTGCAGCAGCGCGGCCGCGTCCAGCGGCGCGCCCTTGGGCTGCCCCACGCGGGGCGCCAGGCCGGCGCGGTCGACGTAGCCGACGACCACGGGGAGGTCGCCCAGTCCCTCGCGGTCGAGCCTGCGCGCCACCTCCTCCAGGGTCCTGACGCTGGCGTCCACGAAGGACGTGCGCAGCACCAGGTCCTCGACGGGATAGCCGGTGAGGAACATCTCGGTGAAGACGACGAGGTGAGCGCCCCGCTCGGCGGCGTCACGGGTCCATGCGACCAGCCGCTCGGCGTTGGCGGCCAGGTCGCCTACGGTCGGGTTCGTCTGTGCCAGGGCTATGCGCAGTTGTGCCACGTCATTAGCCTAATACGACCCGATTTTTATCGTCAAAGCGACGAAAAGTGTCCCATGTCGCCAGGGGTGACCAATCCGGACTCGTAGGCCGCCATCACCAGCTGCGCCCGGTCGAACAGCCCCAGGTGGTCCAGCAGCGACTTCACCAGCACCGACACCTCCTCCTCGGGCAGCGCGAGCGTCTGGCCGATCTGCCGGTTCGTCAGCCCGCGCGCGACGAGTTTGAGCACGTCGAGCCGGGCGTCGGAGAGCCCGGCCAGCGCCGGCGGCGAGGCCGGGTCGGTGCGGCCGGCGAACGCCGAGATCAGCCGGGTGGTGACCGCCGGGTCGATGAGCGCGTCCCCGACGGCGGCCGCCCTGATGGCGGCCAGGAACTGCTCGGGGGCCGAGGTCTTCAGCACGAAGCCGCTCACGCCCGCGCGCAGCGCCGCGTACAGGTTCTCGTCGCTGCCGAACGTCGTCATCATGACGACCTTGGGCGGGCGTTCCCCGGCCAGGATCCGGCGGGCGGCGGCCAGGCCGTCCAGGTGCGGCATCTGGATGTCGAGCAGCACGACGTCGGGCCGGTGCGCGCGCACGCCCGCGATGGCCTCCTCGCCGTTGGCGGCCTCGCCGGCCAGCGCGACGCCGTCCTCGCTGTCGAGCATGGCGCGCAGCCCCGCCCGTACGAGCGCCTGGTCGTCGGCCACCAGCACGCGCAGCACCCGCTCATCGGCGGCGGCCGGAGCCGGCGCGGTGGACGGCGCGGAGGACGGCGCGGCGGACGGCGGTGGCGGCGGCTCCTCCAGCCGCTGGGCCAGCATGTCGGCCTCCAGCCGGCGCAGCCCGGCCGACAGGTCGAGCCCCAGCTCGTCCCGCCACACCGCGCGGGCCCGGCGCAGCGCGGCCAGCGCGTCGCCCTGGCGGCCCATCCGGTACAGCGCGAGGGCCAGCAGCCGCCACGCCTCCTCGCGCAATGGATGGGCCGAGGCGTGCGCCTCCAGGTCCGCCACCAGGGAGGTGGCCCGGCCGAGCGCGAGACCGGCGTCGGCGCGCCGCTCGACCGCGATCAGCCGCAGCTCCTCCAGCCTGCCCGCCTCGGTCGCCGCCCAGGTCAGCTCGGCGAACTCGGCCAGCGCCGGCCCGCGCCACAACCCGAGCGCGCTCTCCATGGCCGCCCACACCTGCGGCGGCGGCCCCTCGGTCTTCACCAGGCTCTCGAACCGCCACGAGTCCACCTGGTCGGGCGCGGCGCGCAGCGCGTAGCCGGGCGCGGCCGAGACCAGCACCTCGGCCTCCTCGCGCGGCGCGCGGCCGGGCTCCAGCGCGCGCCGCAACCGGGAAACGTAGCCCTGGATGGTGGACAGGGCCTGCGCGGGCGGATCGCCCGGCCACAACTCGTCGATGAGGGTGTGCACGGGCACGGCCCGGCCGCCCGCCACGAGCAGACGGGCGAGCACCGCCCGCTGCCGCTGGCCGCCGAGGTCGAGAGGGACGCCGTCGCTCCAGGCATGGAACGGTCCCAGTGCGGTGAATGTCAGCATGTCAGGGGTAAGCGTAGAGGGAGAACACGTCCGGGGATATGGCGAATTGTCACAGGGGGAGTTCGGCGTGGACAACCGTGCCGCCTCCCGGTCCCGCTCGTACGGCGCAGGTGCCCCCGAGCTCGGCGGCCCGTTCGCGCATCGAGCCCAGCCCGACGCCGGGCCGCGCGTCCGGCGGCAGGCCGATCCCGTCGTCGCCGACCGTGACGCGCAGCCGGTCGTCGCGGCGCAGCGCCACCGTGATCCGCGAGGCGCCGGCGTGCTTGCGGGCGTTGGTGAGCGCCTCCTGCACGATGCGGTAGGCCGCGACCTCGACCGCGGCGGGCAGGCCGGTCAGCTCGCCCGACGTCTCGATCGGCGTCCCGGCCAGCTCCTCGATCGCGCCGGCCAGGCCCAGCTCGTCCAGGGCGGGCGGGCGCAGGCCGTAGACGAGCTGCCGGATGTCGCCGGTCACGGCGTCCATGCCGGCGCGCAGCCCGGCCAGCAGCCGGTCGGCCTGCTCGGGGGCGCTGTGCATGGTCAGCCGGGCGGCGTTGATCGACATGGCCATGCCGGTGAGCGACTGGCCGAGCCCGTCGTGCAGGTCGCGGCGCAGCCGCCGCCGTTCCTCCTCCCGCGCGGTCAGGATGCGCTCGCGCGAGCGCTGCAACGCCGCCGTCAGCCGTACGGCGTGCGCCGCGTCGGCGATGTACGGCGTGATCGTGGCGATCACCCGCTCGTCGTGGGCCGCGGGGAACCTGCGCCGGTCCGTCGGCCCGATCAGCAGCAGCCCGACCGGCTCCCCGTGCCACACCAGCGGGACCGTCCTGGCCGCCGCGCCCACCACGCCGGACGTGGTCACCGCGCCGTCGGCCTCGACCGCCACGCCGGTCACCGACAGGCCCTCGCGCAGCACGTCCAGCGTGGCCAGCAGGCCGTGCACCGGGTCGGTGTGCTGGAGCCGGTGCCGCAGCCGCCGGGCCAGCGTGCCGGGGACGCCGGTGCTGCCGTACAGCAGGCGGTCCACGCCGCGTTGCAGGCCGCGGCGCATCGGCTGGAAGAAGGCCCCGGCGAACAGGGCCGCCGGGATCCCGGCGATCCGGTCCACCTCCGACAGGAACAGGCTGAGCGCCGCGCTGACCGCCACGTACACGAGGGTGATCACGATGGCCAGGCCGGTGCCCACCAGCGCCCTGCTGATCAGCGTGTCGATGCCGAACAGCCGGTAGCGCAGCACCGCCACGGCGATGGCCGCCGGGATCAGCGGGATGGCCAGCGAGGCCACCCACCAGACGTCCGCGCCGAGCATCCAGGGCACCAGCAGGCCGGGCAGGGCCACCAGCAGCCACAGCAGCTGCCGCCGCTCGACCGCGTCGCCGCGCCGAAAGCGCACGACCAGCGAGGCGAAGGCCAGCACCATGCTCGCCGAGAGCGTGCCGTGCCCGGCCTCGCGCAGCTCCGGCCGGCCGGTCAGCAGCCCGGCCCAGTCCAGCGCCTGCCCGGCCACGGCCAGCGCGATCACCGGCCGCCAGCGCCGCGACAGCAGCCTGCCCACCGGGTACAGCAGCGGCAGCAGGACGCCGAGGGTCAGCTCGCAGACGTTCCAGGTCAGGCTGACGACCGGCCAGCGCGGCCCCGGCCGGCCGTCGAGCAACTGGTAGAGGTTGGCCGACAGGATGTTGGCCGCCGCGCTCGCCCCGCCCAGGCACAGCAGCCAGCCGATGACCAGCCGCGGCCTGCTGTGCACGAGGATCGCGCCGAAGACCGGGAAGGCCGTGCCCGCCATGTCCTCCGGCGCGAACGGCAGCGGCGTGTACGGCGACGGCGGCAACTGGGCGGTCACCCAGATGTCGGCCAGCTCCAGCACGACGGCGAACGTGGCGATCCCGATCGCGACGCGGGGAGTGGCCAGCCTCGTCACCGCCCGGCGCGCCCAGAGTGCGTGGCGCATCCCACCATTTCCTTCCGTGATCGGCAGGAAATTATCGGGAAGAAGCCAACATCCGATCAAAATTCTCTCAACGGCGGCGGATTCCGTGGAGCGCCGCAAGCGGCCTCAGGGCGGGTTCAGCGCCGCCGGATCGCCGGGCCGAGGGCCAGCATGCCCGCCGCCGAGACCAGCGCGACGCCGCCCACGGCGAACCACAGCGCCTTCGGCCCGGCCGCGAGCAGCGGTCCGCCCATCAGCGGCGCCAGCACCGAGGCCAGCGACCAGGCGAAGCCGAACAGCCCCGAGTACCGCCCCCGCAGGTGCTCGGGGGCCAGCGCGGCCACGATCGTCCCGGAGATGCCCGCGGTGATGATCTCGCCCACGGTCCACACCGCGATCGTGACGGCCAGCCAGAACGTCGTCGTGACGAAGGCCGTCAGCGCGAACCCGGCCCCCATGACCGCCAGCCCGAGCGCGAACGTGCGGGAGGGGTCCCTGCGCCCGAGCCAGCCGGAGACGAGCGGCTGCACGATGACGATCAGCACCCCGTTCAGCGCCATGGCCAGGCCGAACTGCCCTGTGGTCAGCTTCACCACCGACGTCATCGCGACCGGCAGCATGGTCACGGTCTGCAGGTAGACCAGCGCGTTGCCGAGCACGACCAGCGTGAAGGCCACCATCAGCCGGTCGCGCAGGACGACGCCGAACCCGCCGCCCGACTCGCGCGCCGGCGGCCGAGTCTCGGGCACCGCCCGCCACACCAGCGCGGCGAAGAGCAGGCACGAGGCCGCGTCGATCCAGAACAACCAGGCGAACCCGACGCTCGCCAGCCAGCCGCCGGCCGTCATGCCGACCGCGTAACCCAGGTTGATCGCCCAGAACAGCAGCCCGTACGCGCGGGCCCGCTCCGACGGCGACACCAGGTCGGCCACCAGGGCGCTGGACGCCGGCCGGTAGATGTCGATCACCAGCCCGAGCACGAACATGGAGGCGACGATCGCCGGCAGCGAGGTGCTGTAGCCGAGCGCCAGCATGGTGGCGGCGGTGGCCAGCATGCCGCCCGACAACGTGACCCGGCGCCCGACCCGGTCGGTGAGCACGCCGGCGAGGATCTGCGACAGCAGCGAGCCCGCGCCGTAGACGCCCATGACCAGGCCCACGGCGGTCACCGACATGCCGCGGGAGTGGGTCAGGTACACGCCGGTGAACGGCATGACCAGGGTCCCCAGGCGGTTGACGAGGGTGCCACTCCACAGGGCCCAGAAGGGCCGCGGCAGTCCGCCGATCTGGGAGCGGAGGAAGGAAGGCTTTTCCACAGCGGTGCTAGACACGGATAAAGGGTCAGGTCTGGGTGGCCGAGGTGCCATCGATTTAGTGCACACTAAAACCATGGCCGTGACCTGGGACCTCAAGCCGGAGGACGTCGCGCGCATCCGGTTCGCGTTCTCGCCCATGTGGGAGCTGGTCGCGAGCCTGCGCACCCTCCAGGACCCCTCCAGGCAGTCGATCCACCTGCCCTGGATCAAGGCCGTACGCCCCCGGCTGGCCGGGCTCGACCTCGACGAGCTGTTCGCGCTGGTCCCGCCGTCCGGCTACCTGGCCGACTTCATCACCCCGCCCCCGCAGACGCCGCTGCCCGACTTCGCCGCCGAGCTGGAGCAGGTCCGCGGCACGCCGCCGGAACGCGCCCGCACGGAGGCCGCGACCATCGCGGGCACCGACCGGGCGCTGCTCGACCGGTTCATGGCGGACCCGGCGGCCGGCGTGGCCCGGGTGGCCGCGGCGCTGGAGACGTACTGGCGGGCCTGCTTCGAGGAGTTCTGGCCGCGCGTCTACGGGCTGCTCGAACGCGACGTGCTGCGCCGCTCCCGCCAGCTCACCCAGGGCGGGGCCAGGGAGCTGTTCGCCGGGCTCGGTTCCGCCGTGGAGTGGACGGGGGAGCAGCTGCTCATCGACCGGCCCTGGTGCCACGCGGGCGGCCTGCACGGCGACGGGCTGCTGCTGGTGCCGAGCGCGTTCTACTGGCCGTCGGTGGCCGTGATGTCGGCTCCGTACCAGTCGATGCTCGTCTATCCGGTGCTCGGCGTCGGCACGCTGTGGGAGCAGGGCCCGCCGCCCGCCCCCGGCGCGCTGGCCGCGCTCATCGGCCGCAGCCGGGCGCAGATCCTGCTCGCGCTGGCCGAGCCGAGCACCACCTCGGCGCTGGCCGCCCGGATGTCGCTCACCCCGGGCGCGGTCAGCCAGCACCTCGGGGTGCTCAGCGACGGCGGGCTGGCGGTGGGCCTGCGCCTCGGCAAGCAGGTCGTCTACCGCCGGACGGCGGCCGGCGACATGCTCGCCGGCGCCTCCCTCTGACCGGCTCCCCCTGATCGGCCTCAGGCGTACCGGGACGACTCCAGCAGCCAGTCCAGGTGGGCGCGCGGCGCGGCCAGGTAGGCGCAGGCGACCTTGCTGACGTCCCTGGCCGCCTTGGGCGGCAGGTCGTCGAGCGGCAGCCGCCTGGCCGCCCGGTTCATGTCCTGGCAGCGCCCGGCGATCCGGTCGAGCACCCACGCGACGGCCTCGCGCTCGCCCAGCCCGAGCTGCCGGACCGCCAGCACGACCAGGTTGTGCACGTCGCCGCGCTCCTTGGGCCGCGAGGCGACGTCGTTGCACCAGGCCGTGACGTCGCTGCAGGCGTCCACCAGCTCCCGCCAGGGCTCGCACTGGACCATCCAGGCCGGCACCTCGACCCGCAGGCACGGCTCCACCAGGTCGTACAGGTAGGGGCCCACGGTGCCCCTGCGCAGGGCCGGGTACTCCTCCAGCGTCGGCATGCGCCCGGCGGCCCGGTTGTCGGCCTCGGTGCGGCACGCGTCGGCCTGGCGGCGCAGGTTGACCGCGAAGCGGGCCCGCCACTGGTCGCTCATCCGCGCGCTGGTCACCCGCCACAGGTCGGCGAAGGCCGCCTCCAGCGGGTGGCGGGCCGCGCCCTTGAGCATGCCGCCGAAGATGTCCAGCGGGCACGACCCCTCGTCCAACTCGTCGTCGAGGTGGAACAGCCAGGTCAGCCACTGGGCGAACAGCGCCGCCGCGGCCGCGTCGAACTCGGCGAACGCGCGCCCGGCCATCCGGTGGAAGCCCACCCCGGCGTCGGCGCGCAGGCCCGTCCGCCTGGCCCAGTCGATGACCGCGGCCTCGATGGCGTACACGGCCGGGTGCATCCGGCAGGGCGCCCCCATCGCCGGCACCCGCTCGACGAGCGGCAGCAGCGCCAGCGCGGGCGAGCCGCCCTTGCGCGGCAGCGGCAACATCGGCTTCCAGTGCAGGACCGAGCGGAGCGCGGTGCGCACCGTGGCGAACACGGTGGTGCTCACGGCCGTGTTCACAGCGGACCGTAAAGCCAGTTGCCCGCGGCGTTCGGGTCTGAGCTGCGGTAGTAGTCCTCGGCCGCGCGGATCAGCTCCTCGACGGTGAGCGCGCCTCTGCCCTCGCGGTCGAGCCGGTCGAACGCCTCGTCCACGTCGTCGTAGGCGGTGCCGAACGCGCTCAGCATCGTGCGGAACTCGCCCGGCCGGATCAGGCCGTCGCCGTCGCCGTCGCAGAGCTGGGCCACCGCCACCGTCGCCGGCCGGAACACCGGCCCGTACCGGTCGCCGGTGACGAACGCCGCCGTCATCCCGCCGCGGAAGTCCGTACGCGCGATGCCGGATTCGCCGTCGCGGTCGAGCGCCCGCGACAACGTCGACCAGATGCCGTCGAAGCTGCCGACGAGCCGGTTGCCGGTGACCGAGGTGGGGGATTCCCCGAAACCCACCAGCAGGCGCGCGCCCAGCCCCAGCAGGTCCTCCCGCTCGACGACGCCGTTGCCGTTCGCGTCGATGTGGTCGAACGCCCGATCGAGCTTGTGATTGAGCAGGTCGATAGCCACCAATGCCTCCCCCGAGACTAACTGCGTGATCACAGTAGATCTGGGCGGCCCCTTTGTCAGTGAGGCTCGCACCGGCGCCCCCCGTAACGTGTGCGAAACACGGGCACGGCATGCTGATACAAGACCCGCACTGTCTTCAACGAGGGGACGCCTTGGACCGCCAGCAGGAGTTCGTGCTCCGCACGCTAGAGGAACGCGACATCCGGTTCATCCGGCTCTGGTTCACCGACGTCCTCGGCTTCCTCAAGTCCGTCGCGATCGCGCCCGCCGAGCTGGAAGGCGCCTTCTCCGAGGGCATCGGCTTCGACGGCTCGGCGATCGAGGGCTTCGCCCGCGTCTACGAGTCCGACATGCTGGCCAAGCCCGACCCCTCGACGTTCCAGATCCTGCCCTGGCGCAGCGAGACGCCGGGCGCGGCGCGCATCTTCTGCGACATCCTGATGCCCGACGGCACGCCGTCGCACGCCGACCCGCGCTGGGTGCTCAAGCGCACGCTCGCCAAGTGCGCCGACATGGGCTTCACCTTCTACACCCACCCCGAGATCGAGTTCTTCCTGCTGAAGAACCGTCCCGAGGCCGGCCAGCGGCCCGAGCCGATCGACTCCGGCGGCTACTTCGACCACACGCCCCACAGCTCCGGCCACGACTTCCGGCGCCAGGCGATCATGATGCTGGAGTCGATGGGCATCTCCGTCGAGTTCAGCCACCACGAGGGTGCCCCCGGCCAGCAGGAGATCGACCTGCGCTACGCCGACGCGCTCACCACGGCCGACAACATCATGACGTTCCGGCTGATCATGAAGGAGGTCGCCCTGGAGCAGGGCATCTGGGCCTCGTTCATGCCCAAGCCGTTCACCGAGCACCCGGGCTCGGGCATGCACACGCACATGTCGCTGTTCGAGGGCGACCGCAACGCCTTCCACGAGGCGGGCACCGACTACCGGCTGTCGAAGATCGGGCGCTCGTTCATCGCGGGCCTGCTGCGGCACGCCGCCGAGATCACCGCCATCACCAACCAGTGGGTCAACTCCTACAAGCGGCTGTGGGGCGGCGCCGAGGCCATCGCGGGGCAGGGCGGCGAGGCGCCCTCCTACGTGTGCTGGGGGCACAACAACCGCTCGGCGCTGGTCCGGGTGCCCATGTACAAGCCGCACAAGGGCGGCTCGACCCGCATCGAGTTCCGGTCACTCGACTCGGCGTGCAACCCGTACCTGGCCTTCGCGCTGGTGCTGGCCGCCGGGCTCAAGGGCATCGAGGAGGGCTACGAGCTGCCGCCGGCCGCCGAGGACAACGTCTGGACCCTGACCAGCGCCGAGCGCCGGGCCCTGGGCATCCAGCCGCTGCCCGGCTCGCTCGACGAGGCCATCGCCGTCATGGAGCGCAGCGAGCTGGTGGCCGAGACGCTGGGCGAGCACGTCTTCGACTTCTTCCTGCGCAACAAGCGGGCCGAGTGGCGCGAGTACCGCCGTACGGTCACCGAGTTCGAGCTGGGCCGCTACCTGCCGGTGTTGTGAGGCCGGGCGGGGAGACCCGCCCCGGTTCAGCCCTTGAACTCGCGCACCTCGACCGGCAGCACGCCCACGGCGCGCGCGAGCCGGCGCCCCCACTCCAGCGGGCCGTCCAGGTCGGGGGCCCGGATGACGGTGAACCCGCCGACGTGCTCCTTGCCCTCGGTGTAGGGGCCGTCGGTGGTGAACGTCTCGTCCGCGCGCATCCGGATCACCGACGCCTGCTCGGCCGGGGGTCCTCCCTCGTGCGTCCGCGTCCCCCCGGACGCCGTCAGTCGGCGGGGGCGCGGTCGGCGCTGTCGAAGACGATGTGCGTCAGCAGGTCGGCCTCGGCGCGGGTGAGCACGTGCGCGCTGACGGCCGGGGCCGGGTCGCCGCCGGTCACCCGTGCCAGCAGGCTCTCCCAGCGGCGGCGGTGGCGGGCGAACGTGCGGGGCGCGACCACCCGGCCCCTGGCGTGCTGCCCGGCGACCGCCGCCTCCGGCGGCGCGTCGAGCAGCAGCAGGTGGAAGCTCGCGCGCTGCCTGCGGGCCAGCCAGGCGAACCCCTTCAGCACGTACGTGGCGCAGCCCCGGTTGTGCGCGAGGACCGCCCGCCCGCCGGCCAGCGCCCGGCTGATGCGGCTCAGGTGGGTGGCGAACACCACGGCGCGGCGCACCGGACGGGGGGCCCAGGGGATGCGGCCGTCCCAGCGCAGGCGGGACTGCCCCGAGTCGATCACCACGACCGCGTCGGCGGCGACGGGCGCGCTCTCGGCGCCGTGGAGGCCGTAGAGGCGGCGCAGCAGCGTGGTCTTGCCGGCGCCGGGCAGCCCGGTCAGGATGACCAGCGACCCGGGCGGAAAGCGTAACGTCGCCCGCTGCACAGACCCACCCCGCCCGATCGGATTCGCTTCGACCCCTGTTCGCGCCAGCATAGGGCGCGGGGGCACGCGGCGGGCGGGCCCGGCCGCCGGAACGGTCCGACGGGATTCACCGGGAATGGGCCCGGGGCGGGGAAATCACGGGATAAGGTACTGCCGACGCCTTGATCGGTCTCACCCCGGATACAGATACGGCTCCGGGTTGGGGCCGATTTTCGTTGTTCCTCACCCCCGAGTCACATCCGTGCCATGGACGGCGCCGACCCTGGGAGGGGACGGCCGGGGGCGGCCGGGGAAGTTTCGGCCACACCTGTGGCGTTATGGCATGAGTCGGCCGTCGCTCAGGGGACCCCCAGCATCGTGGTAATCCGGGAGTCCAGTAAAATCGGCCTACTCTTTACGATATTTCCGGACTTCTCGCCTTGTGGGGCGATATTGGAGGGTGTGGCATGACGACGGCTGCCCTGCAGACCGTGTTGACCGTTCCCGAGCGTTTCCGGGGCCCGGTGGGAGTCGCCAACGGCGGCTGGATCGCGGGCACCATGGCAGAGGCGCTGAACGGCGGCCGATCAGCGGTCGAGGTCACGCTGCACGCGCCCACGCCCCTGGAGACCGAGCTGCGCCTGGAGCACGTCGCCAACAGCGTCTCGCTGTCCGACGGCGACAAGGTCCTGGTCGAGGCCATCCCCGTCGCCGAGACCCTGTCCGGGCCCGGGTTCGTGCCGTTCACCGACGCCGCCCGCGCCGAGGCCGGGTTCGTCGGCCTGAAGGCCCACCCGTTCGCCGAGTGCTTCGCCTGCGGCCTGCGCGAGCCGGGCGACGGCCTGCGCATCTTCCCCGGCCCGGTGGAGGGCTCCGACCTGGTCGCCGCCGGGTGGCGGGTGCCGTTCACGGTGAGCGGCGAGGACGGCGTGCCCGCCTCGATCGTGGGCGCGGTGCTCGACTGCATCACCGGCTGGGCGCACTTCGGCCCCGGTGAGTCGGCTCTGCTCGGCCGCCTGGTCGTGCAGATCAACGGCCCGGTGCTGCCGGGTGGCCGCTACTCCGTGGTGGCCCGTCCGACCGGCCGCGACGGCCGCAAGATGTACGGCGAGAGCGGCATCTACGAGGACGACGGAACCCTGGTGGCCGCCGCCCGCGCCACGTGGATCGCTCCACGCTGACCTGCGTCGACGAACGGCCCCCGAGCTCGGCTCGGGGGCCGTTCGTCATGTCCGGGGTCTCCGGGGTCAGGGCCCGGTGATCCGTTCCAGGACCGTCGTCACCGGCTGCTCGTCGAACAGGATCGTGTAGTGGTTGCAGTCGGGCACGACCTCGTCGCGCAGGCCGGGCACGCGGGCCGTCCAGGTCCGGGCGACCTCGTCGGGGAGCATGCCGGTCTCCTGGTTCAGCAGGCCGCGCGGGGCCCGGAGCAGGTGGGTCGGCGCCTTGATCCCGGCCAGCGCGGCGCCGATCTCGGCGGTCTCGGTACGCATCCAGCGCCCGTCCGCCATCACGGCCTCACCGACCGCCCGTGAACGCATCGCGCCCTCGGGGCCGGCCAGGTCGTAGCGCACGTACGCCTCCACGTCGGGGCTCCAGTGGCCGGCGAAGGCCGGGTGGGCCTTGAAGAACTCCACGTACTCCGCGGGGGAGGCGAACGTCCGGCGCAACCGGGCGAGCGCGGGGCCGAGCGTGGCCGCCAGCGCGGCGTCGGGGTCCTCGCCCTCGGGCAGGGGGAGCGGGAGGCCGCCGTCCACCAGGACGACCCGTTCGAAGGCGCGCTCGGCCCCGGCCAGCACGGCCACGTACGCGCCCATCGAATGGCCGGCCAGCACCGCGTCCGGGCCCGCGCCGACGTGCTCGGCGACGCGCAGGACGTCCTCGGCGTGCCGGGGCAGCCCGTACGGGCCGGGCAGGGAGGCGCTGTGACCGCGGCCGCGCAGGTCCATCGCGATCAGCGACCACTCCTCGGGCAGCCGCCGCCCGACCGCGCCCCAGGCCATCAGCGAGGCACTGATGCCGTGGACCGCGATGACCTTGCGGGGGCCGGTGCCGAACGTGGCGACGCGGAGCCCGCCCACTTCGTCGAATCTCATAGCCGGATCCTAGGGATGCCGTCCGGGGCCGGGCGCCACCGCCCATGCGCGGGCATTTCGCACGACGGACGTAAGGGCGCTTTCGCTAAAAAATGCGGATAAATTACCCGCTATGCGCATCACCGTGATCGAGCACGAGGCCGGCGCCGGGCTCGGCTATCTGGCGGACTGGCTGGGCCTGACCTGCGACGTCGTCCGGCCGTACCGGGGCGAGCAGGTTCCGGGACGGGCCGCCGACGGCCTGATCGTGCTCGGCGGCGCCGCGGCCGCCTGGGAGGACGAGCGCAGCCCCTGGCAGCCCGCCACCCGCGCCCTGCTGCGCCGCGCCGTGGAGGAGGGCACGCCCACGCTCGGCATCTGCCTCGGCGCCCAGCTTCTCACCATGGCACTCGGCGGCACGGTCGAGCGCGGCGGGAACGGCCTGGAGGTGGGGGCGTGCGAGGTGGTCGCGCTGCCCGCCGCCGCCTCCGACCGGCTGCTGTCCGGCGTCCCGGCCAGGGCCACGGCCATCCAGTACCACCAGGACGCCATGACGCGGCTGCCGCAGGGCGCGGTGCCGCTGATGACCGGCGCCCAGTACCCGAACCAGGCCTACCGGGTCGGCGAACGCGCCTGGGCGGTGCAGTTCCACCCCGAGGCCACCCCGGAGATCTTCACCTCCTGGACGGCGGAGTCGGACCTGGAGTCGGCCGAGGACCTGAACGCCGCCGTCAAGGCGGCCGAGCCCGCCCTGGTCGCGACCTGGCGCCCGGTCGCCGAGGCGTTCGCCCAGGTGGTCGAAGCCTCCCGCCCGGCCTGACGCCCACCCCGGAACCACCGCCCGGCCTGACGCCCGCTCCGGAGCCACCGCCCGGCCTGGCGCTCACCCCGGCGCCTCCCGCCCGGCCTGACCGCTCGGCTCGGGGGCCGGGGGTGAGACGCCGGTGCGGGTCAGAACCAGCGGTCGCGGCCGAGGCCGTCCGTGGCCGAGGGCTCGGCGGCCCGGTCGTGGCGGCGGGTGAGCAGGTGGGCGGCCGCGTGCACGCCCCCCACCGTCAGCGGCAGCGCCGCGAGCCCGAACGCGGTCGACCGCCCCGGCGCCGCCACCACCCCCGCCCGCCGCAACCGCCGCCACGCCCACGCCGAGAACGGGATCACCACCAGCGGCGCCGTCGCCACCCCCGGCGTGTACCCCCGCGTGGCGACCGCCTGCGCCAGGTGGACGACCCCGTGCAGCCCGAACCCGGCCAGCACCGCCTGGAACACCGGGCTGCGCCCGCCGCTGCGCGCCCCCAGCGCCGCGGCCCCCGCCACCACGCCGCCCATCAGCCCGATCGCCACGTTCACCCGCGCCTGCGACACCTCCAGCCGCTCCCACGGCACCCCCGGGTACATCCGCTCCAGCCGGGGACGGGCCCGCCGCGCCCATCCCGCCATGGTGGCCAGCTCCTCGGCGTCGTGCACGGCCCAGGCCGCCAGCAATCCCCAGGTCACCGCCGCGGGCATCCGGCTCATGTCGTCCCCTCCTCAGCAAAACGCAACGCTACGTTGCGTTGTACTCTACGGCTCTCCGGACGTCGCCTGTCAAGATGAGCAGGTGCCCAGGATCGAATCGACCGCCGCACGCCTCGCCAAGCTCGGCTTCGCCGACGGGGCCAGAGCCGCGCAGCTGCTCGACCGCACGCCGGCCGACCTCGACGACCTCCTGGAGTTCCTGGTCGCCGTGGCCGATCCCGACCTGGCCCTGGTCTCGCTGATCCGCCTGGCCGAGCGCGAGCCGGCCGTCCTGGCCGCGGTGCGCGCGGACGAGCGGCTCAAAGCGCGCCTGTTCGCCGTGCTCGGCGTCAGCGCCGCGCTCGGCGAGCACCTGGTCCGCCACCCCGGTCAGGCGGCCCTGCTGGCCGAGCCCGAGCTGGGCGAGGCGCGCGCCGCGCTGCTGCGCGCCGTCGGCGCCGAGCCCGGCGAGCCCGAGCCGCGCGCCGGCGCCCCCGACCCGCTGGTGGCGCTGCGGGTGGCCTACCGGGGCCGGCTCATGCACCTGGCCGCCCGCGACCTCACCGGGCAGGCCACGCTCCCGGAGGTCATGGCCGAGCTGTCCGACCTGGCCGGCGCGGCGCTGGAGGCCGCCCTCGCCATCGCCCGTGCCGAGGTCGACGACTCCGAGGCGCGCCTGGCGGTCATCGGCATGGGCAAGTGCGGCGCGCGTGAGCTCAACTACATCAGCGACGTCGACGTGATCTTCGTCGCCGAGCCGCGCGAGGGCGCCGACGAGACCAAGGCGCTGCGGTCGGCGACCCGGCTGGCCCAGGCCATGATGCGGGCCTGCACGGCGGCCACCCAGGAGGGCTCGCTGTGGGAGGTCGACGCCGGCCTGCGCCCCGAGGGACGGTCCGGCCCGCTGGTCCGCACCCTGGCCAGCCACCTGGCCTACTACCGCCGCTGGGCCAAGACCTGGGAGTTCCAGGCGCTGCTCAAGGCCC
Source organism: Nonomuraea sp. NPDC005730 (assembly GCF_040630865.1). Lineage (NCBI taxonomy): Bacteria > Bacillati > Actinomycetota > Actinomycetes > Streptosporangiales > Streptosporangiaceae > Nonomuraea > Nonomuraea sp. NPDC005730. The sequence continues at coordinate 59,507 of NZ_JBEXYK010000003.1, forward strand.
GGCCGGTGGCGGGCGACCAGGAGCTCGGCGAGTCCTACGTCGAGGCGGTCAACGACCTGGTCTGGACGGCCGCCACCCGCGAGCACTTCGTGGAGGACGTGCAGGCCATGCGCCGCCGCGTCGAGTCGCACGTGCGCGCCGAGGGGGAGCGGCAGCTCAAGCTGGGGCCCGGCGGGCTGCGCGACATCGAGTTCGCCGTCCAGCTCCTGCAGCTCGTGCACGGCAGGCTCGACCCGCTGCTGCGCCGCCGGGGCACCCTGCCGGCCCTGGCCGCCCTCTCGCGCGGCGGCTACGTCGGCCGCGACGACTCGCGCGGGCTCGCCGAGGCGTACGCGTTCCTGCGCCAGGTCGAGCACCTGTTGCAGCTCCACCGGCTGCGGCGGACGCACCTGCTGCCCACGGACGAGGCCGACCTGCGCAGGCTCGGCCGCGCCCTCGGCATGCAGGCCGACCCGATGGGGGAGTTCACCGCCCGGTGGCGGCGGCACGCCATGGAGGCGCGCCGGCTGCACGAGAAGCTGTTCTACCGGCCGCTGCTCCAGGCGGTGGCCCGGCTGCCGGAGTCGGAGGCGCGGCTGTCCACGGCCGCGGCGGCGGCCCGGCTGGAGGCGCTCGGCTACGTCGATCCCAACGGCGCGCTGCGGCACATCGCGGCGCTGTCCACGGGCGTGTCCAGGCGCGCGGCCATCCAGCGCACGCTGCTGCCCGTCATGCTCGGCTGGTTCGCCGACACGCCCGACCCCGACGCGGCCCTGCTCGGCTTCCGCCAGGTCAGCGACAAGCTCGGCAGCACCCCCTGGTACCTGCGACTGCTGCGCGACGAGACGGCGGTGGCCGCCCGGATGGCGCGGGTGCTCGGCACCGGCCGCTACGCCACCGGCCTGCTCATGCACGCCCCCGACGCGGTCGCGATGCTCGGCTCCGACGCCGAGCTGGCCGTGCGCCCGCCCGAGTCGCTGCGCGGCGAGGCGTCGGCCGCGGTGTCCCGGCACGCCGGCGACCCGGAGACCGCGGTGGCGGCCGTGCGGGGGCTGCGCCGCAGGGAGCTGTTCCGCACGGCCGTCGCCGACATCTCGGGGCTCCTCGACATCGAGACCGTCGGCACGGCCCTGTCGTCGCTCACCGACGTGACCCTCCAGGCCGCGCTCGACGCCGCGCTGGCCAAGGCGCCGGACGTGACCAGGTTCGCGGTCATCGCCATGGGCCGGCTCGGCGGCATGGAGTGCTCGTACGCCAGCGACGCCGACGTGATGTTCGTGCACTCGCCGCTGCCCGGCGTCGAGGAGCGGGAGGCCACCGACGCCGCCTTCGCCGTGGCCAACGAGCTGCGCCGGCTGCTGTCGCTGCCCGCGCCCGACCCGCCGCTGCTCATCGACCCCGACCTGCGCCCCGAGGGCCGTCAGGGGCCGCTGGTGCGCACGCTGGCCTCCTACCGCGCCTACTACGCCCGCTGGTCGGCGCCGTGGGAGTCGCAGGCGCTGCTGCGCGCCCGCTTCGCGGCCGGCGACGCCGCGCTCGGCGCCGCGTTCACCTCGATGATCGACGAGCTGCGCCACCCGGCCGGCGGGCTGGGCGAGGACGCGATCAGGGAGATCAGGCGGCTCAAGGCGCGCATGGAGGCCGAGCGGCTGCCGCGCGGCGCCGACCCCGCCCTGCACACCAAGCTCGGCCCCGGCGGGCTGTCGGACGTGGAGTGGGTGGCCCAGCTGCTCCAGCTCTGCCACGCGGGCGAAGTGCCGGCCCTGCGGACCACCCGTACCATCGGGGCGCTGCGCGCGGCGGCGGCCGAGGGGCTGCTCGATCCGGACGACGAGCGTGTGCTGGCCGAGGCGTGGCGGTTCGCCTCCAGGGTCCGTGACGCGATCATGCTGGTCCGCGGCAGGCCGGGGGACAGCGTGCCGGCCGAGGCGGGGGAGCGCAGGCTCATCGCCCGTACGCTCGGCTACCCGCCGGACGGCTCGGAGGACTTCCTCGACGACTACCGCCGCGTCACCCGCCGCGCCCGCCAGGTCGTCGAGCGCGTCTTCTACGGGGGTTGATCCCGGCCCACGCGGGGGTGTATCAAGGCGCAGGTGTTATCCGTTTACGTGGACCTGGCCCTCGGCCTGGTGGTGTCGTTCCTGTTGCTCTCACTGCTGGTGAGCGGGGTCAACGAGGCGTTCGTGCGCCTGCTCGCCATCCGCAGCAAGTTCCTGTGGGCCTACCTCAGGGACACCCTCGACGGCGCCGACGCGCAGGGCAGGTCGTGGCTGCCCGCCAAGGTGCGCGACGTGTTCGCCGCGCTGCCGTTCTCCCGCGATCCCCGGCCCGCCCACAGCGACCAGCCCGCGCCCGCCGAGCCCGGCACGCTGCCGGTCGCCGAGCCCAAGGCGCAGGACGCCATGGTCCGGCTGCTGTACGAACGCGTCCAGGAGATCGACCACCCGACGAAGGGCCGGACGAGCATCGCCAACATCCCGCCGGGGCGCTTCGCCGTCGCCCTGATGGAGATGGCGGCCGCCGAGCCCGAGGGCGTCGAGGGCTTCCTGGCCAAGCTCAAGGAGATGGGCAGCCCCCTGTACGGCCACCTGCGCGGCGTCTGGGAGACCGCGCAGCGCGACCTCGACCGGTTCAGGCAGGGCGTCGAGACCTGGTTCGACGGCGAGATGGAACGCCTGTCGATGTTGTACAAGCGCTACGTCAAATGGGTGGTGGCCGTCCTCGGCCTCCTGGTCACGCTGCTGTTCACCATGGACGGCCTGGAGTACGGCAAGACGCTGCTGCGCGACAACGCCTTCCGCGCCTCGGTGACCGCCGTGGCCGAGGCGGGCCCGTCGGCCTACGACGAGCTCAAGGCGCGGTGCGGCCAGTCCGACCCCGTGCCGTGCATCACCGAGACGCTCAGCGAGCCCGCGATGGTCCAGATGCTCCAGCACGCGCTGGTCAGCATCGCCATCCCGGCCGAGGGCGACCCCACACTCCACTGGAACGGTGCCACCTGGTGGAGCCGGCTCACCACCCCCAGCCACTGGCCCGGCTACCTGCTGACGTACGTGGCCCTGCTGTTCGGCGCCCCCTTCTGGTGGGACGTGTTCCGCCGCATCACCGGCATCAAGGCCCGGCGCAAGGACCAGTGAACGGGCCGCCGGGTCAGGCGCTCATGGCGTACAGCACGTCCCGCAGCGACTCCTCGCGCCCGCGCAGCCAGACCAGGCGCAGGGCCAGCGCGGGCGCCCGGCAGTCGAGCGCGACCAGCGCGCCGGAGTCGAGGTCGGCGCCCAGCGCGAAGTCCGGCAGCAGGGCCTGCCCGAAGCCCTGCCTGGCCCACTCGCGGGCGGTGGCGATGCTGGTCAGCTCCCTGCGCGGCACGTCCGGGCCGAACGCCTGGTCGGCCGCGAGCCGGATCGAGCAGCCGGGCGGGCTCACCAGCAGCGGCTCCCGCTCGCCGTCGGGCGCGGCGACCAGCGACAGCGCGACCTCGCCGACGTCGAGGAAGTCCATGCCGGGTGGCGGGGTGAACCCGAGGCCGCCGATCCGGGGGCCGAGGTCGAGCAGGAGCGCCGCGTCCAGGTCGCCGGCGGCCACCTGGGCCAGCAGGTCCTGCCGCATCAGGGAGCGTACGTCCACGTCCAGGTCGGGACGGCGGTCGGACAGGCGGCGCAGCACGGCGGGCAGCCGGGCGGCGGCCAGCATCTCCAGCGCGCCGACGCGCACCCGGCGGCGCCGGCCGGTGACCGCGCGGCGCACCTCCTCGGCGTGGTCGAGCAGGCCCTGCGCGCGGCCGAGCAGCGCGGCGCCGGCCTCGGTCAGCCGCATGCCCTGGGGCGTGCGCTCGAACAGCGGCACGCCGAGGCTGCCCTCCAGCCTGCGCACCTGCTCCGACACCGACGCCGGGGCCAGGCCGAGCACGTTCGCCGCGCCGGTGACGGTGCCCGCCCCCGCGACGGCGACGAAGCCCCTCAACTGCCGCAAGTCCATATAAAGCAGCATAAGGTTTTCCCGAATGCCTCGTACGGCGACGCCTGTTGAGGGGAAAAGCGGCGTTTGAGCAGGCTGTGGGCATGCGAATGTTCGGTTTCTCCCTCGCCTACTTCCTGGTGATCCTCGACACGACCGTGCTGACGATCGCACTGCCGGACCTGCGTGCCTCCCTCGGCGGCTCGCTGGCCGGGCAGCAGTGGGCGGTCAACGCCTACACCGTCGCCTTCGCCGCGTCGCTGCTCACCGCCGGCGCCGTGGCCGACCGGTTCGGCGCGGCCCGCGTCTTCACGGCCGGGGTGGCGTTGTTCGGCGCGCTGTCGCTGCTCAGCGCGGCGGCGCCGGACCTCGGCGTGCTGATCGCGCTGCGCGCGCTGCTGGGCGTGGCCGCGGCGCTGTGCACGGGCGGCTCGCTCGGGCTGCTCGCCGAGATGTTCCCGGCGCCCGCCGCCCGCGCCCGCGCCACCGGCCTGTGGGCGGCACTCACCGGCTCGGCGCTGGCCGCCGGCCCCCTGCTCGGCGGCCTCCTGGTCGGCCTGTCCGGCTGGCGCGCCGTCTTCCTGGTCAACGTGCCCTTCGCCGTGGCCAGCCTGCTGATCATGCGGAACGTCGCCTCCCCGCGCGGCTCTCGGCGCATCGACTGGCAGGTCCAGGCCCTGGCCTGCGTGCTGCTCGGCCTGGTCGCCGAGGCCCTGATCGACACCTCCGCGCTCGCCGCCGCGCTGGCCGTGGCCACCCTGGTGGCGCTGGTGCTGGTGGAGCGCCGCAGCCACGCCCCCGCCCTGCCCGGCGGCCTGCTCGCCGCCACCTGGCCGGAGCTGCTGGCCGGGACGGTCGCCAACTTCGCCTTCTCCGGCGCGCTGTTCGTGCTCACCCTCCTCCTCCAGGACACCCGCCACCTGTCCCCGGTCGCCGCCGGGCTCGCCTTCCTGCCGCTCACGCTGCCCATGACGGTGAACCCGCTGCTCACCGGCCGCCTGGTGGCCCGCTACGGCCCCCGTCCGCCGATCCTGGGCGGTCTCGCCCTCCTGGCGACCGGGCTGGCGGGGGTGGCGTTCACCGACGTGCTGGCGCCCTGGCTGGTGGTCATGGGGTTCGGGCTGTCGTTCGTGTTCCCGGCGCTGATGGCGGGCATGGTGAACGCCGCCCCCGCGGGCACGGCGGGCACCGCGGGCGGCGTGCTGAACGCCTCCCGCCAGGTCGGCGCCACCCTCGGCGTGGCGGTGCTGGGCGTCGTCGGGCGGCCCCTGCTCGCCGCGGCCGTCCTGACGGCGGTGACGTTCGGCTGCTACGCCCTGGCCGCCGCGCGCGCCCGGCAGGCCGCGCGGGGACGCCAGGAGGCCGCCGCAGTATCGTGAGGCGCACGAGAGAGACGACCGGCGAGGTGACAGTGCGTTTCCAGCATTCCGCGGACATCTGGCGGGACTTCCCCGACCTGGTGCCCTTCGCGCTCCGCGTGGCGGGCGTCGACGCCGCCGCCCGCGTCGACGACCAGGTGGCCCGCTACTGCGACCTGGCCGCCCGGCGGGCCGCCCCCGAGAGCGAGCTGCCCGAGATCCAGGCGTGGCGGCGGGCGTTCACCCGGATGGGGCTCAAGCCGACGCAGTACCGGTGCGCCTCGGAGTCGCTGCTACGCCGCTTCAGGAAGGAGGGCGCACTGCCGCGCCTGCATCCCCTGATCGACCTGTGCAACGCGGTCTCGATCGCCTTCGCCGTGCCGGTGGCGGTGTTCGACGTCTCCCGCGTCTCCGGCTTCGTCGAGGTGCGGTACGCCTCGGGCGAGGAGACGTACCTGACCTTCTCCGGCGAGACGGAGCACCCGGCCGCCGGAGAAGTGATCTTCGCCGACGCGGACGGCCGGGCGCACGCGCGCCGCTGGACCAACCGGCAGAGCGGCCTGTCGGCGGTCCGCGACACCACCACCGACGTGCTCATCGTGGCCGAGGCCCTGCACGAGACGGCCCGCGCGGACGTCGAACGCCTGGCCACGGCCCTCTACGACGAGCTGACCGCCCTGTGGCCGGTGTCGCCGAAGTCGGAGATCCTCACCGCGTCGGCGCCCCGCTTCGACTTCTGACCACGGGGCGGTCCCCGCTCGCGGCTCAGCAGGGGGTGAAGTAGACCTTCTGGGTGCCCGACAGGATGCCCCACTCGCCGGCGGGCTGGCTGCAGCCGAACCAGCGCTGGCCGACGAGCTGGTCGCCGTTGAAGTAGGCGAAGACGACGAGGAGGTCGCCGCCGGGCGGCGGCGGCGGAATGGCGTGAGCCGGGGTCGAACCGAGACAGAGCGCGCCGGCGGCCAGCACCGCGGCTAACAGCCCTCGTCTGATCCTCATGACGGTCCTCCAGATCCTTCGGGCGCGTTCGGCCGATGGCCGGTTGCGTGATCTGGGATCAAGGTAACCGCGTTCGGCGAAGCCCGCCAGATCCCTCGCAAGCGGCCGTTGCGGGGGAGCGGAACGGGTGCCACGCTCTCCCCATGAGCCAGCTGCTTGCCCAGTTGCCCGCGCTGCTGGGCGTCGTCGTCGGCGCCCTGGCGACGCTGGCCACGACCCGAGCGGCCGACAGGGCTCGATGGAACCGGGAGATGCGGACGCGATGGGACGCCCAGCGTCTCGACGCCTACATGCAGTACGCCGGCACGCTCAAGGACCTGTCGGTCCTGGCGCACAGGGCGACCGCGAGGAGGCGGCCGGGAGCGCGCAGCGAGCCGATCGACGACGAGGAGGTCGGCCGGCTCTACGCTGCGGCGGAGGACCGCCGGACCAGGACCTGGGAGGGCGTCCTGCTCCTGGGCGACGCGGCCACCGTGGAAGCGGCCCGCGCGTGGCGCGGGACGATCGAGCGTCTGAACGACTTCACCCGCGGCGTCACCGACGACTGGGAGTCGTGGGGTCCGGCGGTCCGCCGGGTCGACGAGGCGCGGGACGCGTACTACGGGGCCGCCCGGCGCAGCCTCGTCGTCGGCGGCGGAGAGGTCCCCCAGGCGACCTTCCTGGGGAGGACGATCGACCGGCCCGAAGGGCGCGGCGGCTCCGTCCCGGGGGAGTGAGCGACGGGCGTGGTGGCGTGCAGGCGGCTGTGATGCTGGCGTGCCTGGCCGTTTTGGCGGATCCCGATGGCGGGCAGATCGTGGCTGCCAGGCGATCCGGCTATGGCCGTCAGGGCGCTTCGGACGCATCCTGTGAAGTGCGCGGAGTGGCCGGGCGTGGCCGGCATGCTGGGTTCTGGCCGGCGAGGAGGAATGTATGGAAAGCGCGCCGAGCAGGACGGCGATGTTCGCGGCCGTGTCGCGTGGATTGTTTCGCCTGGAGACGGCGTCGCCGTGGGTACTGGACGATGTGCTGGCCCTGGTGCTTGTCGGCCCGGTATGGCAGCAGCTGCGAGACCAGTTCGATCCGCTGTTCCCCGGCCCGGTCCGCAGCGAGTCCCGTGCGGCTGTCTGCACCCGCAGCCGGTACGCCGAGGACCGGCTGGCTGCTGGCGCCTTCACGCAGTACGTGATTCTTGGCGCGGGGCTTGACTCGTTCGCGTGGCGGCGGCCGGATCTGCTCGGCTCGCTGACGGTGTTCGAGGTTGATCACCCTGCCTCCCAGGCCTGGAAGCTCGAGCGGGTCAGGGAGCTCGGCCTGCCGCTCAGCGACTCGCAGGTATTCGTGCCGGTTGATTTCGAGGCCGGACCGGTTCAGGATGCTCTGGGCCCGGCTGGGTTCGACTGGGCGCAGCCGGCGATGTTCTGCTGGACGGGCGTCGCCCCCTATCTGACGGCACAGGCGATCGAGTCGACGTTGCGCACGATCGCGGCGGCTGCTCCCGGGTCTGAGGTGGTGTTCTCCTACCGGGCCGAGGACTGTGCGCTCGACGACGCGGGGACGGAATTCGCCCGTATCTACACGCCGATCGCGGCTTCTGTCGGCGAGCCTCTTCAGCCTGGCTGGCCGGTATCCGAGATCGAGAGGCTGATCAGCCGGTGCGGGCTGAAGGTCGTGGACCACCCTGCACATGCAGACCTCCAGCAGCGGTACTTCGCCGGCCGTACCGATGGCCTGCGGCCCTACACCTTCGAGACGCTGGTGGCCGCGCGGGTCCCTGAGCGAGCGCAGGCCACGTCGGCAACTTCGCCGTCTGCGAGGGCCAGGCGGTGACGGTACGGCAGAGGACGTGCATGACGGATGAGCTGTCGGCTCACGTCCAGGCCGGCCACAGCGGAGAGACTTTCCCGGCCGACGACAATGGCGCGCAGGTCGGCCCTCGGAAGCTTGAGCGTGCAATGCGGAAGGCCCGTGACAAGGTGCAGGACCTTCCCACGGGCTTCCGCTTCCACGACTTGCGGCACTGGGTCGACGCGCGCCGCGATTGACGCGGTGCTCGCCGCGCGGACGGAACTGAGGCGGAACCAGGCCGAACCGCGCGATGAACATGCAGGTCACCGCGCGGCCCCGGTCACACGTCGTAGTACAGCTCGAACTCGTGCGGGTGCGGCCGCAGGCGGATCGGGTCGACCTCGTTCTCCCGCTTGTACGACACCCACGTCTCGATCAGGTCGGGCGTGAACACGCCGCCTTCGAGCAGGTAGTCGTGGTCGGCCTCCAGCGCGTCGAGCACCTCGGGCAGCGAGCCCGGCACCTGCGGCACCTGGCGGGCCTCCTCCGGCGGCAGCTCGTAGAGGTCCTTGTCGACCGGCTCCGGCGGCTCGATCTTGTTGCGGATGCCGTCGAGCCCCGCCATCAGCATCGCCGAGAAGGCGAAGTACGGGTTGCACGACGGGTCGGGCACGCGGAACTCGATGCGCTTGGCCTTCGGGTTGGACCCCGTGATCGGGATGCGCACGCAGGCCGAGCGGTTGCGCTGGGAGTAGACCAGGTTGACCGGGGCCTCGTAGCCCGGGACCAGGCGGTGGTAGGAGTTGACCGTCGGGTTGGTGAAGGCCAGCAGCGACGGCGCGTGCCGCAGCAGGCCGCCGATGTAGTAGCGGGCGGTGTCGGACAGGCCCGCGTAGCCGACCTCGTCGTAGAACAGCGGCGAGCCGTCCTTCCACAGCGACTGGTGGCAGTGCATGCCGGAGCCGTTGTCACCGAAGATCGGCTTGGGCATGAACGTGACGGTGTGGCCGTACTCCAGGGCGGTGCTCTTGATGACGTACTTGTAGAGCATCAGGTTGTCGGCCGTCTTGAGCAGCGTGCCGAACCTGAAGTCGATCTCCGCCTGGCCCGCCGTGCCGACCTCGTGGTGCTGCATCTCGACGTCGATGCCGCACTCGATGAGGTTGCGCACCATCTCCGAGCGCAGGTCGGTGAAGTGGTCCATCGGCGGGACCGGGAAGTAGCCGCCCTTGTAGCGCGGCTTGTAGCCCAGGTTGCCGCCCTCGGCCCGCTTGCCGGTGTTCCAGGCGCCCTCGATGGAGTCGATGTAGTAGTAGCCGGCGTTCGCCTTCGTCTCGAAGCGCACGTCGTCGAAGATGTAGAACTCGGCCTCGGGGCCGAAGTAGGCGGTGTCGGCGATGCCGGTGCCCTTGAGGTATTCCTCTGCCTTGCGCGCCACGTTGCGCGGGTCGCGGCTGTAGGCCTCGCCGGTCAGCGGGTCGTGCACGAAGAAGTTGAGGTTGAGCGTCTTGTGCTGGCGGAACGGGTCGAGCACCGCGCTGGACGGGTCGGGCAGCAGCAGCATGTCCGACTCGTGGATCGCCTGGAAGCCGCGGATGGACGAGCCGTCGAACATGAGCCCGTCGGTGAAGACGTTCGCGCCGAAGTTCTCGACCGGGAAGGTGAAGTGGTGCGTCGTCCCCGGCAGGTCGGTGAACCTGACATCGACGAACTGCACCCCTTCGTCACTGATGAACTTCAGGACGTCGTCGGCGGAGTTGAACACTCTCGAACCTCCCTGAGGGACTGGCCATCATGCCGACGCTAGGTCGCGGCCGTTTCCGTACGGTGTCTCGATTGTTTCGCATGTGTTACGCAGGGTCACGTCCCCTGGGACGTGTCGCAGCCTCCGTCGAAAACCGGCCGGTCGTCCAGGTCGTAGGGGTCGTGGGCCGGGCCCGTCGGCGCGACCGTACCGGGCGCGTCGTCCTCGTAGACGGGGTGGACGAACCCGTCGTCGATGTCGCAATCGGCCGGGGTGCTGCTCATGCCCCAGTCCACGTACACGGCCGGCTTGCCTTCCGAGCGGTAGAGCTGCACCTCGCCGGTGAGCTGCGAGACCAGCCGCATGGTGGTGGCCGGCACGCCGGGGCGGCGCACGGCGTAGACGGCCAGGTAGTTCACCTCGACCTTGACGCCGTGCCGCCCGTCCTCCCGGAAGGTGCCGAGGCGGGCGGTGCCGTTGATCTTGATCACGTCGGTGGCGAGCTCGGCGCTGCGGGGGGCGAAGCTGTTGACCATCTGGCGGCTGTCGTACTTCTTGCCGCCGAGCTCCTCGTAGAACCGGTCGCGCTGGTCGGGGTCGAGCAGCCCGGCGAACGCCGCGGGCCGGCCGCCCAGCAGCGTCCTGCGGTCGAGCAGGGCGGCCGCCAGCAGGGCGCGGGTGCGTTCCAGGCCCTTGGCCACGTCCGCCTTCGACAGGCCGCCCAGCGCCTTCGCCGCCGGCATCACGAGCCCCGCGGCGCCGTCGGCGTAGTGCTCGGCGGGCGAGCCGGCGAAGGGGCCGTCCACGTCCACGGGGTTCGCGGGCACGGACAGGGCCTCCAGGCCCGGATTCGCGCCGAGCAGGTCGGGACGGTAGGTGACCACGACCCCCGCGGCGCCCACGATCGCGCACAACGCGATCAGCGCGACCGGCATGCGCCCGAGCCGGCGCGGACGATGATCGACCGGCATGTGGCCGGCGGGTGAGCGGTCCCGCCGCGGCGGGCGTGGCGCGCGTTGCCGCGGCACACCTTCCCTGGCCCCCTTGGCGGCGGACGAGCGCATCCTGCGGCGCTCGCCCTCGTCGATCTGCGCGACCACCTCGTTGAAGCGCGCGTCAAGGTCATCCCCGTGTGGCATGGCGACCATGATGGCGAGGGCAGAGCGCGGTTGGGTCACGATGCCGACCGGCCCGGGGGCCGGATACCGTTGACGGCATGAGCAGCAACGAGCCTCGGTGGACGCAGACCTGGCTGGGCGGCATCCGGTCCGCCGGGGTCGACCTCGGATACCCGGGTGAGCGTCTCGGCCTGCCCGAGGAGGGCAGCGGATCGGTCGCCGGGTGGGGGCGCAGGATCGCCGCGCTCGTGATCGACTGGATGATCTGCACCTGGGTCGTCGTGCAGCTGCTGCTCAGGATGAACCCGGCCGAGTCCCCGTGGGCGCCCGTGGCGGTGTTCGCGCTCCAGTACCTGCTGCTCGTCGGCTTCATGGGCCAGACGTTCGGCCACCGGCTCGCCGGTATCCGCGTCGCCGCCATGGACGGCGGCGCCCCGCGCCTGCTGCCCGTGCTGGTGCGCACCGTCCTGCTCGGCCTGGCCCTGCCGGCGCTGATCTGGGACCGTGACCACCGCGGGGTGCACGACCGGGTGTCCAACACCATGGTCGTCCGGATGTGACGACCGGCCGGGCCGGGGCGGGCCGCTGGTTCGGCCCGCTCATGGTGGCGGCGGTGTGCGTGCAGGCGGCGACGTTCGCGGCCCGTCCGATGGTGAGCTACCTGGCCATCGAGATCGGTGCGGGCAACCTCGGCATCGGGCTCATCACCGCCGGGTTCTCGGTGCTCCCGCTCTTCGCGGCCGTCTCCGTGGGCCGCTGGGTGGACGCCTCCGGCGAGCGCGGCGCGGCCCTGCTGGGCGCCGCGCTGATCACCGGCAGCGCCCTGGCCCTGGCCGTGGCCCGCTCGTTGTGGGCGCTGGTGCTGCTCAACGCGCTGTTCGGGCTCGGGCACCTGCTGTCCGTCGTCGCCCAGCAGGCCGTCATCGCCAACCGGGTGGCCGCCGGGGGCCATGACCGCGCCTACGCGCGCTTCACCGTGTTCACCTCGCTCGGCCAGCTCGCCGGGCCGTCCGCCGCTGCCCTGGTGGCGGGCGGCACGCTCGCCACCAGCGGCAACGCAGGCGGCGCTGCCGGCGTCGGGCCCGCCCTCGTCGTGGCGGCCGGGTTCGGGCTGGTGGCGGGGCTGGCGAGCCTGTGGACCGACGGGCCGGGCCCGGCGCGGTCGCGGGCCGCCGTCCGGCGTTTCCCGCTGCGGGGCACGCTCGGCCAGGAGGGCATGTGGCAGGCCCTGGTCACGAGCCTGGCCACCGTGTCCACGATCGACCTGGTGCTGGCGTACCTGCCGGCCTGGGGGCAGAGCCGCGGCGCCGGGGTGGTCGCGGTCGGCGCGCTGCTGGCGCTGCGGGCCGCCACCACCATGGCGAGCAGGCTCGCCATGGAACGCCTGGTCCTGCGGTACGGCCGCCGCGCCGTCCTGGTGACCAGCACCGTCGCCGCCGCAGTCACGGTCGCCGCGCTGCCGCTGTGCGGTACGGCCGCCGCGGTGCCGGTCGTCGCGCTGATGGGGTTCGCGCTGGGGCTGGGCCAGCCGCTGACGCTGTCGTGGGTGGCCGGTCGCGCGCGGGCGGGAGAGCGCGGCACGGCGCTCGCGCTGCGCCTGACCGGCAACCGTCTGGGACAGGTGCTGGTGCCCGCTCTGGCGGGCGTGGTGGCGGGGGCGACCGGCGTGCTCGGCGTCTTCGCGCTCAGCGCCGCCATGCTCGCCGCCACCGCCGGTCTGGCCGCCCGCGCGCCGATGAGCACCGCGGAATAAATTCCGTACCGAGTTTGAATTCTTACCCGGTACGGTTATTGTGGCCCCATGATGGCGGGGCTCAGGGAGCGCAAGAAGGAGCAGACGCGGCGGCGCATCGCGGAGACGGCTCTGCGGCTGTTCGCCGAGCGCGGCTACGACGCGGTGACGGTCAACGAGATCGCCGAGGCGGCCGGGGTCGCGAAGGTCACGCTGTTCGCGTACTTCCCCAGCAAGGAGTGCCTGGCCCTCGACGGCGTCGCGGAGGACACGGCCGCCATCGTGGCGGGCCGCGCGCCGGGTGCCTCGCCGCTCGGCGCGCTGCGCGAGCACTACCGGTCGATGGCCGCCCGGGGCGCGCGGGAGGTGGACGTGGAGGGGCTGCTGACCCGCGTCCGGGTGATCGCGGCCGCCCCGGCGCTGCTGGCGGCCGTCCAGCAGACCCACGCGGGGGAGCGGCACGCGCTGGCCGCGGCGCTGGCCGAGGCCGTGGGCGCGCCCGCGGGCGACCTGACCGCCCAGCTCATGGCGGCCCAGATCACCGCCGCGATCACCACGCTGCAGGAGACGTTCTTCCACCGGCTCGCCTCGGGGGGCTCGCTGGAGGAGGCGGGCCGGCTGCTGGCGGACGACGTCGAGACGGCCTTCGACCTCCTCGAAAACGGCTTTTCATCTATAAAGGGGGAAAACAGTGAAAAAAGGGATTAACTACGACACTGGGTTTCTGAACGGGCCGCAGCTCACCCGCCGGACCTTCGACCCCGACGTCGTCGCCCGCGAGATGCGGGTGATCGCCGACGAGCTCCACTGCACGGCCGTCCGCGTCTCCGGCGGCGATCCCGACCGGCTCTCCGTCGCGGCCGAGCGGGCGGCCGCGGCCGGTCTGGAGGTGTGGTTCGCGCCCTTCCCCGTGGACGCCACCCCCGAGCAGGCCGTCGCCCTCTACGCCGACTGCGCCGCCCGCGCCGAGTCCCTGCGCCGCGCCGGCGCCGGGGTGGTGCTGGTCGCCGGGTGCGAGTCCAGCGCGTTCTGCCACGGTTTCATCCCCGGCGCCACGTACGGCGAGCGCCTGGCGGCCATGTCGACGGCCGACCTCGCCTGGTGGGAGTCGACGGCCGCCGACGTCGCGCCCCGCTTCAACGCCTTCCTGGCCGAGGCCGCCGCGGCGGTCAGGGCCCGGTTCGGCGGCCGGCTCACGTACGCGTCGGGCCCCTGGGAGCTGGTCGACTGGACGCCCTTCGACATCGTCGGCGTCGACGCCTACCGCGCCGCATACAACGCCGCGGACTTCCCGGCGGAGCTGCGGGCCCACTTCGCCCACGGCAAGCCGGTGGCCGTCACCGAGTTCGGCACCTGCGCCTACAAGGGCGCGGGGGAGCGGGGCGGCTCGGCGTACGTGGTGCCCGAGGGGGCCGTGCCCGACGAGGGGGAGCAGGTCCGCTACCTCGACGAGCTGCTCGACGTCTTCGAGGCCGAGGGCCTGGAGGCCGCGTTCTGGTTCACCTTCGCCGCCTACCACCGGCGGGGCGCCGACGACCTCGGCTCCTACGGCGTGGTCAGGATGCTCGACGAGACCCGCTGGGAGCCCAAGGAGGTCTTCGCCGCGCTGGCGGCTAGGTATTCGCGCAGGTGAAGATGGCCGTGCCGGGGATGTGCCGGCCGCGCAGCGGGCTCCAGCCGCCCCACGCGCGCTCGTGCCCCCGCGGCCACTCCGGCTCCAGCAGGCCGGTGAGGGTCAGCCCGGAGGCGGCCAGCAGGCCGATCCAGTCGCCCATCGTGCGGTGGTGCTCGACGTAGGAGGGGGTGCCGTCGTCGTCCCGCTCGACGTAGGGCGAGCGGTCGAAGTAGGAGCGGTCGGAGGTGAGCCCGCGCGGGCCGGGATCGTCGGGGAAGGCCCACCGGATCGGGTGGCTCACCGAGAACACGAACCGGCCGCCCGGCCGCAGCACCCTGCGCACCTCGCGGAAGACCGCCAGCGGGTCGGCCACGAACGGCAGCGCCCCGTACGCCGAGCAGGCCAGGTCGAAGGCGCCGGACGCGTACGGCAGCGACTCGGCGTCGGCCTGCGCGACGGGGACGCGCAGGCCGGTGTCGAGGTCGATGCGCTGGGAGTGGCGCAACTGCCGGTGGGAGATGTCGAAGGCGGCCACCCGGGCCCCCTGCGTCACCAGCCACCGCGCGCACTGCGCCGCGCCGCAGCCGATCTCCAGCACCCGCCGGCCGCGCACCTCGCCCAGGAGGTGCGCCTCGGCCTCGTCGACGCCCTCGGGGCACCAGACGAACCCGGTGTCCCGCAGGAAGTCGCCGTGCTCGACCTGGTAGTCGTCGGCGTTGCCGTCCCACCAGTGGCGGTTGGCCCGCGAGGAGACCGACGGCACTAGCGCATCTTCGGGCCGCGCGGCATGCGGGCCCCCTTGGGCATCGGGCCCTTCGGCATCGGCAGGTTCTTCGGCAGCGAGCGCAGCCGGTCCTTGACCTCGTTGACCGAGGGCTTCTTCAGGTTGCGCGGCAGCTTCATGATGTGCCGCTGGAGCTTGGCGATCGGCACCTGGCCCTCGCCGTCGCCGCACTGGATGTCGTAGATCTCGACGCCCAGCACCACGCGCGCGACCCGCTTCTTCTCGGCCGCGAGCATCCTGGCCACCCGGTTGCCCGGCCCCTCGGAGACCAGCACGACCCCCGGGAAGCCGACGACGAGGTGGACCAGGTCCTGGTCACGGTTGACGGCGATGGCCGGGGTGACCTGCCAGTTGCCCCGCATGCCCTGCAGGACCGCGGCGGCGGCGCCGGTCTGGCCGTGCAGGATCGAGTACTGGGCCTTCTGGGCGAGCTGGCCGAAGACGACCAGCCCGACGGTGAGCGCGGCCAGGACGCCGATGAACACCGAATACCACAGGTAGTCCGTGACCAGGCCGATCACGACGACCACAGCCAGCGTGCCCACCGCCGAGAGGAAGACGATCGGCATCCCCTTGGGATTGGCCTGCTTGATGATCTGCGCGATCATGCGGAGCTGCTTGATGCGCCCCGGCTTCTCTGGATCCTCGGACTTTGCCATGCTCAGAAGGATACAAACCAACTGGTGCACTATGGAAAACGCGACTGGCCTTTGTCGCTAGATCTTCACCGTGATCGACAGCCTCGGGTCCGCGACGTGGTGGGACGCCTGGAGCGTGTACTCGCCCTCGATCGTGCGCCAGCCGTCCTCCCACACCTGGAAGGCGCGTTCGGGCAGGAAGACGGTCGTGATCACGGTCTCTCCCGGCTCGGCCTCGACCACGTCGAACCCGGCCAGACGGCGCTCGGCGCCCTGACAGACGTAGATCTGGACGACCTCGCGGCCGAAGCGGTCGCCGGTGTTGGTCAGCGCGACGGTCACGGTGGCGCCCTCGGCGGCGATGGAGTCGTAGCTCCACGTCGTGTAGCCGAGCCCGTGGCCGAACCAGAACGCCGGAACCCGCCCCGCCCGCTCCCAGGCCCGGTACCCGATGTACGTGCCCTCGTCGTAGGCCACAGCGCCGTCCACGGGGGTGACGTCCGTGACGGGGGCGTCCGCGAGCGTCGCGGGCCACGTGGTGGGCAGGCGGCCGCCGGGCTCGGCGCGGCCCGACAGCACGTCGGCCAGCGCGGCCCCGGCCTCCTGCCCGGGGAACCAGGTCAGCAGCACGGCCGCGACCTCCCCCGCCCACGGCATCTCCACCGGTGATCCCGCGTTGACCACGACCACCGTGCGCGGGTTGGCCGCGGCCACGGCGCGGATCAGCTCGTCCTGGCGGCCGGGGAGCGCCAGGGTCTCGCGGTCGAAGCCCTCGCTCTCGACCTCCGGCGTGGTCGAGGCCACGACCACCGCCACGTCGCTGTCCGCCGCCACCCGCACGGCCTCGGCGATCAGCTCGTCCGGCCCCGGCGCCGGGTCGGCGTGGCCCAGCGTGTACGCCACGAACGCCATGCCCCCGAAGGCCCCCGCCGGATGCGTCACGCCCAGCTCGTACGGCTCGCCCGCGGTCATCTCGACGGCGAAGCGCCGCTCCGGCGGCGACAGGAACGCGGCCGCCGGGTCGCCGCCTTCCGGCTCGATCGCCGCGTCGAAGACGGTCTCGCCGTTCACCGTGACGGTGAAGGCGCCCACGCCCGCCACCGACAACTCGTGCCGGCCCGACCTGTCCGGCGTGTACGCCGCCCGCAGCCGCACGGCCCCGAGCCGCTCGCCGTCCACGTCCGGCGGCAACTGGCCGACCCAGCGCGCCTCGGCCGCCGCCAGCGGATGCTCGGCCAGCAGGCCGCCGCCCGCGTCGAGGAACTGCGCCACGACCGGGCAGGCCAGCGGCGCCAGGCGGATCCGCGGATCGGTCCCGACGGCGTGGCGGACCTCGACGCCCTCCAGCGCGCTCAGCCCGGCCAGCGGGGAGACGATCCGGTCGGGGAAGACCTGGGCGCTGCCGCCGCCCATGACCCGGGCCTCACCGGCGGCCGAGCCGATGAGCGCGAGCGTGCGCACGTCCCGCAGCGGCAGCACGCCGTCGTTGGTGAGCAGGGTGAACCCGCGCGCGGCCACCTCGCGGGCCAGCGCGACGCCGTCGATGACGGCGGGGGCGGGGCGGTCCCCACCGCCGAGCGCGCCCGTGCGCCGGGCCAGCCGCAGCACGCGCCGGACCTTGTCGTCGACGACCGACTCGGGCACCCGCCCCTCCCGGACGGCGGCCTCCAGCTTGTCACCCCACGGGCCGAACGGGCCGGGCATGGCCACGTCGGTGCCGCCCAGGGCGGCGGCCTCGGTGCTGCGCACGGCCGTCCAGTCGGACACGACGAGCCCGTCGAACCCCCACTCGTCCTTCAGCACGCCGTTGACCAGGGCGGAGTGCTCGGTCATGGTGGTGCCGTCGACCGAGTTGTAGGCCGTCATCAGCCCCCACGCGCCGGCCCGCACCACCCGCTCGAACGGCCGCAGGTAGACCTCGCGCAGCGTCTTCTCGTCGACCCGCACGTCCACGGTGAAGCGGTCGGTCTCGAAGTCGTTGGCCACGAAGTGCTTGGGCGTGGTGGCCACACCGCCCTCCTGCACGCCCCCGACGTAGGCCGCGCCGATCTCGCCGGTCAGGTACGGGTCCTCCGAGAAGCACTCGAAGTGCCGGCCGCCGAGCGGGGAGCGGTGCAGGTTGATCGTGGGCGCGAGCAGCACGTGCACGCCCTTGCGCCGGGCCTCCTGGGCCAGCAGCGCGCCGGCCCGCCGGACGAGCTCCACGTCCCAGGTGGCGGCCAGCGCGGTCGGGCTGGGCAGCGCGATCGACGGGTCCGCGGAGGTCCACTGCTCGCCGCGGACGCCGATCGGGCCGTCGCTCATCACGAGCCGGTCGAGCCCGATCTCGGGGATCGGCGGAAGGGACCACATGCCGGCCCCGGTGAGCAGGCGGATCTTGGTGGCGAGGTCGAGCCGGGCGATCAGTTCGTCGAGTTCCACGGCATCAGTGTTCACCAGAAAACCGAGCACTCGATAGGTTTGTGACCTTTACGTTACGCAAAGCCTGTCACCGGGCGAAGAACTCCAGCAATTCGGGCACCAGCGCCTCCGGCGTCACGGCGTGGGACTGCTCCTCCAGCACCCGGTGCCGCGCCCCCGGCACGCCCGCCGCGACCGCCAGCGCCGCGCCCGCCATCCACCGGGGGCTCCGCTCCCCGCTCAGCACCAGCAGCGGCTGCGCGATCGCGGCCAGCGTGGCGGCCGGCAGCCGGCAGCCCGGCCCGAGGACGGCGGCCTCGTAGGCCAGCGTGCGGGCCACGCCCTTGAGGTGCGCCCACGACGCGTCGGCCCGCATCGCGGCCACGGCCTCGACCGGCACCTCGGCCGCCTCCACCATGAACCGCTCGACCGCCTCCTCCCAGCGGTCCGCGTCGACCAGCGCGTCGAGCTGCGCGGCGAAGTCGTCCGGCAGCGGGGGAGCGTCGTCGTCCACGTGGTACGGCGGCTCCCACACCGCCACCCTGGTGATGCCGAGACCCCGGGCGGCGGCCTCCAGCACGAGCGCCGCGCCGGACGAGCCCCCGAACACCATGGCCGTCCCGCCCGCCGCGCCGATCACCGCCGCCAGGTCCTCGATCTCCCGCTCGACCGCGTACGGCCGGGTGTCGCCGCTGCCGCCCCGGCCCCTGCGGTCGTAGTCGACGACCGTGAACCAGGGCGCCAGCGCGGCGGCCACGCCCGCCAGCGTGGGGTGCGACCGGTCGCCGAACGCGCCGTTGACCAGCACGACCGCGGGCCCGGCGCCGTAGCTGTCGAAGGCCAGCACGGTGCCGTCCGCCGAGGTGGCCCGGCCGTTCACGCGGGCTGGACCAGGCAGAGGGCCTCCCAGTGGTGCCCGTCGAGGTCGGCGAAGCCGCGCTGGTAGCGGAACCCGGCCTCCTGCGGCACGCCGGCCGGGGTGGCGCCGAGCGCGAGCGCCTTGTCCACCAGCTCGTCCACCTGGGCCGGGTTCTCCATGCCCAGCACCAGGATGGCCTCGGTGCTGGTGGCGGCGTCGGCGATCTCCTTGGTGACGTACGTGGCGAACGTCGGCTCGGTGAGCAGCATGACCTGCGTCTGCTCGTTGACGAGCATCGAGGCCATGCCCTCGGCCATGCCGTACATCGTGAAGCCGAGCTCGGTGAAGAACTTCTGCGACCGGTCCAGGTCCTTGACCGGGAGGTTGAGGAAGAGCTGCATGTCGTGCTCCTTGGCATCTGAGGTGTTTTGCGACACCTTCAGTCTGCTCACCACGACCCCGCGCGTCTTGGATCCCCGTGCCAGGACGGTTGACGATCAGCGCACGGGGTTGGCACGCCGGAACTCGGCCGGCGGCAGCCCGTACGCCCGCTTGAACAGCCTGCTGAAGTGCGCCGAGTCGGGCAGCCCCCACCGCGCCCCGACCTCGCCGACCGGCAGGTGGCGGGCGCCCAGCAGGTCGGCGCGGCAGCGCTCCAGCCGCCGGTGCCTGATCCAGGCGGCCACCGTCGTGTTCTCGGACTCGAACAGCCGGTGCAGGTAACGCACCGAGACGTGGTGCGCCTCGGCCACCATCGCCGGGTCGAGGTCGGACCAGCCCAGACGCTGGTCGATGAAGGCGCGCACGCGCAGCAGCAGGGCGCGGCGGCGGGCGTCCTCGGGCACCGCGGCGGCCTGCTCGGCCCGCTCGGCCAGGGCCGTGGTGACCAGGTCCATCACCACCGTCGCCAGCCTGGCCGCGCTGGCCGGGGTGTAGTCGCCGTAGTCCTGGGTGACCCGGCGCAGCAGCGGCACGGCCAGCGCGCCGGTGCCCTCGCGCGCCGAGACGGGCACCGCGGTCAGCCGCGCCACATCGTCGTACGGCAGCGGCAGCAGCTCGTGCGGGAAGCTGAACACCGCCAGCTGCACGGCCGAGTCGTAGGCCACCTCGTAGGGCCGGGTGAAGTCGTAGATGGCGAACTCGCCCTGGTCCAGGCGGATCTCGCGGCCGTCCTGGCGCAGCACCGGGTTGCCCGAGACGGCCAGCACGGCCCGGTACAGCTCGGGGTTGTCGCGGTGGATCAACTTCGCCGTGCGGTGGACGCTGTGCGGCGTGGACGTGCGCACCCGGCCCACGCCCACGGGGCCTAATTGCCCCAGCTCGATCTCGCCCCGCAGCGGCGCGCCGGAATCGATGCGCAGGTCGAGCGGCCCGAGCGTGTCGCAGACGATGCCGCGCCAGGCGTCGTGACGGCTGCGCGCGGGCAGGTCGCTGGTGCGGATCACGGTCGCCATGGCCTCGCCCCTCCCTCGGCAGCCCTGCCATGCTAGGGACGCGAAAAGCCCCGGGCAAACGGCCCGGGGCTCCGCTCAAGCGGGATCAGCTGGGACAAGCCTGGATCAGGTGGTCTGGCGGGCCGCGATGGCCTGCTGGTAGAGCCGGCCCGCGCGGTAGGACGAGCGCACCAGCGGCCCCGACAGCACCCCGGCGAACCCGATCGCCTCGGCCTCGGCCTGCAGCTCGACGAACTCCTCCGGCTTGACCCAGCGCTCCACCGGGTGGTGGCGCGGCGTCGGCCGCAGGTATTGGGTGATCGTCAGCAGGTCGGTGCCGGCGGCGTGCAGGTCGCGCATCGCCTCGACGACCTCTTCGCGGGTCTCGCCCATGCCCAGGATCAGGTTGGACTTGGTGACCAGCCCGGCCTCGCGGGCCGTCGTGATCACCCCGAGCGAACGCTCGTAGCGGAAGGCGGGGCGAATGCGCTTGAAGATGCGCGGCACCGTCTCGACGTTGTGGGCGAACACCTCGGGCTTGCTGGAGAAGACCTCCTCCAGCTGGTCGCGGTTGCCGTTGAAGTCGGGCACCAGCAGCTCGACGCCGCAGCCCGGCAGCAGGGCGTGGATCTGCCGCGCGGTCTCGGCGTAGAGCCAGGCGCCGCCGTCGGGCAGGTCGTCGCGGGCCACGCCGGTCACGGTCGCGTAGCGCAGGCCCATCTGCTGGACGGACTCGGCGACCCGGCGCGGCTCGTCGCGGTCGTATTCCTTGGGCTTGCCCGTGTCGATCTGGCAGAAGTCGCACCGGCGGGTGCACTGGTCGCCGCCGATGAGGAAGGTCGCCTCGCGGTCTTCCCAGCACTCGTAGATGTTGGGACAGCCCGCCTCTTCACAGACCGTGTGCAGGCCCTCCCGGCGCACGAGCGATTTCAGCTCGGTGTATTCGGGGCCCGTCTTCAGCTTGGTCTTGATCCACGGGGGCTTGCGCTCGATAGGGGTCTCGGCGTTGCGCACCTCCAGGCGGAGGAGCTTTCGGCCATCAGGAGCAACGGTCACCCGTCCAGCTTACGTCCGCCGCCGAACCGGACCGGTCGAGGGTCAGGTGATGAGCCCGAAGCCGCGGATCGCCCTGGTGTAGTGGCGCAGCAGCTCCTCGTCGATCAGCGCGGACCCGGCGGTGCCCAGCAGCTCCGAGTGCGGCGCCGAGGTCAGCACGCCGTCGTCGGTGAGCCGGTGGCGGGCCAGCGCGCCCTGCCTGATCGCGGTGACGCTCTCGCCGCGCAGCGCCGCGGCCTGGATGGGCGCCAGGTAGCCGCCGGCGGCCAGGCCGCGCAGCTCGTCCAGCTCGGACTCGGACACCACCCGCCGGGCGATCGCCTCCCGCCGCTCCTCGGTACGGGCGTGCCCGGCGCGGGCCAGCGCCGTCAGCGCGTACTCGGCCAGCAGCACCGGCCCGCCCAGCACCCGTCCGATCAGCCGGCCGATGGCCCCCGCCGCCTCGTACGTCGTGCCGGTCTGGTCGATCGGGCCCAGCGAGGACCGGGCGATCGCGGCCTGGGCCTCCTCCCTGATCTTCAGCGGAGCGCTCGACCCGAGCAGCGCGTCGTGCCAGGCGGCCAGCGTGAACAGGGCGCCGTCCACGATCAGCTCCTCGCCGGCCGGGGTTCGCGCGTACGCGGTGGCCAGCAGCGCCACCCGCTGCCGCGGCGTCAGGGCCAGCCACAACGGCAGCCCGATGACCAGCACCGGCGTGCGCGGCACGCCCACATGGTCATAGACGGTCTCGGTGGCCAGGTCCATGACCGCGACCCTGCGCGGCCTCTTGACGCGGGCCCGGTCGGCCACCCGGTCGGCCAGGGAGTACAGCTCGCCGGCCGCGGCGCGGTCGAGCACCTCGGCGTCGGCCGGCAGGCGGGGGAGGCGGGGCCGCAGCGCCCATCCCACGGCCAGGCTCACGCCACCGACCAGCCACGCGACGAGGGAGTCGAGATGCGCCAGCACGGCCCACGCGCCCAGCGCGAGGAAGGCCAGCGTGAGCAGGTGGACCAGGAGCGCGAGGACGAGAGCGGCGGAACGCTTCACACCGGCGATGGTAGGCCGGAAAGATCCGGATTCAACCGCTGTTCGATGCCGATTCGGTCACCTGCGCAGCAGGTCCTCCTCGTGCAGGTCGAACGGCTCCTTGCCGAGCGCCTCGGCCAGCCGCTTCTCGGCGATCGGGATGACCTCCTCGACCACGATCCGGCGGCCGGTCTCCGCCGACAACGAGGAGACCCCCGCGTCGGGCAGCCCGCACGGCGTGATCCGGTTGAACCACCTGGGGTCGTTGGCGCAGTTGAGCGCGAACCCGTGCATCGTCACGCCGCGCGCGACGCGGATGCCGACCGCGCCGAGCTGCCGGTCGGGCAGCCCCAGGGCGACGTCGCCGGCCGCCCACACCCCCGGACGCCCCGGCACCCGCCGGCCGGTGACGCCGAAGTCGGCGCACACCTGGATCATCGTCTCCTCAAGGGCGCAGACGTAACGGGTCACGTCGGCGACGGCGACGATGGGGTAGGCGACGAGCTGGCCGGGGCCGTGCCAGGTGACCCGGCCGCCCCGGTCGGCGTCGATGACAGGGGTGCCGTCGGAGGGACGGTCGCCGGGCAGGGTGCGCCTGCCCGCGGTGTAGACGGGCGCGTGCTCCAGGATCAGGACCGCGTCGCCCAGCTCGCCGGCGACCCGCTTGCCGTGCATCCAGCGCTGCAACGACCAGGCTTGCTCGTAGGGGACGTCCACACCAAGGCGGACGACGGCCAGCGCGTGGGGATCGTCCCCGTGGATGGGGCGCATGAGCCTATTGTGCCGTTCCCTCACCCTGTCCGGGTAATCAGGGGGTCAACAGGCGTGGCTCGATCCTGAACTCCTTGACGCCGTTGGAGCCGTCGTACTCCAGCCGGTACGCGTAGGCGCGCGGGTCGACGGTGACCGCCTGGATGAACTCGGTGCCCACGTAGTGCAGGGCCACGCCCTCGTCGGCGGCGTACCCGCCGGGCAGCTCGCCGGAGGCGACCGACTCCTGCAGCAGCGGGCGGCGCTGCGGCTCGGCGTTGTAGTGGACCCCGCACGAGTACGGCAGCAGCGCGAGCCCGTCGGCCCACGGACGCAGCGCCGGGCCGAAGGAGTCGGTGTTGCCGCCCACGTGCCAGCACAGGGCGCCCGCGCTCTGCCCGGACAGCACCACGCCGGCCCGCCAGGCCTCCTCGAAGACCTCGTCGAGGCCGTGCAGCCGCCACAACGCCATCAGGTTGGCCACGCTGCCGCCGCTGACGTAGATCATGTCCTGTTCGAGCGCCCAGGCCCGCGCGTCCTCGACGTTGGGCATGGGGAAGACGGTCAGGTGGCTCAGCTCGACGTCCCAGCCGGAGAAGGCGCCGTACATCTTCAGCAGCCAGTCGGAGGAGTCGCCGAGGGCGGTGGCGACCAGACCGAGCTTGGGGCGGTCCTGGCCGGTCAGGTCGAGGCCGTAGCGCAGCAACCCGCTCGCCTCGATGAAGTTGTGACGCTCGCTCTGGCGGAACGACCCGCCCCCGATGGCCAGAATGTGCGACTGCCCGGACCTGCTCATGTCGGATCTCCTGCGTGCTGAAGGACGAACGGCACCCTACAGTACGGCGCGCAGCGCCTCGTCGAGGCGGGTATGCGTGAAGCGATAGCCGCTGTCAAGCAGTTTCCGCGGGATCATACGATGGCTCGGCAGCAGCCCCGCGCGGGCGAATTCGCCCACCCCGATGGACAGCGCAAACGCCGGTACGGGCATGGGAACCGTGCCTTTACGCAGGCATTTACCCAGAGTCCGGGTGAATTCTTCGTTGGTGACCGGAGAAGGGGATCCGAGATTGACCGGACCCTCGATATCCCGATTTTTCAGGATATGCAGTGCGGCGGCCACCCAATCGTCCAAGGAGATCCACGACCAGTACTGCCGGCCCGTCCCCAGCGGCGCGCCCAGCCCGACGCGGAAGATCGGCAACATGCGCCCGAGCGCCCCGCCGTGCCGGCTCAGCACCATCGCCGTGCGCAACCGCGCGACCCGGCACCCGGCCTCGGCGGCCCGCTCGGCCTCCCGCTCCCAGCGCTCGCACAGCTCGGCCAGGAACCCCCGACCCTTGCCCTGGCTCTCGTCGATCTCCCGGCTGCCCGTGTCGCCGTAGAAGTCGACCCCGGACGCCGACAGCAGCACCTCGGGCGGCCTGCCGAGCGCGCGCAGGGCGTCGACCAGCAGCCGGGTGCCCTCGACGCGGCTGCGCACCAGCTCGCGCTTGTAGGCGGTGGTCCAGCGCCGGTCGCCCACCGAGGCCCCGGCCAGGTGCACCACGCCCTCGGCCCCTTCGAGCGCGGCCCGGTCGATCACCCCCGCCGACGGGTCCCAGAAGGCCTCTCCCGGCCCCGCGGGCTCCCGCCGGACCAGGCGGACGACCTCCCGCCCCTCGTCGCGCAGCGCCCCGACCAGCGCCGTACCGATCAGGCCGGACGCCCCGGTCACGATGATCGCCATGGCCCCACAGTACGCCAAAGGCCGGGCGGCCCCCGAAGGAGCCGCCCGGCCTTTCACGGGTGATGACTACGCGAGCCCGAGCTGGGCCTCGAAGCGGCCCTCCTCCAGGCGACGCTTGATCGTCGTCAGGAAGCGGGCGGCGTCGGCGCCGTCGACCAGGCGGTGGTCGTAGGTCAGCGCCAGGTAGACCATCGAACGCACCGCGATGACCTCGCCCTCGGGCGTGTCGAGCACGACGGGCCGCTTGACGACCGCGCCGGTGCCGAGCATGCCCACCTGCGGCTGGTTGAGGATCGGCGTGTCGAACAGCGCGCCACGGCTGCCGGTGTTGGTCAGCGTGAACGTGCCGCCGGTGACCTCGTCGGGCGTCACCTGGTTGTTGCGGGTGCGCTCGGCCAGGTCGGTGACCTTGCGGGCGAGGCCGGCGAGGTTGAGGTCGCCGGCGTTCTTGACGACCGCCGCGAGCAGGCCGCGCTCGGTGTCGACCGCGACGCCCAGGTTCTCCACGTCGAAGTACGTGACCTCGTTGGTCTCGTTGTTGATCGTGGCGTTGAGCTTCGGGTGCTGCTTGAGCGCCTCGACGGTGGCCATCGCGAAGAACGGGGTAAAGGTCAGCTTCACGCCCTCGCGGCGGAAGAAGTCGTCCTTCGCCCGCGCCCGGAGCTGGGCGATCTTCGTGACGTCGACCTCGACGACCGACGTGAGCTGCGCCGCGGTCTGCAGCGACTCGACCATGCGCTTGGCGATGGTCTGACGCAGCCGCGTCATCTTCTCCGTACGGCCGCGCAGCGTGGTGTCGACCTCGACAGGCTCGGGCGCCGCGGCGACCGGGGCCTGGGCGGCGGCGGGGGCCGGCGCGGCGGCGGCCGGCTGGGCGGCCGGAGCCGCGGCCGGGGCGGCGGCCTGCTCGCGCTGGAACTTGGCGGCCTCCAGCACGTCCTGCTTGCGGATGCGGCCGCCGACGCCGGTGCCGTTGATCGAGTCGAGGTCGACGCCGTGCTCGTTGGCGAGCTTGCGCACCAGCGGCGTCACGTAGGGGCTGTCGCCCGAGGACGGCAGCGGCGTGGGCTCGGCGGCGGGCTGCTGCGGAGCCGGGGCCTGCGGGGCCGGAGCCGGAGCGGCCTGCTGCGGGGCCGGGGCCTGCGGAGCCGGAGCCGGGGCGGCCTGCTGGGGAGCGGGCTGGGCCGGGGCCGGCTGCGGGATGGAGGAGGCCGGGGGAGCCGGGGCGGGCTCGGGCTCCGGCTCGGGCTCGGGAGCGGCCTGCGGGGCCGGGGCGGCGGCGCCCGGCTGGGCGTTCTCGTCGATGATGGCGAGCTCCGCGCCGACCTCGACCGTCTCGTCCTCAGCCACGACGATCTTGGTGAGGACACCCGCGGAAGGCGACGGGATCTCGGTGTCGACCTTGTCGGTCGAGACCTCGAGGAGCGGCTCGTCGGCCTCGACGCGCTCGCCCTCCTTCTTCAGCCAACGGGTTACCGTGCCCTCGGTCACGCTCTCGCCGAGCTGGGGCATCTGTACGGAGACCGGCATCGTTATTCTTCTCTCGCGTTCTGATCTCGAGGGCTGGACTAGTTGTGTACGTGCAACGGCTTGCCGGCCAGGGCCAGCATCGCCTCACCGACTGCCTCGGACTGGGTCGGATGTGCGTGGATGAGCTGGGCGACCTCTGCGGGCAGCGCCTCCCAGTTGTAGATCAGCTGGCCTTCCGTGACGAGCTCGCCGATGCGCCGGCCCACCATGTGGACGCCGACGACCGGGCCGTCCTTCTGGGCGATGACCTTCACCGCTCCGGAGGTGCCGAGGATCTGGCTCTTGGGGTTGCCGGCCAGGTCGTAGACCTGCTCGACGATCTCGATGCCGCGCTCGGCGGCCTGCGCCGACGTGATGCCGACCGAGGCGACCTCGGGGTCGGAGTAGGTGATGCGGGGCACGCCCGCGTAGTCGATCGGCGGCGGGTTGAGGCCGGCGATGTGCTCGGCCACCATGATGCCCTCGGCGAACCCGGCGTGGGCCAGCTGCAGCGTGGGGATCAGGTCGCCGATGGCGTAGACGCCGGGGACCGAGGTCCGGCAGTGCTCGTCGACCACGACGGCGCCGCGCTCGACCGTGACGCCCTGCTCCTCGAAGCCCATGCCGGACGACACCGCGCCGCGGCCGACCGCGACGAGCAGGAGCTCGGCGTCGAGGGTCTTGCCGTTGGCCAGGGTGACGACGACGCCCGTCTCGGTGGTCTTGGCGGAGTCGAAGAAGACGCCCAGCTCGTACTTGATGCCGCGGCGGCGGAAGGCCCGCTCCAGCAGCTTGGAGCTGGACTCCTCCTCGGTCGGCAGCAGGTGCGGCAGCGCCTCGACGATGGTGACCTCGGCGCCGAAGGAGCGGTAGACGCTGGCCAGCTCGACGCCGATCACGCCGCCGCCCAGGACGATCACCGACGACGGCACGCGGTCCATCTTCAGGGTGTGCTCGCTGGTGATGATCCGCTCGCCGTCGATCTCCAGGCCGGGCAGCGTGCGGGGGGCCGAGCCGGTGGCCAGCACGAGGTTGGCGCCCTCGTAGACCTCCGAGCCCACCTGCACGCTGCGCGGGCCCACCAGACGGCCCTCGCCCTCGACCACCGTCACGCCCGCGCCCTTGAGCAGGCCCTGGACGCCCTTCCAGGCACGCGTGACGATCTTGTCCTTGAACGCGTGCACGCCCTGGACGTCGATGCCCTCGAAGCTCGCCTTGACGCCGAAGGACGCGCTCTCGCGGGTCTCGTCGGCGACCTCGGCCGAGTGCAGCAGGGCCTTCGTGGGGATGCATCCCCTGTGGAGGCAGGTGCCGCCGATCTTGTCCTTTTCGATGAGGACGACCGACTTGCCCAGCTCGGCCGCCCGGAGCGCGCAGGCGTAACCGCCGCTGCCGCCACCTAGGACGACGATGTCATAGGCCACAGGAAGGCTCCTTGTCGGGGTGTTCGTGATGCCGTCATCTTTTCATTTGTTTCAGATGCTCGCGTGCCGCTCTGCGAGTCCGATGAGGGTGCGGGTGATGGCGCCGGTGCCGCCCTTGGGGGTGTAGCCGTACGGCTCGCCCTTGTTGAAGGCCGGTCCGGCCATGTCGATGTGCGCCCAGCGCACCCCGTCGGGCACGAACTCCTTGAGGAAGATGGCGGCGGTGAGCATGCCGCCGAAGCGCTCGGGGTGGAGGTTGGCGATGTCGGCGACCGGCGAGTCGAGGCCCTTGCGCAGCTCCTCCGGCAGTGGCATGCCCCAGGCGCCCTCGCCCGCGGCGGTGGCGGCCTCGACGACCAGCTCACGGACGGCGTCGTCGTTGGCCATGACGCCCGCGGTGCGCCAGCCGAGCGCGACGATCTGCGCGCCGGTCAGCGTGGCGATGTCGACGATCAG
Source organism: Nonomuraea sp. NPDC005730 (assembly GCF_040630865.1). Taxonomy (NCBI): domain Bacteria; kingdom Bacillati; phylum Actinomycetota; class Actinomycetes; order Streptosporangiales; family Streptosporangiaceae; genus Nonomuraea; species Nonomuraea sp. NPDC005730. The sequence goes on from NZ_JBEXYK010000003.1 coordinate 87,816, forward strand.
GTCGGGGTCGTCCTCGGCGGCGCGCGCGATGCCGTCCATGAGCACCAGGCGGCCCTCGGCGTCGGTGTCGAGCACCTCGACCGTCTTGCCGCTGTAGCTGTGGATGACGTCGGAGGGGCGCTGGGCGGTGCCGCTCGGCAGGTTCTCGGCCAGGCAGAGGTAGCCGACGACGTTGACCGGCAGGCCGAGCCGGGCGATGCCGAGCAGCGCGCCGAGCACGGCGCCCGCGCCGCCCATGTCGGACTTCATCCAGTCCATGGCGGCCGACGGCTTGAGCGACAGGCCGCCGGAGTCGAACGTGATGCCCTTGCCCACGAACGCCAGCGTCTTGCCCGCGTCGGGGTGGCTGTAGGCGACGCGGACCAGGCGCGGCGGGTTGACCGAGCCCTGGCCGACGCCGACCAGGCCGCCGTAGCCGCCGTCCTTGAGCTGCTTCTCGTCGAGCACCTCGACGGTCAGCCCGTGCTTGGCGCCCTCCTGCTCGGCGATCTCGGCGAACTTGGCCGGCCACAGGTCGGACGGCGGCGTGTTGACCAGGTCGCGGACGAGCGAGACCGACTCGGCCAGCACGCCGGCCCGCTCGGCGGCGGACTCGCCCCGGCCGGACAGGACGGTGATCTCGGAGACGGGCGCCTTCGGGCCCTCGCCCGTGCGGTAGCGGTCGAAGCCGTACGCGCCGAGCAGCGCGCCCAGGGCGACGGCCTCGGCCTGGGCGTCGTCGTCGGAGGGCAGGGCCAGCGCGGCGCGCGCGGTGCCGGCCAGCGACCGCACGGCGGCGCCGGCGGCGCGGCGAAGGGACTCGTGGTCGGAGGAGTCGCCCAGGCCGACGGCGACGAGCACCGGGGCCTGGACGGCGCCGAACGTGGGCAGCTTGGCCAGCTCTCCGGGTTTGCCGGAGAAGCCGAGCGAGCTGAGGGAGGTGGCGAGGTTGCCGCCGAAAGCCGCGTCGAGGGACTCAGCGCCCGTGGCCGGGCGGGGGCCGTCCTGGCCGGGCCGGAAGCCGACGATGAGGGCGTCGGTGTCGACAGAGACTGGGTCTGCTGAGTTCAGCCGCACAGTGGTCACGTAAACCGATGCTATCCACGGTTTCTGCGTACTCACAAACAGGGGTTCATCCTACAAATGCTGGTCGGGCGCATTACGTTTCATGGTGCTAGTGTCATTAGCATCATGTTGCTCGCGCTCGATCTCAACGACGCACGGCCCCTCCACGAACAGGTGGCCGGCGCCATCCGCCGCGCCATCGGCGAGGGCTCCTACACGCCCGGTGACCGCCTTCCGCCGGCCCGCGACCTCGCCAGGGCGCTCGGCATCAACCCCAACACCGTGCTGCGCGCGCTGCGCGACCTGCGCGACGAGGGGCTGCTGGAGTTCAGGCGGGGGCGCGGGGTCAGCGTCGCGGGCCAGGCCGACGGGCGCGCGCTGCTCGTGCAGCGCGCCCGGGAGTTGCTGGAGGAGGCCGAGAGGCACGGCTACCGCCGTGAGGACCTCATCACCATCCTGGAGGATCTGCCATGAACCCCCGAATCCCCGCGGCGGCGTGGGGCGTGGCCGTCACGGCGGCCCTGGTCCTGGCCCCCATGGGGCTGCGCGACCGGCTGCCCGAGCCGCTGGCCACCCACTGGGGTGCGGCGGGCGTCGACCGCTCGACGTCCTTCCAGGCCCACGTCCTGACGGTGGCGGCGGTGTGGACCGTGGTGTGGGTCGCGTTCCTGGCCGTCGCCGCGCGGGGCTGGGCGCTGCGGCACCGCAACGGGCGGGCGCTGTGGTGGGGCGGGCTGTTCGGCAGCGGGGTCCTGGTGCTCAGCACGCAGGCCTCCACGATGTCGGCCAACCTCGACGTGCCCGACTGGACGGCCGCGAGCCTTTCCGGCTGGCATGTCCCGCTGGTCGTCGTCGGCTCACTCGGCGTGGGCGTGCTCGCGGGCCACCTCGGCAGGGGCGGGCCCGACCCGGTCGAGGCCGTGCAGCCGCCCCCGGCACTGAAGCTGCGGCCCGGTCGCCGTACGGTCTGGGTCAGCCGGCTGGTCAACCCGTGGCTGGTCGGGCTGACGCTGGTGGCCGCGGCGGCGATCGCCGTGCTCTGCGGGCTGCGCCTGGCCGGCGTCCTGTCGCCGGCGACCATGGCCTCCGCCCTGCCCGGTGCCGTGATCGTGCTGGTCGCGGGGCTGGCGACGGCGACGCTGTCCGTACGGGTCGGCGACGACGCGCTCGTCATCGGCTTCGGGCCGCTCGGCGTCCCGGCGCGCCGGATCCCGCTGTCGAGGATCGACCGGGCCTGGACGGAGGTCCGCAGGCCGAGCGAGGTCGGCGGCTGGGGTTTCCGCGGCCTGCCCGGCATGGCCACCATCATGCTGCGCGGCGGCGAGTGCCTGGTCGTCGGCTACCGCTCCGGCGGGCGGCTGGCGATCAGCATCGACGACGCCGAGCGCGGCGCGTCCCTCATCAACGCCCTCGTCGCGGAGCGTGCACGGTCATGAGAAAACAGCTTCCCGTCTTCCTCGTCCTCGCCTTCGGGCTGTCCTGGCTGGTGGCCCTGCCCATCTGGCTCGGCGCCGGCCTGAGCTCGCCCGCGGCCAAGGGGCTGGCCGCGGTCATGATGTTCACGCCGACCGCCGGGGTGCTCGGGGTGTGGGCGCTGTCCCGCGCGCCCTGGCGGCGCTGGGCCGCCGAGACCGGCCTGACGCTGGGCGAGAGCAAGGGCCGCACCGGCCGGTACGTGCTGGCCGCCTGGCTGGGCGTGCCGCTGCTGATCGCCGTCTGCGCCGGGCTCAGCACCGCCGTCGGGCTGTTCCCGCTCGACCTCGACCGGTTCAGCCTGTACCGGGCCCAGCTCGCGGCCGCGGGCGTGCAGCCGCCGGCCGACCCGGGCCCGGCGCTCTACCTGCAGATCGCCATCGGCGTGCTGGTCGGCCCGGTGCTGAACGCGGTCCCGGCGCTGGGCGAGGAGTGGGGCTGGCGGGGCTGGCTGCTGCCCCGGCTGTCCGCCACGTACGGCCCGCTCGGCGGCCTGGCGGTGTCCGGCGCGATCTGGGGGTTGTGGCACGCCCCGCTCACCCTGCTCGGCTACAACTACCCGAGCCTCGGGTCGTGGGCGGCGTTGCAGTTCATCGGCTTCTGCGTGCTGGCCGGAATCGCGATCGGCTGGCTGCGCCTGCGTACGGGCAGCGTGTGGCCCTGCGTGGTCGCGCACGGCTCGCTGAACGCGGTGCTGCCCGCCGTGCTGCTGCTCGGGGACGCCGCGGCCCCGCCCGACACCGCGGTGTCCGGGCTCACCGGGCTGGTCGGCTGGGTCCCGCTCGCCCTGCTCTGCGTGGTCCTCGTCCGCCTGCTCCCGGCGCGTACCCCGCAGCCGGTCGCCTGACCCCGCAGCCGACTGCGTCGGCGGTCAGCCCAGGATCGCGCACACCACCAGCGCGGCCGCCGTCCCGGTCTCCACCAGCGCGCCGAGCACGTCCCCCGTGATGCCACCGAGCCGCCGCCGGGCGTGCCGGAGCAGCAGCAGCGCCGCCCCGAGCCCGGCCGCCAGCGCGATCGGCGGCGCCCACGTCCCGGCCGCCAGCCCCAGCCCGGCGGTCACGGCGAGGGCGGCCGTCGTGGCCAGCCACGCCGCCGGATCGCTCACGGTGCCCGCCACCATCGCCCCGAGCCCGCCGGGCCGCGCGGCGGGCACGCTGGCCCGGCACGCCCAGGTGAGCGCCAGCCGCCCGGCCACGCAGGCGGTCACCAGGGCGGCGTAACCGGCCCCGGTCAGCGCCGCCGCCTGGACGAGCAGCGTGATGACCAGCGTCATCACCCCGAACGGCCCGATGTCCGATTTTTTCATGATGTCGAGGGCGTCGTTCGCGGGCCGGCCGCTGCCCAGGCCGTCGGCGAGGTCGGCCAGCCCGTCCAGATGCAGGCCGCGGGTGAGCACGGCCAGCAACCCGAGCGCGAGCGCCGCGCCCAGCAGCGGCGGCCCCGGCAGCAGCAGCGCCAGGCCCGCCACCGCGCCGAGCCCCAGCCCGACCGCGGGGGCCGCCACCATGGCCGGCCCGGCGACCTCCCGATCGACCCTGTCGACCCGCACCGGAACGGCGCTGAGCATGCCGAACGCGAAGCGCAGCCCGTGGGTCAGCTCAGCAAGCGGCATAACGACCGATCCTAGGGCCGACTAATGTGGCGGGAATGCACGTGCTTGAACTCGAAGGTGTAGCTGTCCGGGTTGTCGGCAAAACGCTGCTCGACGGCATCGACTGGCAGGTGGCGTACGGCGACCACTGGGTGATCCTCGGCCCCAACGGCGCGGGCAAGACCACTCTGCTCTCCCTGGCCGGGGCGGTGCGCCACCCGAGCGAGGGCGCGGTCAGCGTGCTCGGCCACCGGCTCGGCCGGATCGATCTGCGGGAGCTGCGCCGCCACATCGGCCTGGTCGCGGCCAGCCAGCGGCTGATCGACGAGGACCTGCTGGAGGAGGAGGGCGCCACCGCCCACACGGTGGTCCTGACCGGCCACACCGGCACGAGCGTCCCGCTGTGGGACAAGTACGGCGACAACGAGCGCGAGCGCGCCACCCGCCTGCTGGCCGACCTGGGCTGCAAGGACCTGGTCGAGCGCCCGTTCCGGGTGTGCTCGCAAGGGGAGCGGGCCCGGGTCAGGGTGGCCAGGGCGCTCATGGCCGAGCCCGCCGTGCTGCTGCTCGACGAGCCGTTCGCCGGGCTCGACCTGCCGGCGCGCGAGGACCTCATCACCGCGGTCGAGCAGCTGGCCGCCACCCGCCCGGTGCTGACCACGGTCACGGTGACCCACCACCTGGAGGAGGTGCCCGCGACCACCACGCACGCGCTGCTCATGCGCGACTCGCGGCTGCTGGCCGCGGGGCCGGTGTCGGAGGTGCTCACCCCCGACCTGCTGTCCGAGTGCTTCGGCCGCCCGCTGCACGTGGACCGCCTCGACGGCCGCTGGTACGCCAGAGCCGTGCGCCCGTAGCCCCGGCCCGCGACCCCGAGATCCGCGAGGTCCGCGAGGTCACAGCTCCAGAGGACGTCCCGCGACCACCAGGGCGACGTACTCGGACTCGGCGGCGAGCCGTTCGTTGAGCTTGCCGAGCGCGTCCCTGAAGGCCCGGCCGGCGGACGTGGCGGGCACCACGCCCATCCCCACCTCGTCCGAGACCGCCACGAGCGGCACCGGCGTGCCGCGCCACGCCTCGACCAGCTCCGCGCAGCGCCGGGCGACCGGCGTGCGGTCGCCGTCCCAGGCCCCGTGCTCGTCGAACACCGCCGCCAGCCACGTGCCCAGCCCGTCGATCAGCAGGGGCGTGCTCGCCGCCGCGACGACCGCCACCAGGTCCGTCGTCTCGGCCGTGTCCCAGTGAGCGGGCCGCCGTTCCCGGTGCGCCCGTACCCGCGCCGCCCATTCGCCGTCCGCCGCGCCGTCGCCGCCGGTGGCGACATAGGTGACGGACGGCTCGGCCGCCAGCCGCAGCTCGGCCTCGGCCGACTTGCCCGACCTGGACCCGCCGAGCAGCAACGCCCGCCGTGGCGGCGTCTCGCGGACCGTCCCGCCGCTCTCCAGGACCGTCCCGTCCGGCACGGCCACCGCCCCCCACAGCCGCAGCCGCCTGGCCAGCTCCTCCTCCGACCTGATCCGGTGGTCCAGCCACGCGGCCACCACGGTCGTCCGGTCGTCGGCCAGCCCGGCGCGGCGCAGCTCGCCGAGCCGCTGCGGGCGGTCCAGCAGGTCCAGCACGACGACGTCGTAGCGGGCGGGACCGTCGGAGGGGGCCTCCCGGCCCGGCGGCAGGCACAACACCGCCTCGCCGTCGGCCGTCACCAGCCCGAGCCCGCCGCCGAACGCGCCGCCGCCGGTGAAGGGGAACCGCGCGGCGTCGTCCACGACCAGCTCGAAGGGGCGGCGACGGCCCTGGGGGAGCCGGGCGCACGAGGCGCACGGGCACCCGTCCGCCGGCCAGCCCGCGGCACCCCCGGTCCCGGAGAGAAGAAGCTTCACCGCCCAGAGGCTACCGACCGGAGCGACCGGGCCGGCCGGGGCGGCGGCGGGCGGCCAGGGCCGCGCCCCCGCCGAGCAGCAACAGCGCCCCCGCGCCGCCCGTGATCAGCAGCGCCGGAGACCCGCCGGGCGCGCTCGCGGGCGCGGCGACCCGCTCGGCGGCGTCCGTCTCCTTGGACCGGACGGTCCCCGCGCCCTGGGACGGGTAGCCGCTGACCGACACGACCTCGCCGCGCCCGTTCACGCCGACCCTGGCGGCGGAGGCCAGGAGCTGGGCGGCGGTCGCGTCCTCGGCGCCCGTCACGCAGCGCAGCAGCGGGTGCGCCGGCGGCCGGTCGCCGGGCGGGACGTCGCCCTCCCCGTCCCCGAAGTCCACCGCGACCGCCACCCGCTTGTGCCCCGACCCGGCCGCGTCCTGGACGCACACCACCGGGAACGACGGCAGCTCACCGCCCGGCGGCTCGCCCGCCGACCCGTCGGCCGAGACCGTGAAGCGCCACCCGACGACCGAGCCGTCCGCCGGCTCGTACGCGGCCGTGGACGCCAGCCACGCCGTGCCGTCGCTCCGCCAGACCCCCCACAGCCGCACGGCCCCCGGCTCCGCGGCGGCCACCGGCGCCGGACCGCCGGACCGCGAGGAGGGTGAGCCGAGCGCGGAGGAGGGGAGAAGGAGTACGGCGGCCGCCCCCAGGACGACCGCCGCGGCAACACGGCCCGCGCGCAGCATCGATGGACCTCCGAGCTCGGGAGTAGGGTTCCAGTGCCGTCGGAGGGAAGGCGCCGGCGAACCCGCGGAGAAGGAGCGTATGGCATGACATGGCGGTGGCGTTATGAAGATGCAAATGGTGGTGAGGTGACGGACCGCCCTTTGCCGCGAGAGGTTTTCCCGAGTCAGGCCGATGCGGAGTCCTGGCTCGGGGAGAACTGGCGTGAGCTGCTCGAATCCGGCGTCGAGCAGGTGGCGCTGCTCGACGAGGACCGCGTCGAATACACGGGAATGTCATTGCGTCCGGAGTGATCCGCGAAAAAACGGAAACCCCTTGAGCGCATCGTGGCTCAAGGGGTTTCTCGTTCTCCGGGTCACGGACGGATGGCGGGGCTCACCGTCTTGGCCGGGTCGCGCTCCACGACCGTGCCGAGCACGTCGTCGATGCGCTTGAGCACGTCGTCCTCCAGCTTGACGCCGGCCGCCTTGACGTTGTCGCGCACCTGCTCGGGGCGGGTGGCGCCGACGATGGCGCTGGAGACGTTCGGGTTCTGCAGCACCCAGGCCACGGCGAGCTGGGCCATGGTCAGGCCGAGGTCGTCGGCGATCGGCCGCAGTTCCTGCACGCGGGTGAGCACGTCGTCGTTCATGTACCGCGCGATCATGGCGCTGCCGCTCGCGTCGGTCGCCCGCGAGCCCTGCGGAGGCTGCTGACCGGGCAGGTACTTGCCGGTGAGCACGCCCTGCGCGATCGGCGACCAGACGATCTGGCCGAGGCCCTCGCGCTCGCTCAGCGGCACGACCTCCTCCTCGATGACCCGCCACAACATCGAGTACTGCGGCTGGTTCGACACGATCCGGTCGAAGCCCATCTCGTCGGCGATCTTCAGGGCGCGGCCGATCTGCTCGGCCGTCCACTCGCTGACGCCGACGTAGAGCACCTTGCCCTGGCGGACGAGGTCGTCGAACGTCTTGAGGGTCTCCTCAAGGGGTGTCTCGTTGTCGAAGCGGTGGGCCTGGTACAGGTCGACGTAGTCGGTCTGGAGGCGGCGCAGCGAGGCGTTGATCGACTCGGTGATGTGCTTGCGGGACAGCCCGCGGTCGTTCTTGCCGGGGCCGGTGGGCCAGTAGACCTTGGTGAAGATCTCCAGCGACTCCCTGCGGACGCCCTTGAGCGCCCGGCCGAGCACCTCCTCGGCTTTCGTCCCCGCGTAGACGTCGGCGGTGTCGAAGGTGGTGATGCCCTCGTCGAGCGCCGCCTGCACGCACAGCTTGGCGGCGTCCTCCTCGACCTGGGAGCCGTGGGTGAGCCAGTTGCCGTAGCTGATCTCGCTGACCATGAGACCGCTGCGGCCGAGGTGTCGGAATTCCATACGTTCGACCTTAGAGCGTCACATGAGCCGATTCGATTCGGGATAGGGTGCGCGACGTGCTCAAGCTCGTCCGCCAGGCTCTCACCGCGGCCGTCCTGATCGCCCTCGCGGTGCGGTTGCGCCGCCGGGCCCGCCTGCCGCGGGCCGAGCCGCCGCCGCCCGTCCCGGCTCCCGCCCGGCGGCCGCGGGGCGCCCGGACGGCCCTGTTGTGGCTGGCCATCGGGGTCGTCGTGACCCTCACGCCGGCGTTCGCCCTGATGGGCACGTCGGCGCAGCGCGACGCCCAGGCCCTCATGCGCGCCGTCACCGAGCAGCAGGCGCCCCCGGCCGGGACCGAGCCCCTGGAGCCCACCGTCGGCGAGCCCCTGACGCCCGTGGAGCCGCCGGCCGACCCCGTGGCGACCGCGCGGCCCACGCCCGCCGCCTCCGCCGCCCGGGCGCCCAACTGCGCGCCCCGGCGCCGGCCGATCGACCCGCGCAGGGTCGCGCCCGACGTCAAGCGGGCCGTGGACGCCCAGTGGCGGCGCATCGAACGCTGGCTCAGGAGCAACGCCCCCCGCACCTACCGCGCGCTCGGGGCCCCGGTCAGGGCGCGCACGATCGCCGTGGCCGAGTCGCAGATGGGCGTGGACTTCCCCGACGCCCTGCGCGCCTCCCTGCTGCGCCACAACGGCGCGCGCGGTGCCGGCGTCCTGGGGGCCGGTGTTCTGGGCTTCCGCCCCGGGGCTCGCGACCACCTCGCCGTCCGCGGCATCAGGGACGCCTGGCGCGAGATGTGCGCCCGCCGCCCGGCCGGGTCATGGGACGGCCTGCTGATCCCGATCCTGTCCTACACGGCCGTCGACGGCGCCACGGCGTACGCCACCGTGAGCTCGGCCGACGGGACGGTGGCCGGGGTCACCGGCAGGCGGCTGCGGTCGTCGTACACGCTGCTGCGGACCGTCGCCGACGCCCTCGAACGGGGCGGCGCGATCGACGGCCGCCGCCCCGTGGTCACCGGCGGCCTCCTGCGCTGGAAAGCGGCCCGCTGAGCGGCGAGGCGCGGGAAGCACGAGTGCCCACCACCGGACGGTGATGGGCACGCGGGCGTCGCCGATAAGCCGCTTTCCCGAAAAATCGGAAGAACTGGGCTACTTCTTGGGCGGCGCGGGCCGCCCGCCCGGCAGCACCGTGGGCGGCGGGAACCGCAGCTTGCGGATCTGCAAAGCGCGCATCGCCGCGTAGAAGCCGACGCCCTTGACGCTCTCGTTCGGGAGCTTGGCCGCGACCTCCTTCTTCACCTTCCACGCCACGTAGAGGGAGGTGGCCAGGACGCCGATCATCATGATCGGCCAGCCGACCGCGATCACGATGTTGAGCACCTTGGCGCGGATCTCGATCGGCCACGGGACCCAGGTCGCCAGCAGGATCAGTAGCGAGAACGGCAGGAAGTACTGGCTGGGCAGGCGCCGCGAGTCGACCCAGTCGCGGGCGAACTTGCGCGCCGGACCCTTGTCGCGAACCGGAAGATAACGCTCGTCACCTGCGAGCATGCCCTTGCGGGCCCGGTCGCGCTCGGTGGCCTGCTTGGCGCGCATCTGCCGATAGGCCTCCTTGCGGTCCTTCGGCGCGGAGACCGGCTGGCGTCGTCTGCCCTCGGCATCCCGGCGCTTGGGTGTGGGACGACCTTTACCCTGGGGCTTAGGATCGTCAACGGGGACGGGGGTGTCGTCCACGGAGGTTTGGGATCGGCGTCGCAACACACGTCAACCCTACCTGGACTGCAACTTAGTGACGCCCCCGTGCGTTATGCGTAGGGTAATCCCAAGGCGGCTGCGCTGCATTGGGTGAACACCAGCACGACCTAGAAGGGGACGGCCGACGCGCATGAGCGTGATGAAGAGACTTTCGATGATCTTCAAGTCCAAGGCCAACAAGGCCCTGGACAAGATGGAGGATCCGCGCGAGACGCTTGACTACTCCTATCAGCGGCAGCTCGAGTTGCTGCAGAAGGTGCGTCGAGGGGTGGCCGACGTGGCGACCTCGCGCAAGCGGGTAGAACTGCAGATCAACGGCCTGGAGGCCCAGGCCAGGCGCTACGAGGAACAGGGCCGCAAGGCGCTGTCCGTCGGGCGTGAGGACCTTGCGCGCGAGGCCCTGCAGCGGCGGTCCAATCTGCAGGGGCAGATGGCCGACCTCAAGGTCCAGCACGACAACCTGCAGGCCGAGGAGGAGAAGCTGACCACGGCTTCCCAGCGGCTGCAGGCCAAGGTCGACTCCTTCCGCACGAAGAAGGAGACGATCAAGGCGACCTACACCGCCGCCGAGGCCCAGACGCGCATCAACGAGGCGTTCTCCGGCATCTCCGAGGAGATGGGCGACGTCGGCCTGGCGATCCAGCGCGCCGAGGACAAGACGGCGCAGATGCAGGCCCGCGCGGGCGCGATCGACGAGCTGCTGGCCAGTGGCGCGCTCGACGACTTCAGCGGCACCCGCGGCGACGACATCCAGGCCGAGCTCGACCGCATGGGCGGCGGCATGGACGTCGAGCTGGAGCTGGCCCGGATGAAGGCCGAGCTGGGCCAGGGCCCGGCGCCGAAGAGCGCCATCGAGCAGGGCCAGCCGCAGCAGCAGCCCCAGCCGCAGCAGGGTCACACCCAGCAGCTGCGTCAGCCCGGGGAGGGCGCATGATCGTCAGAATCATGGGCGAGGGCCAGGTGGAGATCTCGCCGGACGACATCGCGGTGCTCAACGAGCTCGACAGCGAGCTGGAGGCCGCCATCGAGACCGGTGACGAAGGGGCCTTCCGCGTCAAGCTGCACGCGTTGCTCGACAAGGTGCGCCATGTGGGCAAGGCGCTTCCCGACGACAGCCTTGAGCCGTCAGAGCTGATCCTTCCCCCCGCGGACGCCTCGATCGAGGAGGTCCGGGAGATGCTGGGCGACCAAGGCCTCATCCCGGGCTGAGCCCCGTGGGTACGCGGTTCGCGTCCGACAGCGGCCTGACCCGCCGCATGGTCGTGACGATGTTCCTGCTGGGATTGCTCTACGTGGCGTTCGTCGGCGTGCTGATCGCCCTGGGCGTGCGCGCGCTGACCGTGCTGGTGCTCGCCGGGGGGCTGCTGCTGGTGCAGTACTTCCTGTCCGACCGCATCGCCCTGTTCGCGATGCACGGACGGGAGGTCTCCCCACAGGAGGCCCCCGAGCTCCACGGCCTGATCGACCGGCTGTGCGCGCTGGCGGACATGCCCAAGCCGCGGGTGGCGATCGCCGACTCCGACGTCCCCAACGCCTTCGCCACCGGCCGTAACCAGAAGCGGGCCGTCGTCTGCGTGACGACGGGCATCCTGCGCCGCCTGGAGCCTCAGGAGCTCGAAGGCGTCCTGGCGCACGAGCTGTCGCACGTCGCCCATCGCGACGTCGCGGTCATGACGATCGCCTCGTTCCTCGGCATCGTCGCCGGGCTGATGACGAGGTTCGCCCTGTACGCCGGCTTCGGCGGGCGCCGGGACAACGGCCAGGGCGGCGTGCCGGTCGGGCTGATCATCATGTTCGTCTCGATCGTCGTGTACGCCGTCAGCTTCCTGCTCACCAGAGCCCTGTCGCGCTACCGCGAGCTGGCCGCCGACCGGGCCGGAGCCCTGCTCACGCAGCGTCCCTCGGCCCTGGCAAGCGCGCTGACCAAGATCACCGGCGACATGGCCAGGATCCCGACCACCGACCTGCGCGAGGCGGCGCCGTTCAACGCCTTCTACTTCGCCCCGGCCCTGGCCAGGGGGGAGACGCTGGCGAACCTGTTCTCCACGCATCCGCCGCTGGAGCGCCGGCTCGAACTCCTCGCGTCCGTCTCCAAGCAGCTCGGAAGGGGCTGAGGCCGTATGGGCTGGCTCGACTCGCTGCTGGGCCGGTCCAAGCCGGTCAAGCCCAATCTCGACGCGCTGTTCGCGCTGCCGTCCGCCGCCGTGACGCTCCAGGCCGCGACCGGTCTCGTCCCCACCGGTCTCGGCTCGGTGTCGTTCAGGGCCGCGGAGGGCGGCGCGTTCGCCACGCTGGAGAGCGATGTCAAGGCGCTGCTCGGCGGGCGCGTCGAGGAGTCCGACGACGGCTACGGCTACACCTGGCTGCTGGTCCGCCGCGCGCCGGACGACGTCAGCGACCTGGTCACCGAGCTGCACGCGGTCAACTCCTCGCTGGAGTCGGCCGGGTTCGGGCCCTCGCTGCTGTGCTCGCTGGTGTCGTTCGCCGATCCGGCGGGAAGACGGCTGGCGGTCGTCTACCTGTACAAGCGCGGCACGTTCTACCCGTTCGCGCCGCTGCCCGGGAACAGGCGCGACAACGCCCTCGAACTGCAGGCCAGAGGCGTCCTGGACGGCGAGCTGCCGCTGGAGGCCGACCTCGGCCGATGGTTCCCGGTATGGGGTGCTCCGGGTCTTTGACCACGGATGGTGTTCTAATCATCACGTGGAGCGAAGGTTGTTCGTCGCCGTGGCCTCGGCGCTCATCGTGGCGGCCGTGCTGTACAGCGCCTGGATCACGGGGCAGTTCACCACGCCCGCCGTGGACCGGACCGACGGCTACGTGAGCGAGCTGGCCGCCCGTGACCAGCCGTGGACGCGGCTGTTCCGGGTCAGCGACGTGCTGTCCGGGCTGGCCTGCCTGGCCGCCGTGGCGACGCTGCCCAGGGTGGCGCGCGAGTGGGCCGGCTGGCTGGCGCTGGCCGCCTTCGGGCTGCTGACGGTCGTCTCCGGCCTGGTCCCGCTCGACTGCGCCGTGCTCAGCGACCCCACCTGCCGCGGCGAGGGGGTCTCGCACCGGCTCCACATGGTGGCCGGCGCGCTGGCCACGACGGCCGTGCTGACCGCCATGGTGGTGCTCTCCGCGCGCTGGCGCTCGTGGGTGTCGTGGTTGTTCACCGGCCTGAACGTGGGGGCCACCGGGCTCATGCTGGCCGCCCTGGCCGCCGGGCGGCTGGCCGGCGTCGCCCACCGGATCCAGCTCACGATGGTCGCCGTCTGGGTCGTGTACGTGGCGCTCAGGCTGCTCGTCCACGACGACGACGAGGCCCCCTGCGGCCCTCCGCACGTCCTCGACCAGGGCGCCGGCCCCGGCGTGCTCATCACGGCGGGGCTCGGCGGCGCCTGGTTCCACTGGGACGCCGTGGCCGCCGGTCTGGCCGCCTGCCACCGGGTCGTCCGCTTCGACCGTCCGGGGCTCGGCCTCAGCCCGCCCGCGACCGACCGGCCCACCCTGTACGGCGAGGTGGCCCGGCTCGCCGCGCTGGCCCCCGCGCAGCCGTCCCAGATCACCCTGGTCGCGCACGGCCTGTCCTGCTGGCACGCCGAGGCGTTCGCCCGGTTGCACCCGCTCTGCGTGGCCAAGCTCGTCCTGGTGGACCCCAGTCCCACGCCCGTGCGCCGGCCGCTCGCGCTCGCCACCGCCCTGGGCGCGTGGCTGCCCGCGCTCGGCGGCACGTGGGGCGCGAACGTGCTGGCCCGCCTGACCGGGCCGCCGGCGCACCGCCTGGTCACCGGCATCGGCGACCCCTTCGGGGTGTACCGGATGGGCAAGGTGCCCGCGGCGGTGGCGGGGGAGTGGCTGGCCCGCCGCGACATGGCCGCCGACCTCCGCGACATCCGGGCCGGTCATCCCTTTCCCGACATCCCGGTCACCGTGCTCGGCGCGGGCGTCCGGGACGCCCGCAGGCAGAGCCTGGCCGCCTGCCTCGACGCCAAGCTGGTCCTGCTGCCCGGCTCGGGGCACCAGGTCGAGCTGGACGATCCGGACGCGATCGTCGACGCCGTGTGAACCGGCCGTGGGCGGGGGCAGGACACGCCCGTAGGATCGAGGCGAACCCAGTCTTAGGGGGCAGGCGTGGACATCTCCGTCGTCGGTGAGGGCAGCGTGCAGGCCGCGCCCGACGTCCTGCGGTTGCTGGCGGGCGTCGAGGTGCGCAGGGCGTCGGCGTCCGAGGCGTTCACGGCGGTCAGGGCCGCCGCGGCCCGGCTGGCCGACGCGCTGGCCGGGGCCGGTGTGGCGGCCCACGACGTACGCACGGTCGAGCTCTCGCTCGGCCCCGAGTACGAGGTCTACCCGAAGGTCTCCGCCTACCGGGCGGCCCAGGGCGTCGAGGTGGTCGTCAGGGACCTGTCGCGGGCCGACGCCGTCATCGACACGGTCGCCGGCGTGGGCGAGGAGGCCCGGCTCAACGGTGTGGCCTTCGAGCTGTCCGACCCGGCGTCGGTGCTCGGCGAGGCCAGGACGAGGGCGTTCAGGGACGCCGCGGCCAAGGCCGCCCACTACGCCGAGCTGGCCGGACGCCCGCTCGGCCCGGTCGTGTCGATCTCCGAGGAGGTCAGGGGCGGCCCCCAGCCGCTGGTCGCGATGGCCGCGGCGGCCGAGAGCGCGTCCTCGGTCAGCCCCGGCCGCCAGACGCTGACGGTCGGCGTCCGCGTCGGCTACGACTTCGCCTAGCAGCGCCGCAGCTGTGCCGCAGCTGTGCAGAAACTGTGCCGAAGCTGTGCCGAAGCTGTGCCGGGCCCGCGGCGAGGGCGGGCGCTCCTCGCCGCGGGAGCTTTCTTACGGGAGCGCCAGCATGCGGTCCAGGGCGACCCTGGCCCAGTGGGCGGTGTCCTCGTCCACCGTGATGCGGTTGACGACGTCGCCCAGCACCAGCGACTCCAGCGCCCACACCAGGTGCGGCAGGTCGATCCGGTTCATCGTGGAGCAGTAGCAGACCGTCCGGTCCAGGAACGACACGTTCTTGTCGGGAAACATCGTGGCCAGCCGCTTGACCAGGTTCAGCTCGGTGCCGACGGCCCAGCTCGACCCGGCGGGAGCGGCCTGGAGGGTCTTGATGATGTGCTCGGTCGAGCCCACGTGGTCGGCCTTGAGCACCACCTCGTGCCGGCACTCGGGGTGGACCAGCACGTTCACGCCGGGGATGCGCGCGCGCACGTCGTCGACGGACTCGGCCGTGAAGCGGCCGTGCACCGAGCAGTGGCCCTTCCACAGGATCATCCGCGCCCGGTCGAGCTGCTCGCGGGTCAGCCCGCCGCCGGGGCGGTGGGGGTTCCAGACCACGCAGTCCTCCAGGGACATGCCCATCTCCAGCACCGCGGTGTTGCGCCCGAGGTGCTGGTCGGGCAGGAACAGCACCTTGCGGCCCTGCTCGAACGCCCAGTCGAGCGCCCTCCTGGCGTTGGAGGAGGTGCACACCACGCCGCCGTTGCGCCCGCAGAACGCCTTGATGTCGGCGCTGGAGTTCATGTACGTGACGGGGACCACCTCGCCGGCCAGACCGGCGTCCTCAAGGGCCTCCCAGCACTCCTCCACCTGGTCGAAGGTGGCCATGTCGGCCATGGAGCACCCGGCGGCGAGGTCGGGCAGCACCACCTTCTGGGCCTCGCCGGTGAGGATGTCGGCGGACTCGGCCATGAAGTGCACGCCGCAGAAGACGATGAACTCCGCCTCGGGCCGCGCGGCGGCCTGCTGGGCGAGCTTGAAGGAGTCGCCGGTCACGTCGGCGAACTGGATGACCTCGTCGCGCTGGTAGTGGTGGCCCAGCACGAACAGGCGGTCGCCCAGCGCCTCCTTGGCCCTGCGGGCGCGTTCGACCAGGTCAGGGTCGGACGCGGGCGGCAGCTCGCCGGGGCAGTCGACGCCCTTCTCGCTGTGCGGATCGGCGCCCTGCCCGAGGACGAAGAGCGGCAGCCCAGTCTGGGTGGCCATCGCCATACCCCCTTATCGTCGTTTTGACGATACTCACTATGACACATGGACGAACATGGTTATTCCGGGGGTAGGGGACCCGGGAATGTGTGGCATGGGCGAGGTGTTGGTAGCGTCATCAGTAGGACGTCGGAAACAGACAGCCGGGTTAGGGAGTCAGCAGATGACGGTTGAGAGCAGCGAGACCACGACGCAGGGCCTGATCCTGACTGACGCGGCCGCCGCGAAGGTCAAGAGCCTGCTGGAGCAGCAGGGTGAGGAAGGTCTGCAGCTGAGGGTCGCCGTGCAGCCGGGTGGTTGCTCCGGCCTGCGCTACCAGCTCTTCTTCGACGACCGTTCCATGGACGGTGACGTGGTGACGGACTTCGGCGGTGTCAGCGTGGTCACCGACCGCATGAGCGCCCCGTACCTGCTGGGCGCCAGCATCGACTTCGTCGACACGATCGAGAAGCAGGGCTTCACCATCGACAACCCCAACGCCACCGGCTCCTGCGCCTGTGGCGACTCGTTCAACTAAGGGGTCACGGCTTCGGCCTGTGGGGTCCCGCCCGCCTTTGTGCGAGCGGGACCTTCGCGTATTCTCGTGAGGCTCATTGGCCTGCTGACAACGAGGAAGAAGAATCCCGTGCGCATCGCCGTAACCGGCTCCATCGCGACAGACCACCTGATGACGTTCCCAGGAAGCTTCGGCGATCAGCTCATCGCCGAGCAGCTCGACCGGGTGTCGCTCTCGTTCCTGGTCGACGACCTTCAGATCCGTCGCGGCGGCTGCGCGGCCAACATCGCCTTCGGCATGGGCTGCCTCGGCCTCAAGCCGGTCCTGGTGGGCGCCGTCGGCAACGACTTCGCCGACTACCGCTCCTGGCTGGAGCGCCACGGCGTCGACTGCGAGTCCGTGCACATCTCCGAGACGCAGCACACCGCGCGCTTCCTGTGCACCACCGACGAGCACCACAACCAGATCGCCTCCTTCTACACCGGGGCGATGGCCGAGGCGCGGCTGATCGAGCTGCAGCCGGTCTCCGCCCGGGTCGGCGGCCTCGACCTGGTGCTGATCAGCCCCAACGACCCCGACGCGATGCTGCGGCACACCGACGAGTGCCGCCAGCGCGGCATCCCCTTCGCCGCCGACATCTCCCAGCAGCTCGCCCGCATGGAGGACGAGCAGATCAGGCAGCTCGTCGACGGCGCCGCCTACCTGTTCTCCAACGACTACGAGAAGGGGCTCATCGAGCAGAAGACCGGCTGGTCCGACGAGGAGATCCTCGACCGGGTCGGCGTCCGCGTCACCACGCTCGGCCCCAAGGGCGCCGTCATCGACCGCAAGGGCGAGCCGTCCATCCAGGTCGCCCCGGCCCCCGAGCGCGGGAAGGCCGACCCCACGGGCGTCGGCGACGCCTTCCGCGCCGGCTTCCTGTCCGGCCTGGCCTGGGGGCTGCCGCTGGAGCGCTGCGGCCAGATCGGCAACCTGACGGCCACGCACGTGCTGGAGCGCGTCGGCGGCCAGGAGTACGAGCTGGGACAGAGGGTCTTCCTGGAGCGCTTCACGGCCGCCTACGGCGCCGAGGCCGCGGCCGACATCGCCGACCACGTGCGCTGCTACCACCCCTGACAGCCGTACGCCCCGCCCGCCGTCCGGCGTGGCGGGGCGATCCCCGTGCGGGTGTCAGCGCTTGGCGTACACCCGGTGCACGAACTCGGCGAGCTGGTCGTCCGGCAGGCACCGGGCGAGGTCGGCCTCGCTGATCATGCCGACGATGCGCTCGTTCTCCAGCACCGGCAGCCGCTTGATCTGGTTCTGCTCCATGCGCGACAGCGCCTCCTGCACGCTGGCGTCCGCCGTCACCCAGACCAGGCCGGTCGCCAGCTCGCCCGCCGTCACCTTCGCGGGGTCGTGACCGGCCGCGACGCACTTGATCACGATGTCGCGGTCGGTGATGATGCCGGTCACCCGGTCGTCGGGGCCGCACACGGGCAGCGCCCCCACGTCGTTGCTGCGCATCATCTGAGCCGCTCGGTCGAGCGTCTCGTGCGCGGCGATGCACTCCGCGCCCGTGCTCATCACGTCACGGGCGGTCTCGTTCCCCTTGGCCATGGTCTCCCCCGAATGGTCGATGTGCCGTCAGGGGAGGGCCCTACCCACAAACCGTCAGTAGTTGCGCATCACGTGGATCGCCCAGCCGCCCTCGGGCAGCTCGTACGAGGCCACGTGGCGGTGGGACTTCAGCCGGCACCACGCCGGCACGTCGGTGTAGGCCGCCGGATCGTCGGCCAGCACCGCCACCACGGCGTTGAGCGGCACGTGGTTGATCTGCTCGGCGAGCATGATGATCGGGATCGGGCACTTCTTCCCGAGCGCGTCGATCGTCAATGACGGCTGAGTTACCTCGGTCATGCGACTCCTGCGTCGTGCCGGATGCGGCGCACCAGGTCGGGCAGCACGGCCAGGAACCGGTCGACCTCGGCCGCGGACGTGCCCCTGGGCAGCGACACCCGGACATTCCCATGCGTCAGCACGCCCATCGCTTCGAGGACGTGCGATGGACGAAGCGTACTAGCGGTGCACGAGCTTCCGGACGATACGGCGAATCCGGCCTTGTCCAGCTCGGTGAGCAGGGCCTCGCCGTCGACGTAGAGACACGAGAAGGTCACGATGTGGGGCGCCCGGCCGACCGGGTCGCCGATGACCTCGACGTCCGGCACGACCTTCGGCACGGTCTCCCTGATCCTGGCGACGAGCGTGGACAGCCGGGCCTGCTCCTGCGCCGCCTCGGCGCTCATCGCGCGCAGCGCCGCCGCCGCGGCCACGATGCCCGGCACGTTCTCGAAGCCGGGGACGCGCCGCCGCTCGCGTTCGTCCTCGGGCAGGAACGAGCGGAACCGGGTGCCCTTGCGCACCGCCAGCACGCCCACCCCGGCCGGGCCGCCCCATTTGTGGGCGCTAGCGGTCAGCACCGACCAGCCGGGCGGGATCGGCATGCGGCCGGCCGTCTGGGCGGCGTCGACCAGCAGCGGCACCCCGTTGGCCCGGCACGCGGCGGCGGCCTCGGCGACCGGCTGCACCGTGCCCACCTCGTGGTTGGCCGTCTGCAGGCAGGCCAGCGCGGTGCCGGGAGCCGCGACCGCCCGCGCGAACGCGTCGAGGTCGACCCGGCCTTCGAGATTCACGCCCACGGTCTCGACCGTGCCGCCGTCGCGTTCGTGCACGCCGGCCGCGTGCAGCACGCTGGAGTGCTCGACCGCGCCGGTGACCAGATGACGCCCGACCCTGCGCCTGCCGTGTAGGGTGCCGAGCACGCCGAGATGCGCGGCCTGCGTGCCGGACGAGGTGAACGACACCTCGTCGGGGCGCGCGCCGAGCGCCTCGGCCACCTCCGTGCGGGCCTGCTCCAGCAGCAGGTGAGCGCGGCGGGCCTGGGTGTACAGTCTCGCGGGGTCGGCCCAGCCGACGTCGATCGCCGCCAGCAGCGCCTCGCGTGCCTGAGGGTGGAGCGGCTCGCTCGAGGCCGCGTCGAAATACGCCACGAGACCCATCGTCCCACTTGCGGCGCCATCGAGGGGTCGCGCGGTAGGGCGGGACACCTGCACGCTAATGTGTCTGCAATCAGCTGTGCATTTGGAAATACGAGCACCCAAGGGAAAGACTCTTGGGCTTCATCTGTGGGGTAGGCGATCCGTGAGTCCGACTCGCCGTACGACGCGGCGTTCGTTGGCCCGGCGCAGGGTGCCGCGCGCCGCCGCTTTGGCGTTGCTGCTGGCCACTGCTACGGCGTGTGCTAATGACGTTCCCAAGTTCGACTGGTCCAACGGCCTGCTGCCCGAGGGCGTGACCGAGCAGGCCAAGGTCGTTCAGCATCTGTGGAACGGGGCCTGGATCGCCGCACTCGCCACGGGCGTCGTCGTCATCGTCCTGATCGTCTGGGCCGCGATCTTCCACCGCAAGCGCAAGGGGAAGGCCGAGCTGCCGCCCCAGGTGCGCTACAACCTGCCGATCGAGATCCTCTACACCGTGGTCCCGCTCGTCATGGTTTCGGTGTTCTTCTTCTTCACCGCCCGCGACAGCAAGGCCCTCACGGACGTCGCAGGCGACGCCACCGTCAAGGTCAAGGTCGAGGCCTACCAGTGGAGCTGGCGCTTCACCACGACCTACAAGGGCAAGACGTTCCAGCCCGTGGCCGGCATGCCGGTGCACGACTACCGGGACGGCCCCCAGCTGGTCCTGCCGACCAACACCAAGGTCGAGTTCGACCTGTCGACCGACGACGTGATCCACTCGTTCTGGGTGCCCGAGTTCCTGTTCAAGCGGGACATCATCCCCGGCATCCCCGAGGGCAACCCCGGCCGCAAGTTCGAGATCAAGACTCTCGGCGACGACCGCGCGGGCATCTACGCCGGCCGGTGCGCCGAGCTGTGCGGCGTGGACCACAGCCGGATGTTGTTCAAGGTGAAGCTCGTCAAGCAGGCTGAGTTCGACCAGTACATCGCGACCCAGGCTGGGAGTGCCCAGTGACCGCCATCCAAGAACCGCTTCGCGCACCGGTCCGGCCCGTCACCAAGGGCCAGATCATCGCCAAGTGGATGTCCTCGACTGATCACAAGATCATCGGGCACATGTACCTGATCACGTCGTTCGCCTTCTTCCTGATCGGCGGCGTCATGGCGCTGATCATGCGGGCCGAGCTGGCGCAGCCGGGGCTGCAGATCACCAGCAACGAGCAGTTCAACCAGCTGTTCACCATGCACGGCACGATCATGCTGCTGATGTTCGCGACGCCGCTGTTCGCCGGCTTCGCCAACGAGCTGATGCCGCTCCAGATCGGCGCCCCCGACGTGGCGTTCCCCCGCCTGAACATGGTCAGCTACTGGCTCTACCTGTTCGGCAGCATCATCGCCGTGTCCGGCTTCCTCACGCCGGGCGGCGCGGCCTCCTTCGGCTGGTTCGCCTACACGCCGCTGTCGAACGCGATCCACTCGCCCGGCATCGGCGGCGACCTGTGGATCATGGGCCTGGCCCTGTCGGGCCTCGGCACGATCCTCGGCGCGGTGAACTTCATCACCACGATCATCTGCATGCGCGCCCCCGGCATGACCATGTTCCGCATGCCGATCTTCACCTGGAACGTCCTGCTGACCAGCATGCTCGTGCTGATGGCCTTCCCCGTGCTGGCCGCCGCGCTGCTGGCCCTGGAGGCCGACCGCAAGCTCGGCACCCACATCTTCGATCCGGCCAACGGCGGACCGATCCTGTGGCAGCACCTGTTCTGGTTCTTCGGCCATCCCGAGGTGTACATCATCGCGTTGCCGTTCTTCGGCATCGTGACCGAGATCCTGCCGGTCTTCAGCCGTAAGCCGATCTTCGGCTACATCGGCCTGGTCGGCGCCACCATCGCGATCGCCGGTCTGTCCATCACGGTCTGGGCGCACCACATGTTCCCGACCGGGCAGGTCCTGCTGCCGTTCTTCTCGTTCATGACGTTCCTCATCGCGGTGCCGACGGGCGTGAAGTTCTTCAACTGGATCGGCACGATGTGGCGGGGTCACCTGTCGTTCGAGTCGCCGATGTTGTTCTCCGTCGGCTTCCTGATCACCTTCCTGCTCGGTGGCCTGACCGGCGTCATCCTGGCCTCGCCGCCGCTGGACTTCCAGATCAGCGACACCTACTTCGTCGTCGCCCACTTCCACTACGTGGTCTTCGGCACGGTCGTGTTCGCCATGTTCGCCGGCTTCTACTTCTGGTGGCCCAAGTTCACCGGCAAGATGCTCGACGACAAGCTGGGCAAGGTGCACTTCTGGCTGCTGTTCATCGGCTTCCACACCACCTTCCTCGTCCAGCACTGGCTGGGCATGGTCGGCTTCCCCCGCCGTTACGCCGACTACAGCGCGGCCGACGGCTTCACCGACCTGAACATGATCTCGTCGGTCGGCGCGTTCATCCTGGGCGCCTCGACGCTGCCGTTCTTCTACAACGTCTGGAAGACCTGGCGTTCGGGGACCAAGGTCACCGTCGACGACCCCTGGGGCTACGGCGGCTCGCTCGAATGGGCGACCTCCTGCCCGCCGCCGCGGCACAACTTCACCTCGCTGCCGCGCATCCGGTCCGAGCGCCCGGCGTTCGACCTGCACTACCCGCACATGTCCGCCAAGTCCGCCCAGGAGGTGGAGGCCTGATGAAGGTCCAGGGTTGGCTGTTCCTGCTGTGCGGCCTGTTCTTCGCCGGTGTCGACGTCGGCTACTGGTTCTGGACCAAGGCCGCGACCGGCCACGGTGAGCCCGTGGGCACCACCGCCATGGCGATCTCGGTCGGGTTCGCGTTCATGGTGGGCTACTACCTGATGTTCACCGCGCGGCGCATCGGCGCCCAGCCGGAGGACGACAAGCAGGCCGACATCAGCGACGGCGCCGGCGAGATCGGCTTCTTCAGCCCGAGCAGCTGGTGGCCGCTGTTCCTGTGCCTGGCGGCGGCCTTCGCCTTCGCCGGGTTCGTGATCGGCTTCTGGATGTTCCTCATCGGCGTGTTCCTGATCGTCATGGCCATGATCGGGTTCGTGTTCCAGTACTACCGGGGCAACTTCTCGCACTGACAAGCGGCTCGAAGCGGGCGTCCTTCCCATAGGGGAGGACGCCCGCTTTTTCGTGTTCTTTACCAGGTCACGGATGTCGTGAATAGATCACTCAGGGTAATAAGGGAGGAGAAGGTTGGATCTTGGGCGAGGGGGTCACTCGTGAGACGCGTGGCGAATGGATCGGCCGGCCTGCTGGCCCTGGCGCTGCTCACGGCGTGCTCGCTGAGCGGCGCGGCGAACGAGACGAAGGAGCTGACCGCGGTCGCGCGGCAGCCGGCGGTGGGGGTCACGCCGCAGGACAAGGCCGCGAACGTGGCCACCGATCAGCCCGTGGTGGTGTCCGCGCACGGCGGCACGATCAAGAGCGTCCGGGTGGACGGCGGCAAGGCGGGCCGGCTGAAGGGCGTCCTGAGCGGTGACGGCACCCGCTGGCGCAGCACGACCACCGCCCGGCCGAGCGCCGGCTACACGGTCACCGTCGTCAGCGTGGACGCCTCGGGCAAGCAGAGCGAGACCTCCAGCACGTTCACCACGGTCAAGGGCGACAAGACGTTCGACATCCAGACGATCACCCCCAACCGGGACGACACCGGGCTGACGGTCGGCATCGGCATGCCCGTCATGATCGCCTTCGACAAGCCCGTGAGCGACCGGGTGGCCGTCGAGCGCAACCTCACCATCCGCAGCTCCAAGCCGGTGGACGGCGCCTGGCACTGGTTCGACGACAGCCATGTGGACTTCCGGCCGGAGGACTACTGGCCGGCGTACACGAAGGTGCGGCTGGAGGCGAAGCTGGCCGGGGTGCGCGGCGGTCCCGGCCTGTACGGCAAGCGCGACGTCACCCTCGACTTCAAGATCGGCCGCTCGCAGATCACCAGAGGCACCACCGACGAGCACGTGCTGACGGTCCGCCGGGACGGCAAGCGCATCCGCACCATGCCGATGAGCGCCGGGCAGGGCGGCCAGTGGAAGTACTACACCACCTCGGGCGTGCACCTGGCGATGTCACGGGAGCCGGTGACCGTCATGACCTCGCCCGGCATCGGCCCGGGACAGTCGGGCTACTACCAGCTCACCGTCTACAACACCGTGCGCATCTCCAACAGCGGCGAGTACGTGCACAG
This sequence comes from Nonomuraea sp. NPDC005730, assembly GCF_040630865.1. Classification (NCBI taxonomy): domain Bacteria; kingdom Bacillati; phylum Actinomycetota; class Actinomycetes; order Streptosporangiales; family Streptosporangiaceae; genus Nonomuraea; species Nonomuraea sp. NPDC005730. Next base: position 111,279 of record NZ_JBEXYK010000003.1, read on the forward strand.
CGCGCCCTGGTCGGTGGGCTCCCAGGGCAACTCCAACGTCAGCCACGGCTGCGTGAACGTCAGCCCGGAGAACGCGGCCTGGTTCATCAAGAACACCCTGATCGGGGACCCGATCATCATCACGGGCTCGCCGCGGAAGCTGGAGCCCACCAACGGGTGGGGCCACTGGCAGGAGAACTGGAAGGAGTGGCTCAAGTGGAGCACGCTCAAGGACGGTCCCAGCATCACCTTCTGAGCGACTGACCGCCATCCGGGCCCTGAGCAGGCCCTGGAGGCTCTGCCAGGGCCCGCGGGATTCCGTGTCGCCGAAGGAGGTGAGCGCGCCTCAGAGGCACGCTCACGGTCACGACGGGCGGTAGGAGCTGCTGACCTCGATCCAGCGGCGCAGCGTGTCGGCGGCCAGGCCGGAGTCGATCGCCTGCGTGGCGCGCTCGTAGCCCTTGATCATCGCCGTGTCGAGGTCGTCGCCGGCGCCGTCGTGGGCGACCAGCGCGGCCGCGGTGTTGAGCAGGACGGCGTCACGCACCGGCCCCTTCTTGCCGCCCACCACGTCGTGCACGGCCTGGGCGTTGAACTGCACGTCGCCACCGCGCAGCGCGCCCGCGTCGGCCCGGGGGATGCCCAGGACCGCGGGGTCGAACCTGGCCTCGGTGGCCGTGCCGTCGCGGACCACCCACACCGTGGAGGTGCCGGTGATGGTCAGCTCGTCGAGCCCGTCGTCGCCGCGGAAGACCAGGGCGGACACGCCGCGCTCGGCGAAGACGCCGGCGATGACGGGCAGCATGCGGGCGTCGTAGACGCCGATGGCCTGGGCGCTGGGCCGGGCCGGGTTGGTCAGCGGGCCCAGGAAGTTGAAGACCGTCGGGACGCCGATCTCCTTGCGCGCCGGGCCGGCGAAGCGCAGCGCCGGGTGGTAGACGGGCGCGAAACAGAAGGCGATGCCCGCCTCGCGCGCCACCCGCGCGGTCTGCTCGGGCGTCAGGTCGAGCCTGATGCCCATGTGCTCCAGGACGTCGGCGGCCCCGCACAGCGAGGAGGCCGAGCGGTTGCCGTGCTTGACGACCCTGGCGCCCGCCGCGGCGGCCACGATGGCGGCCATGGTGGAGACGTTGACGGTGTGGGCGCGGTCGCCGCCCGTGCCGACGACGTCGAGGACGGGCCCCTCGACGGTGAGCGGCGTGGAGAACTCCAGCATCGTCCGGGCCAGGCCCACCACCTCGGCCACCGTCTCGCCCTTGGCGCGCAGGGCCAGCGCGAAGCCCGCGATCTGGGCGGAGGTGGCGTTGCCCGAGAAGATCTCCCGCATCGCCCAGGCCGTCTCGTCGGCCGACAGGTGCTCGCCGGAAAGGAGCGCGGAGAACAGGGCAGGCCAGGTCGTCCGGGAGTCCATGGGCACCTACTTCGCGTTGAGTCGGGTGGCGGATCGGCGGCGCATCAGGTCGGCGACGGTGTCGGCCAGCACCATGGGCTCGATGGGCTGCGGGACGACGGCGTCGGCCTTGGACCACTCGGCCAGCCAGCGGTCGTCGCGCCTGGCGATGATCAGGCAGACGGGCGGGCAGTCGTAGACCTCGTCCTTGGCCTGACGGGAGACGCCCATGCCGCCGGCGGGCTGGGTCTCGCCGTCGAGGACCGCCACGTCGATGTCGCCGGAGCCGAGCCACTGGTGGACCTTGGGCTCGGTGGCGCACTCGATGATCTCGACGAGGGGCAGGTCGGCCGCCGGCCGCCGGCCGATCGCCTGGCGGACCTCGGCCCGGGTGGCGGCGTCGTCGCTGTAGACGAGGACCCTCATCGTGTCGTCGGTGCTCCCAGAGGACGTCACTGTCGCGCTCACTATCGGTCGAAGCTGTATGGTCACCTGGATCGTACCGTTGCGCCGGGATGCAATCCCAGGCCACCGGGTCTGACAGGCGTTTTGTCCCAATTATCCCAGGTTGATGGCCGGTTTGTTCCTCCTAACGGGGGGTCGTTGGCCGGACCGAACACCGGAGCCGCAATAATGCTGCCCGTGGCGACAGCATCCGCAATAACTTCGACGACGACAGCACAGTCGTACCGGCGGCCGAACCTGGTCAGTGTCGGGACGATCGTCTGGCTGTCCTCTGAGCTCATGTTCTTCGCGGCGCTGTTCGCGATGTACTTCACCATCCGGTCGGTGAGCGAGGGGAAGGGCATCGAGTGGGGCCCTGCCTTCCTTCCTGCAGGCGTAGAGGCAGAAGGCGCTCACCTGAACATCCCGTTCGCGACGGTCAACACGATCATCCTGGTCCTGTCGAGTGTGACGTGCCAGCTGGGCGTGTGGGCCGCGGAGAAGGGGCAGGTCGGCAAGCTCCGCTTCTGGTACATCGTCAGCTTCCTGATGGGCGCGGTCTTCGTCGCCGGTCAGCTGTACGAGTACGGCGAGCTGGCGTCAGAGGGCGCGACCCTGTCCGCCAACGCTTACACCTCGGTGTTCTACCTGACGACGGGCTTCCACGGCCTGCACGTGACCGGTGGCCTGATCGCGTTCCTGTTCATGCTGGGACGCACGTACGCCGCGAAGCGCTTTACGCATGAGCAGGCCACCAGCGCGATCGTCGTGTCCTACTACTGGCACTTCGTAGACGTCGTCTGGATCGGTCTTTTCGCGACCATCTACATCATTCGTTAAGGAACGGGATCTCTGTGACTAGGATCACCGCTTGGCGGCGGCATCCCCTCGCGAGATACGCCGTCCTGATTTTGGCCTTGGCGCTGGTCGGGATGGTATACGCCGCCTTTGTCCAGGCGGGCAAGCCTGCCGACGCGGCGCTGGCGGCAGGCAAGGTCGACGACGTGGCCGAGGGCAAGAGCCTGTTCGTGGCCCACTGCTCGAGCTGCCACGGCATGAACGCGGAGGGCACCAACACCGCCCCCACGCTCGTCGGCGTCGGCGCCGCGGCGGTCGACTTCCAGATGAGCACCGGCCGCATGCCCGCCGGCAACCCCGGCCCGCAGGCGCCGCGCAAGCCCCTGGCCCACTGGGTCAACGAGGAGTCGACCCGTCAGGTCGCCGCCTACGTGCAGTCGCTCGGCGGCGGCCCGCAGGTCCCGGGCAAGGAGCAGGTCGACCCGAAGCTCGGCGACGCCGGCAAGGGCGGCGAGCTGTTCCGGGCCAACTGCATCCAGTGCCACAACTGGGCGGGCGCCGGCGGTGCCCTGACGCAGGGCAAGTACGCGCCCAACCTCAACGAGTCCTCACCGACGCAGATCTACGAGGCGATGGTCACCGGCCCGCAGGCGATGCCGGTCTTCAACGACTCGACGATCACGCCTGAGGAGAAGCGCAGCATGATCGCGTACATCACCCAGGTCCGTGAGCAGAAGGACCCCGGAGGGTTCGGCCTCGGGCGCATCGGCCCGGTCACCGAAGGTCTCGTAGCGTTCGTGGTAGGCATCGCCGCCCTAGCCCTCGCCGCCATCTGGATCACCGCGAAGAAGCGACAGAAGTCATGACAGACAACGAGCACGAGATCGAGCAGCCGGACGAACGCGTGCCCAAGCGCGTCATCGGCACTCCCGCGCCGGGCACGTCGATGCTGGGCGCCGCGGAGAAGGAAGACGTCGCCGACCGCGACGTCCCAGGCGTGACGCTGCAGGACGAGACGAAGGCCGGCAAGGCCGAGAAGATCGTGGCGCTCTGCTTCGCGATCACGTTCCTGGCCGGCATCGCCTTCCTCATCTCCTACGTGGTGTTCCAGGTCGGCAGCCCTGAGGCGACGGGGGTCTCCAACCTCGCCCTCGGCGGCACGCTGACCCTGGCCGTCCTCGGCCTGGCGGTCGGCATCGTGGTCTGGGTCCGCCAGATCATGCCGAAGTACGCGCTGGTCCAGGAGCGCCACACGATGGCCTCCGACGAGGACGACCGCGAGGTCGTCTCCGAGACGTTCCTGCAGGGCGCCAACGAGAGCGGCTTCGTCAAGCGCAAGCTGATGCGCCGCACGCTGCTGCTGGCCGCCGCGCCGCTCGGCCTGGTGCCGCTGGTGCTGCTGCGCGACCTCGACAACTCCAAGATGCCCGCCGCGAAGTTCAACAAGCTGCTGCGCCACACGGTCTGGGGTGAGAAGACCAAGGAGGGCAAGCCGCTGCGCCTGGTCGTCGAGGGCACCGGCCAGCCGATCCGCGCGGCCGACTTCAACTCGCCCGGCGGCATCCTGTCGGTGGTGCCCGAGGGTTACGAGCACGACCTCAACGCGCTCGCCAAGGCCACGCTGATCCTGATCAAGTTCCGTCCGGAGGAGCTCAAGAGCGGCGTCAAGCAGAACTGGACGCACGACGGCATCGTCGCCTACTCCAAGATCTGCACGCACGTCGGCTGCCCGGCGGCGCTCTACGAGCAGACCACCCACCACATCCTGTGCCCGTGCCACCAGTCGACCTTCGACGCGGCCGACGGTGCGAAGGTCATCTTCGGCCCGGCCGCCCGGCCGCTGCCGCAGCTGCCGATCACCGTCGACGGCGAGGGCTATCTGATCGCCCAGGGTGACTTCAACGTGCCCGTCGGTCCCAGCTACTGGGAGCGCGGCGACGCCGAGGCCGAGGCCAGGGAGAAGGGAGGCCAGGCATGAGCGACCTGAACGCCGTACCGAAGGCCATCGCCGGGCCGTCGACCTTCCTCGACGACCGTCTGGGCGGGGCGAACTTCCTCAAGCGCAACCTGCGCAAGATCTTCCCTGACCACTGGTCGTTCCTGCTGGGTGAGATCGCGCTCTACTCGTTCATCATCCTGCTGCTCACCGGTACGTTCCTGACGCTGTGGTTCAAGCCGAGCATGGGCGAGATCGCCTACGACGGCTCGTACGCGCCGCTCAAGGGCGTCATGATGTCGGAGGCCTACGCGTCGTCGCTGGAGATCAGCTTCGACGTCCGGGGTGGTCTGCTGATGAGGCAGATGCACCACTGGGCGGCCCTGCTCTTCGTGGCCGGCATGACGGTGCACATGCTGCGGGTGTTCTTCACCGGCGCCTACCGCAAGCCGCGCGAGCTCAACTGGATCATCGGCGTGCTGCTGCTGACCCTGGCGCTCGCCGAGGGCCTGACCGGCTACTCCCTCCCCGACGACCTGCTCTCCGGCGCCGGTCTGCGGATCACCGAGGGTGTGGCGATCTCGCTGCCGCTGGTGGGCACGTACATCACGTTCTTCCTGTTCGGCGGGGAGTATCCGGGCGGGGACGTCATCTCCCGGTTCTACTCGCTGCACATCCTGCTCATCCCGGGCATCCTGCTGGCGCTGGTCTCGGCTCACATGGTGCTCATGTGGGTGCAGAAGCACACGCAGATGCCGGGCAAGGGGCGCAACAACAAGAACGTGGTGGGCGCGCCGTTCTACCCGGCCTTCATGGCCAAGGCGGGCGCCTACTTCCTGTTCACGCTCGCCGTGGTGTCGGGGCTGGCGACGTTCGCCCAGATCAACCCGATCTGGTTGTTCGGGCCGTACACGCCGGCGGACATCTCCGCCGGTTCGCAGCCCGACTGGTACATGGGCTTCCTCGAAGGCTCGCTGCGGCTCATGCCGCCGTGGGAGTGGAACCTGTTCGGCACGGCCCACGCGGGCACCTTGCCGATGAGCGTGATCATCCCGGCGCTGGTGCCGATGGGCATCATCATGACCGGTCTCGCGCTCTACCCGTTCATCGAACGGTGGGTCACCGGGGACCACCGCGAGCACCACGTCGCCGACCGCCCGCGCAACAACCCCCACCGCACCGCGATCGGCATCTCGGCGATGACGTTCTACGGTGTGCTGTGGCTGCTCGGCGCCAACGACGAGATCTCGGCGAACTTCCACGTCAGCCTCAACTGGACGACGTACATCGGCCGGGTGCTGGTCTTCGTCGCGCCGGCGCTGGCCTACCTGATCACCTACCGCATGTGCCTCGGCCTGCAGCGCAGCGACGCCGCGGTCATCGGGCACGGTGTGGAGTCGGGTGTCATCAAGCGGCTGCCGCACGGTGAGTTCATCGAGGTGCACACGCCGGCGTCCGACGACCTCGAGGCCCACATGCGGGGCAAGGAGGCCGTGCCGGCCCTGCCCGTGGACGAGGACGCCTCCGGCATCCCGCCCAAGGGCATGCGCGGCCCGCTCGGCAAGCTCCGCGGCCGGATGTCCAAGGCGTACGGCGGGGAGAAGATCCCGCTCGACGACGGGCACCACGGCGAGCACGGGGAGCACGGCGAGCACGCCGCGATCGGTTCCGGCGACGACCGGAGCCTCACCCACTAGGGTTTCGCCTGATCGAGATCGGCCCGGACGGGGTTTCCCCGTCCGGGCCGTTCCGCGTTCCGGGCCGCCTGCCGAGGACGGCTCGGGCCCGGGAACGCGTCGGGCCCGGCCGTGGGACGGCTCGGGCCCAGAAGACGGACGCAGAAGACGGACGCAGAAGACGGTCGCAGAAGACGGTCGCAGAAGACGGTCGCAGAAGCGAACGCGGGGACTTACGGGGAAATTCAGGCGGGGACCGCAGGGGAGCGGGTCAGTCGGCCTCGGGGAAGCCGATCGAGAAGGCGGCGTCGAGGTCGTGCCTGGAGTAGGTGCGGAAGGCGATGTGGGTCTCGGTGTGCTCGACGCCGTCGACCTTGTTGACCCGCCCGGGGATGACCTCGGCCACCTCCTCGTAGCGGGCGACCCTGACCATGGCGAGCAGATCCCATTCGCCGGTGATGGAGTAGACCTCGCTGACCCCGTCGATCTCGGCGATCGTCTGGGCGACCTCCGGGATCCGGTCTACCTCGGCCTTGATGTGGACGATTGCCGTGACCATGCATTAACTGTATCCGGTCATCGCAAAGGCCGTCCCTCTCGGTCGCGCCGCTGATCAAGCCCGCGGTAGGCCAGGTCGATGCGGGCCTTGTGGCGGGCGGCGCCCCGGGCGGGCATCGACCACACGCCGTCGACCTCGACCAGCCGCACGCCCGGCGACTCCAGCCAGCGCAGGATGCACTCGGTCTCCTCGGCGCTGGCCGCGTGCACCGGGCCGGGGCCCGGGATGACGGCCTCCGCCATGGCCTTGAGCGAGGCGACGAACGGCGTGGGATGGGCGCCCTTCGGCATCACGCCCGCCGCGGCCAGCCGGCCGTAGCGGACGACGTGGATGTCCCAGCCGCCGTCGAAGGCCGGGCTGGCGGCCACCAGCTCGGGGATGCGGGTGATGGCGCTCAGGCGCTGCATGCGGGCCGCCGCCCGGACGAACGCGGCCAGCCGGTCGCGGTCGACGGACGCCTCCTCGTAGCGCTGCTCGACCGACAGGCGCTCCATGCGGGCCGACACGGCGGTGTAGACGAGCGAGGCGTCGGAGGTCATGGCCCGGCGGGCGCTCTCGACGTGCGCCGCGTACTCCTCCGGGCTCTCCTTGCCCGCGCAGGGCGCGCCGCAGCGGCCCATCTCGTGCAGGACGCAGGCGGCCCGGCGGGTGCGCAGGCTGATCGGCTGGGTGCACTGGCGCAGCGGCACGGCCTCGTGCAGGGCGATGCGGGCCTCGTCGGCCAGGCGTGAGCTGCTGAACGGGCCGAGGTAGGTGGCGTCGTCGTCCTTCAGCTCGCGCACGATCGACAGGCGGGGGAAGGGGCCGGCGGTGAGCTTGAGCCAGACCATCTTCTCCGGGAAGCGCGAGCGGCGGTTGTAGCGCGGCTTGGCGCCGCCGATCAGCCGCAGCTCCCTGACCTCGGCCTCCAGCCCGGTGGCGCAGACGACGTGGCGCACGCGCTCGGCGATGCCGATCATCTCGCGGATGCGCGGCCGGGTCTCGCCGGCCGTGAAGTAGGAGCGCACGCGGTTGCGCAGGTTGGTGCTCTTGCCGATGTAGAGCACCTCGCCGCGGTCGTCCTCGAAGAAGTAGACGCCGGGGGCGTGCGGGACGGACTCGGCCAGGTGGCGCTTGCGCTGCTGCTCCGGCGTGGGGGCGCGGACGAACGACTTCAGCTCCTCCAGCGTGTGGACCTGGAAGGAGCCGGCCCGCTCGATCAGCCCGTGGAGCACGTCGACGGTGGCCCTGGCGTCCTGCAAGGCGCGGTGGCACGGCTCGGTGGGGCTGCGGAAGAACCGGGCCAGGGTGGACAGCTTGGCGTTGGGCGTCTCGTCGCGGGTCAGCACCCGCCGGGCCAGGTCGACGGTGTCGACGACCGGGTTGGCGGGCGGGGGATAGCCGTGGGCGGCGCAGGCGGCCTTGACGAAGCGGGTGTCGAAGCCCGCGTTGTGGGCCACCAGCGTGGAGCCCTTGATGAACTCGAGGAAGCTCGGCAGCACCGCCTCGATGCGCGGGGCGGCCACCACCATGGCGTCGGTGATGCCGGTCAGCACCGAGATGAACGGCGGGATCGGCCCCCCGGGGTCGATCAGCGTGGAGAACTCGCCCAGCACCTCACCCGCCCGCACCTTGACCGCGCCGATCTCGGTGATCGAGTCTTCGGCCGGCGAGCCGCCGGTGGTCTCGAGGTCGAACACGACGAACGTGACGTCGCTCAGCGGGGTGCCGAGCTCGTCGAGGGTGCCTTGTACCGCGTCCACGTTCCAAGACCATAGAGAGGGGGACCGACAGTTACTCCGGCGGACCACGCCGAAGCGCGGGGAAAGCGGCCGAGAGGGCGAAGGGGGGCGAACGGGAAACGTGCTCGAATAACCATCCTTCTTGATCCTTAGTTACCCTTCCCTTTATGTCCGCGGGAAGACTTGCCGGCCGCTACGCCCTGCTGCGCCCACTCGGCGCCGGCGGCATGGGGAAGGTGTGGCTGGCCAAGGACGAGATGCTCGACCGCGAGGTCGCGGTCAAGGAGCTCACCCTGCCCGAGGGCATGCCGCCCAAGGACCGCGCGGACGCGGTCACCAGGGCCGTGCGCGAGGCGCAGGCCACGGCCCGGCTGCGCCATCCCGGCATCGTGGCGCTGCACGACGTCATCGTCGAGCACGAGCGGCCGTGGCTGGTCATGGAGCTGCTGCGGGGCCGTACGCTGGCCGACACCGTGCGCGAGTTCGGCCCCATGCCCCCCGAGTACGCCGCCCGCGTCGGCGCCGACGTGCTGGAGGCGTTGCAGGCCGCCCACACCCAAGGGCTGCAGCACCGCGACGTGAAGCCGGGCAACGTGTTCCTCACCGACAGCGGCAGGGCGGTGCTGACCGACTTCGGCATCGCCCGGCAGGAGGGGCAGTCCACGCTCACCGAGCAGGGGCTCATGATCGGCTCGCCCGGGTTCATCGCGCCCGAGCGGCTGGAGGGCGAGCCCGGCGGCCCGTCCAGCGACCTGTGGTCGCTCGGCGCGACCCTGTTCGTCGCCGTGACCGGCGGCAACGCCTACCAGGGCTCGGTCGCCGAGCGGGTCAGGGCGACCGTGACGCAGCCGGTGCCGCTCGCGGCGGGGCCGCTCGGGCCGCTGCTGGCCGCCATGATGGCGCGCCATCCGGGCGCCCGTCCCGATCCGCGCAACGTCGTGCACGCGCTCAGGCAGGTGGCCGCGGGCGGCCCCCCGCCGGTCCTGGCGGCCGGCGAGCAGGCGACAGCGCCCCGCCGGGTGGGGCGGCGCGGGCGGCCGCTGCTGCTGTGGGGCGCGGTCGCGGCCGTGCTCGTGGTCGCCGCCGGGGCCACCGGCTTCGTCGTGCTGCGCGACGACGACGGGCCGCCGGCCGCGTTCACCGTGCCGATGGACGTGTGCACCCTGCTCACCCCGCAGGACGTCGGCGGCCTGCTGCGCACCCAGAGCCCGCCCAAGGCCCAGCCGGACAGCAACGAGGTGGGCCCGGAGTGCGGCTGGCCGGCCGCCGGCACCGGCGTCGGGCTGCAGGTGCAGAAGGACTCCGACACCGTCGATCCCTGGTCGATGACCGCCGCCACCGCCCGCACCCTGTTCCAGAACCAGAAGCGCTACTGGGCCACGTACGACCAGATCGACTGGACCTGGCCAGAGATCGGCGTCAAGACCAACATGCGCTCCACGCGCACCACCGTCCACGACCTGGCGGGCCTCGGCGAGGAGGCGTTCGCGTTCGAGCTGAAGGGCGGGACCGGCCGCGTCCACTCGGCTCACGTCTACTACCGGATCGCCAACCTGGTGGTGGCCGTCCAGTACGCCACCCTGGCCGACAAGCCGACCGACGAGGACGTCCGGCAGGCGGCGATCAAGGCGGCACGGGCGAGCGAGCAGGCGTTGCGCCGTGCGAAGTGACCACTACCTGCTGGCCGGCCGCTACCGGCTGGTCGAGCAGCTCGGGCAGGGCGGCGCGGGCACGGTGTGGCGGGCGCTGGACGAGACGCTCGACCGCGAGGTCGCCGTCAAGCAGGTGCGGGTGCCGCCGGGGCTGAGCCCCCACCAGCGGGCCGAGTTCGCCGGCCGCGCCATCCACGAGGCCAGATCGGCCGGACGCCTGCGCGACCCGGCCATCGTGCTCGTGCACGACGTGGTGCTCGACGGCGACCAGCCGTGGATCATCATGGACCTGGTCACCGGCCGGTCCCTGGACAAGGTGATCAGTGAGAACGGCCCGCTGCCGCCCCCGTACGCGGCCCGCATCGGGCTGCAGGTGCTGTCGGCGCTGGAGGTCGCGCACTCCCACGGCATCCTCCACCACGACGTCAAGCCGGCCAACATCCTGCTCGACGCCGACGGCTCGGCGATGCTGACCGACTTCGGCATCGCCGTCCCCCTGGGCGGTCAGGGCGACGGCGCCGGGAGCGGCGGCTCGCCCGGCTACATGGCGCCCGAGCGGCTCAACGAGCAGGCGCCGGGCCCGGCGTCCGACCTGTGGTCGCTGGGCGCGAGCCTGTACACCGCCGTGGAGGGGCGGGCGCCGTTCGAGCGGCAGCTTCCCGCGGCGGTCGCGGCGGCGGTGCTGCTGCACGATCCGCCCTTCCCCGCGCGGGCGGGCCGCGAGTTCGGCGGGCTGCTCATGGCGATGCTGGCCAAGGAGCCCGCCGCCCGTCCCACGGCGGCCCAGGTCCGGCAGGTGCTCAGCGGCGCGCCGGTGCGCTCGGGCCCGGTCCCCGGGCGTCGCCGGCGGTGGTCGCTGCCGGTGGCCGTCGCGTCCGGCGTCGCGCTGCTCGGCGCCGGCTGGTACGCCGTGGACGCCCTGGCCGGTCAGCCGGAGGCCGGCCGGTACGCCGCCGCCCCCGACCCCTGCCGACTGTTGAGCGACGCCCAGGCCGCCGAGCTGGTGCGGGGCGCCGTCCGGCGCAGCGCCACGCGGGACGGCGAGTGCCAGTGGGTCGCGGGGCTGGAGGAGCGGCGGGGCCGGCGGATCACCGTACGTACCTGGATCGAGAAGCCCGACGGCGACCTCGGCGGGCCGCAGGTGGCCGCGCGCCGGTTCACCAGCGAGAAGGGCACCAGGAACGCGGCGCAGGGCACCCGGGCGCGGGCGGCCGCCGGCGAGGTCGTCGACGTCGCGGGGGTGGGGGAGGCCGCGTTCGTGCAGAACCGGTTCCAGCTGTTGATGTCCTCCAGCACGGTCGGCCGGTCCGACAGCACCGTGCTCTTCCGTTCCAGCAACCTGCTCGGTGAGGTGGTCTGGCACCGCGACGAGGTGTCGGTCAAGACGCCGGTCGACAAGGAGACGGCCCTGCGGATCGCCCGGCTGGTCTCCGGGGCGCTGCCGGGATGACCGTCAGGCGTGCTGCAAGGGGCGTTTCGCCATGTCTCACCGCAAGTCACGGCAATCTCAGGAGTCGCAGTGAATCCCGGTAGCGAGTACGAGCCGCCGACCACCCCTCGTCCGGTGCCGGGCCGGCGGTTCGAGCCGCAGGGAAGGCCACCGACGCCACCGCCCGGTTCGCCCCCCGCGCCGCAACCGGGCCCGCCGCCTCGCCCGCAGTCGGGCCCCCAGCCCGGCCCGCAGTGGGGGCCGCCGCCGGAGCCGCGGTGGGCGCCGCCGGGGTTGCCGCCCACCGGGCCGATGGGCGGGCCGCCGGGGCCGCCCGCCGGCCGGCCCGGACGCCGCCCGGCGTGGTTGCTGCCCACCCTCGCCGCGGCACTCGTGGTGGTCGTGGCCGGCGGCGGCGTGGGAGCCTACCTGCTGCTGTCCGGCAAGGGCGGCGCCGGGACGGCCGCCGGACCGTCGTCGTCGGCGGCGCGGTCCGTGGTGCCGGTCGCCGCCGCGCCCGGCCCGGACGCCTGCTCGATGCTGCCCGTGGACGAGGCCGAACGGCTGGCGCCCGGCGCGACGGTGACCAAGTCCTCCAAGGACTCCGACTACACCGTCGCCTTCACCTGCAACTGGCAGAATCAGCGCATCTCCTTCGGCGAGTTCTGGCGCAGCAGGGAGATCGACGTCAGGATCGAGCAGCACAAGGGCGAGGGCGCCAAGACCGGCCGCTCGATGGCCCAGAACGCCTACGAGACGGACTACCGCGGCGCCAAGTACGGCGCCACCGCCAAGCCCTCGCTCGACCCCGACGAGAAGGAGTACGTCTCCCCGGTCAAGGACGTCCCCGGCGTCGGCGAGGGCGCGTTCGCCCAGTACACCTGGCGGCGCGACGGCAAGCTGCTGTGGTACTCCTTCGGCCAGGCCCACGCCCAGGTCGGGGACATGACGATCCGGGTCAGGTTCCAGGCCGGGCAGCAGCGCAAGGACGCGCAGATCCTGTCCAACGAGAGCACCAGGTCCATCACCGAGGAGAACGCGATCCGCGAGGTCGGCGGCCTGATCGCGTACTTCGCCAAGGGCGTGGCCGGCTGGCAGGCGCAACATCCCGGCGTGCTGGCCAAGCCCGACCAGGCCGCGGCCACCCAGTCCCCGACCGCCCGCCCGACGCCCTCGCCCACGGAGCTGGCCGCCTTCCCGCCCGCCTGCCAGGCCGTCACGGAGGCCGCCACCCGCCTGGTGCCGAAGCCGGCCACGAGGGCGCGCGCCACCGAGTCGGGCAACGACGACGAGACCGAGTGCCGCTGGCTCAACCTCGACCTGCCGGGCACGGCCGGGAACGTCAGGATCCGCAGCATGCTGATCACCACCCACCGCTTCACCAACCGGGCCGGCGCGATCGACCCGGGCGCGGCCAAGGCGTACTACGCCGGTGAGTACGGCGGCGACAAGAACACCGCCGGATCGTCCATCGGCGGCATCACCTGGGGTGACCTGAGCGACATCGAGGGGCTCGGCGACCAGGCCTACGGCCAGTTCGTGCAGACCAGGCAGGGCGAGGTGTCGGCCTCCAGCGGCACGGTGACCGCGCGTACCGGCGCGCTGGTGGTCAGGGTCGACTACTCCGGCGCCGAGCGGCCGAAGAGCGCGCCGGCGAACTCGCCCAAGGTCCGGCTCATGCCGCGGAAGGAGGCACAGGACGGCGCGCTCGCCCTGGCCAAGGCGTACCTGGCCGAGCTGGCCGAGCAGCCGGCCGGCAGCTGAACCCGCGCGCGGCGCACGTCACCGACCTCGTGCGGCAGCGGCGGCGTGCCCGGCGGCACGGTGAACTGCGGGACGCGGCCCCGCGCCACAGTGGCCCGAGGATCAGGTCGTGCCGGGTATCCGCTCAGTCCTCGGGGTCGCGCAGGCCGACGCAGTCACGCGCCCAGAAAGCCTCTGAGTAGACGAAGGTGCCCGTCATCCACGGCTCATACGCGGACAACCGGGCGACCTGGAACGCGGCTTCAGGGATACGCAGCGACGGCGGACGGAAGCCCACCGCGCCGGCACCCTCGAAACCGCGCGTGCCGTAGTAACGTGGCGAACCCTCCAGGAACACCAAGGGCACACCCTGGCTGTCGGCCGCCTCAAGGGCGTAGGCGATGAGCCGAGTACCGATCCCCTGACGCTGGAACTCCGGGACCACGCCCAGCGGCGACAGGGACAGGACGTCCACGATCCGGCGCGGAGCGTCCAACCGCGTCGCGCTCAACAGGACATGCCCCACAACCCGGTCATCAACGGTCGCGACGAAGGACATCGGCGCCAACGCGGCCTCCGCGACGCGAAGTGCCTCCACGAGCCCGGGAACCCGCTCGCTGTCGCCGAATGCGCGCGCATGAACCTCCCGCACATCCCGGTGATCGTCAGCGGTCTCCTGCCGGATCACCAGCCCGGCACCATCGGGAGCGATCCGGGAGCCGCCAGGCGCAACGTATGACGTCATGGGCGCGAGGGTAGAGCACGGCGCGGCTCCCGCGCGAGGTCGTTGGAGCCGCCACCGGCGGGGGGCTCGGCTCAACGACGATCGCGTAGGACGCGGACCGTGGGTGGTCGGCCTGGAAGACCGGCGCCGGCTCGGCACGACGGGCCCATCAGCGCCATCCGCTCACCCGGAGCCGGCTCGAAGGTGCGGTCTTCGGTGATCGTACGTCCGCCGGCGCGGCAACTCGGCGGGCGGCACGACAACGCCGGTCCCGGCGCCCCGCGGGGATCATCCTCCCGTCGGGCGATCTACGTCAACGGTCAACAGGGCTGCAACTCGGTTGCAAGCGCGACAAATAGCGTTATTGGCAAGCAAGCCGTCGGGCCGCGCGATCACGCTTGTCCGCTACAGGGGCATGGGCAACCGTGGTGGATCACGCGGCCTGCCGCCCGCCGTCCGGGCCGCCGGTCAGGAACGGCTCCAGCAGCCCCGGCACCGCTCGTGCCGCCAGGTCGAGCCCGTCGCCGCGGCCCACGTCCAGCACCTCGTAGTGGCCGCCGCCCGCGGCCGTGCAGGCCGAGACGGTCAGCAGGCCCGAGCGCCGCTGGAAGAACGACTGCCGGAACGTCCAGCCGGTGATGCCGGCCCGGTCCAGCGCCACCGTACGGCGGACGAGCGCGCCGCGCCGCATGACCAGGTGCCGCGGGCCCAGCGCGTGACCGAGACCGCGCCGGCTCTCGGCGGCCAGCCACAACCCCGCCGGGAGCGCCAGGACGGGCGCCGCCCACACCCACGCGCGCGGCCACGACGCGGGCAGCAGCCACCAGGCCAGCCCCGCGCCCGCCGCCAGCACGACCGTGGCCACCAGCGCCCGCACGACCCGCCGCCGCCCGGCCGCCGCCGGATGCGCGGTCAACGACGTGCCCCCCGCACCGATTCCCGCACCGATTCCCGGGATCCCCGCACCGACGCCCGTGCCGGTCCCCGCACCGACGCCCGTGCCGGTCCCCGCACCGACGCCCGTGCCGGTCCCCGTGCCGACGCCCGGCCTGGCTCCGGCGTCCGCCGTCGTGTTCGCGATCGCGGCCGCGACGCGGGCGGCCTCGGCGCGGGGGAGCGGCGGGGTGAGGGCGGCCACGTCCTCGGTCTCGTCCTCCGTCCTGGCCAGGCCGGTCGCGACGGCCTTGACCCGGGCGCCGCCGCCGAGCCGCAGCAGCAGCGGTTCGCTGATCTCGACACCACGCAGCCGCCGTTCCTCCAGGGTCAGCGAACGCGTGGTCAGCAGCCCGCGGCGCAGCCGGAGCCGACCGGGCTCGCGTTCCAGGCGGTAGCGGCCCCAGGACTCGGCGTACAGCAGGAACGCGCCGAGCGCGCCGACGGCCGCGTTGAGCGTCAGGACCAGCGGGACGGCGAGCCACGGCTGCGCGCTCACCCAGCCCCACAGGCCGGTCGCCGCCCGGTCGGTGAAGTCCTTGAGCCCGACGGCGCCGAGCCCCTTGTAGGCCGCGCCCAGGACCACCGCCGCCCCGGTGAACGTCCAGATCGACAGGGGCGCGTACCGGATCCACGACCAGCGCAGCTCGGCGAGGGGGCCGTCCTCGGGCGCGGGCGCGTCCTGGCGCAGCAGCGTGCGGCGCAACATCTCGGCCGAGTGCCGGTCGAGGGCGTCCAGCACCAGCTCCGAGCCCTCGGCCGCGCGTTCGCCCGTGCCGACCCTGACCACGGTCAGGCCGAACGCCCGGCGCACCGGATCGGCGCGCAGGTCCACGCTGCGCACCCGGTCCAGCGGGACCGAGCGGTGCTGCCGGACGGTCACGCCCGAGCGCAGTTCGAGCCGGTCTGCGGTGAGCCGCCAGGCGGTCGTCCGCAGCCGGGCCGCCTCGTAGGCCACCGCCCCCGCCACGATCAGCACGGCGGCCCCCGCGCACACGGCGACGACGCCGCCCGGTTCCCAGTCCTGGCCCACCAGGAACCGCGCCAGCGCGGCCACGGCGCCGGCCACGAACGCCAGCGACCTGGCGGCCGCGTTCCACAGGCCCCGGCCCGACAGCCGCTGCCAGCCGGTCATGTCGCGTCCCCGGGCGTCGCCTGGGTGCGCGCGGTGAGCCGTTCGGCCAGGTCCGCGGCGAGCCGGTGGTCCAGCGCCGTGATCTTGACGGCCCCCGCGGAGGAGGCGGTGGTCACCGTGACGTCGGCCAGCCCGAACAGCCGCTGCACCGGCCCCCGCTCGATGTCGACCCGCTGGATCCGCGACATCGGCGCCACCTTCCACGTGTGCGTCAGCCACCCCTGGCGCACGTAGACCGCCTCGTCGGTGACCTCCCACCGCTGCACCCGGTAGGCCGCCCGCGGCTCGGCCAGCGCCACCAGCAGGCACGCCGCCGCGAACACCCCCGCCGCCACCCCCAACCCCGGCGTACGCGGCGTGAACACCAGGTACGCGCCCACGGCCGCCGCCGCCACGGGGACGGTCAGGACGAGCCACTGCACCGTCCACCACGCCACCGCCCGGCGGTCGGGACGGTGCCGCGGCGGACGCAGCGCGGTCCCGCTCATCGTCCCTCCTCCGCCCCGCCGGCCGTCCTGCCCACCGCGCCGGCCACCGCGAGCAGCGCGAACCCGAGCACCCCGAGCACGACGGCCGCGAAGACCTCGTAACCGTCGAGGAAGGGCAGCACGTTGACCACGAGCAGGCCGTGCGCCCACCGCCACCAGCCGAACAGGGTGTTGATCAGGCCGCCGATCCCCTGCAGGACCAGCAGCCAGCCGAACGCCTCCAGCACCGCTTTCATGCCCTCCACCCTCACCGCCGCGGCGGCCCGCCGGCCTCGGCCATCGGTCTGCGGCGACATCGACTTTGGTCGCTGTCGCCGGCTCCCGCGCAGGGCATAACCTCGACGAATGTGAGGGAACTGCGGGGGGAGGGCGAGCCGGCCCTGGAATATCGGTGGGCGTTGCCGTCCACGCTGCTCGGCGACGGGCGCGGGGGCCGGGTGCGCCGCTCGACCCTCGACTGGGTCTCCGACATCGCGCTGTTCCTGCTGGCCTGCGGCGTGACGTTCATCAGCCTGGAGGAGATCCGGAACGAGCCCGAGCCGCTGCTGGCCGTCGAGCAGATCGTGGGGGCGCTGGCGTGCGCGGGGGTGTGGCTGCGGCGGCGCTGGCCGGTGGCGTTCGCGCTGGTGACGGCCCTGCTGTCGTCCTATCTGGAGCTGGTCGGCGGGGCCTCGCTGGTGGCGCTGTTCACCGTGGCGGTGCATCGGCCGTTCAAGGTGTCGGGGCCGGTCACGCTGCTGGCGCTGGTCACCCTGGCCCCGTACGTGCTGCTGCGGCCCCAGGAGGACCTGACGCCGCTGTGGGGGGCGGCGTTCGGGGTCACGATCGTGCTGACCATCTACGCCTGGGGCATCGTCATCCGGGCCAGGCGGCAGCTCGTCTGGTCGCTCAGGCAGCGGGCCGAGACCGCCGCCGAGGACGCCAAACGGCTCGAACGCGAGCGCATCGCCCGCGAGATGCACGACGTGCTGGCCCACCGCATCTCGATGCTCAGCCTGCACGCCGGGGCGCTGGAGTTCCGTCCCGACGCGCCCGCCGAGGACGTCGCCAGGGCCGCCGGGGCGATCAGGAGCAACGCCCACCTGGCGCTCCAGGACCTGCGCGAGGTGATCGGCGTGCTCCGCCACACCCCGCCGGGGGCCGCCGACCCGGTGCCCGACCGGCCGCAGCCGACGCTCGCCGACCTGCCCGCGCTGGTCGAGGAGTGCCGCCAGGCCGGCATGGACGTACGCCTCGACCTGGGCGCAGCCGACGGCGTCCCGGCCGGGGTGGGCCGCAACGTCTACCGCATCGTGCAGGAGGCGCTCACCAACGCGCGCAAGCACGCGGGCGGCGCGCCGGTGGCGGTGGCCGTGGCGGGGGAGCCGGCCGAGGGGGTCTCGGCCGAGGTGCGCAACCCGGTGTGGTCGCGGCACGGGCCGCGCATGCCGGGGGCGGGCGCCGGGCTCATCGGGCTGACCGAACGGGCCGAGCTGGCCGGCGGCCGGCTGGAGCACGGCGTGACCGACGGCGAGTTCCGGGTGCGCGCCTGGCTGCCGTGGCCGGGAGAGAAGGACGGGGACGGACGTTGAACGACGGAGGGCCGATGGACGCGCCGATCAAGGTGCTGATCGTGGACGACGACGCGATGGTGCGGGCCGGGCTGTCGATGATCCTGGGCGGGGCCGCGGACATCGAGATCGTGGGCGAGGCGGCCGACGGGGCCGAGGTGCCGTCGCGGGTGGCCGAGCACCGGCCGCACATCGTCCTGATGGACATCCGCATGCCGGGCGTCGACGGGCTCACCGCGACCGAGGCGCTGCGCCGCACCGCTGCGCCGCCCGAGGTCGTGGTGCTGACCACGTTCCACGCCGACGCCCAGGTCGTGCGGGCGCTGCGCGCGGGGGCGGCCGGGTTCCTGCTGAAGGACATCCCGCCCGGCGACCTGGTCGACGCCCTCAGGCGGGTGGCCGCGGGGGAGCCGATCCTGTCTCCGGCGGTGACCCGGCAGCTCATCTCGCACGTGTCCGACGGGGGCGGGCGCGACCGCACCGAGCGGGCACGGGGGCTGCTCGGGCGGCTGAGCGAGCGGGAGCGCGAGGTCGCGCTGGCCGTGGGCCAGGGCCGGTCGAACGCCGAGATCGGGCGGGAGCTGTTCATGAGCGTGCCCACGGTCAAGGCGCACGTCTCGCGCATCCTGACCAAGCTCGACCTGAACAACCGGGTGCAGATCGCGCTGCTGGTCTACGACGCTAGCGGGTGAGCAGCTCCTCGATGGCGGCCCGGTGGAGCACCAGGTCGTCGGGGTCGTCCGGCATGGGCTGCTCGCCGAAGTGGATCCTGCGCTGCCACACCCGGGCCATGATGATGCCGTGGCGGAGGGCGGCGTACATCTCGTAGAAGTCGAGGTCGCGGGGCTCGTAGCCGGTTATTTCGCGATATTTCTGGCATACGTCGTCGCGGCGCATGAAGTCCGGCATGCCGGGCAGGTCCATCGTCACCGCGAGGTCCTGGAAGAAGCGGTGCAGGAAGATCATCCAGGAGACGTCCAGCTCGCGCGGGCCCACGGCGGCCATCTCCCAGTCCAGCACCGCCACCGGCGTGAAGTCCCGGTACATCACGTTGCCGATCCTGGCGTCCCCCCAGGTCAGGACGTCGGGGCCGGGATCGTCCGGCCAGTGTGAGCCGAGCCAGTCGAAGGCCCGCTCCAGCACGGGGATGGGCCGTGCGCCGTGCGCCCACCGGTAGTAGGCGCGCTGGGCCTCGACGTGCGCGCGCAGGCCGTCCGTGCCGCCCGGGGCGAGCGGGCCGAGCACCGCGACGTCCTGTCCGGTGTACGGCGTCTCGTGCAGCGCCGCCATGAGCCCGACGCTCGCGTCCTGCAGCCGCCGCCGGTCGCCGGGGGCGGCGTCGTGCAGCCAGCCCCCGAACGTGTACGGCATGACGTCCGGCGGCACGTCGCCCTCGGCCTGCTCCATGACGAAGAACGGCGTCCCGAGCGGCGCGGGGTCGGGCTCGAACCAGAGCGGCCTGGGCGCTGGGATCCCAGCTTTCTCCCTGGCCAGCCG
Source organism: Nonomuraea sp. NPDC005730 (assembly GCF_040630865.1). Taxonomy (NCBI): domain Bacteria; kingdom Bacillati; phylum Actinomycetota; class Actinomycetes; order Streptosporangiales; family Streptosporangiaceae; genus Nonomuraea; species Nonomuraea sp. NPDC005730. Next base: position 130,933 of record NZ_JBEXYK010000003.1, read on the forward strand.
CATGACCTCGAACTGGGCCCGCAGATCGTAGGCGGGGAACACCGGGACGGCTTCCTCCGCAGGTGCGAGCCTGGCCACGCACCGCCGGGTCCCGGCGGCCCAGGTGGCGGTGAAGAACAGCGTCTCGCTGGACATGCCGTTGCCGGAGGGCCGCGACAGTTCCGACACCGTGGCGTCCCCGCCGACCCGGCCGCGCAGCCAGCGGGACGCCCGCTCGCGCAGTTCCTCCAGGTCACGCGTGGACGTGCGCATCTGTTCCGTCACCGCTCACCTCCACGCCGGATCGCTGCCCCGGCTCAGTCGTATACCCCCTACCAAGCGCTTGTCTAGGTTCAAGGGACCGTTACGGTCAGGTACGCAAGAGCCGTACCCTTGTCTGAAAGGGCATGTCACGAAGGGACAAGTGGGATGAGTTCAGCGGGTGAAGGCCTGTCTCGCCCGCTTCCCGAGCAGGTGCGCCTCAATGTCGTCGACCTGGCCGCGCAGGTTCTCGGCACGATGCCCGCCGTCTCCGTGCCGCCGCCGCTGCGCGGCATCGCCAAGTTCGACCCGCGCAAGCGCGCCAAGCTGGGCGGCGCGCCGATCGCCGCGCAACTGGAGAACGACAAGAAGTTCCGCGAGCTGGTCGCCGAGTCGGTCGCCGCCGGATGGCCCGAGCTGGTCGCCGCGCTGGCCGAGGGCAGTGTGCCGCCCGCCGCCGACCCGGTGCTGGTGGCTGCCGCAGCCTATCTCACCAGGCCGCCCGGCTGGGCGGAGATGATCGAAACCGCCCGCGCCGACCTTGAGCAGTCCGCCGTGGCGGCCGAGGGGTCCGAGCGCGAGGAGGCGGTGACACGGCTGCGCGAGCAGCTCGCCGCCCAGAAGACCGCTGCCAAGGAGGAGGCCGACCGGCTGCGCGAGCAGATCAAGGCGGCCCGCGCCGAGAACTCCGACCTGCGGCGCAAGCTCCACGACGCCCGCGAGCGGGCCAAGGCCGCCACCCGCAGGGCCGAGGAGATGGAGCAGGCCGCCGACGACGTCCGGCATGCCGCCTCCACCGCCGGCAACGCGGGCGAGGCCGAGCTGCGCCGCCTGCGCGAGCGCCTGGCCGACGTGGAGAAGCAGCTCGAAGCCTCCCGCCGGGCCGCCCGCGAGGGCCGCAGCATCGAGGACGCCCGCATCAGGGTGCTGCTCGACGCCCTCCAGGACGCCTCGGCCGGGCTGCGCAGGGAGCTGGCGCTGCCCACCACGATCAGCAGGCCCGCCGACTCGGTCGCGGCCAGCACCGGCGAGCGTCCGGGGGTGCGCGGCGTGCCCGCGCGGGCCCTGGCCGACGACGACCCGCAGCTGCTCGACCAGCTCCTGGCGCTGCCGCAGGTCCACCTGATCATCGACGGCTACAACGTCACGAAGACCGGCTACGGCACGCTCACCCTCGCCGACCAGCGCAACCGGCTGATGACCGGCCTCGGCGGGCTGGTCGCCCAGACCCGGGTCGAGGTGACGGCGGTCTTCGACGGCGCCGAGCTCAACGCGCCGGTGCAGGTGGTGGCGCCGCGCGGGGTGCGGGTGCTGTTCAGCGCGCCGGGGGAGATCGCCGACGACCTCATCCGCCAGCTCGTCCGGGCCGAGCCGCCCGGCCGGGCCATCGCCGTCGTCTCCTCCGACCGCGAGGTGGCCGAGTCCGTCCGCCGGATGGGCGCCAGACCGGTTCCGTCCGGTCTGCTGCTGCGCCGGCTGGGTCGCGCATAAGTTACGAATTAGCACTTTTGGCGAGACCCCGTCCGCCACTTCTGTACTATTTCGCCCCAGGTGTAATCCCTGGGAGGCGACGCTGTGAGGTTTGGCCGGGTGACGGTGGCCGCGGGTCTCGCGATCGGACTGATGACCGTCCCGATGGGTGCGGCGCTCGCTGATCCCAAGCCCACTCTCAAACAGGCCAAGGCCAAGCTCGAGAAGCTCAACGACAAGGCCGACAAGGTCGTCGACCGGTACAACACGGCGACCGAGAACTACAAGAAGGCCAAGGACGCCTACACCACGCTGAACGACCGCTACAAGCGCAAGCTGCAGACGGTCGCCGACCTGCGGGCCGAGATCATCAGGGCGGCGGTGGACTCGTACAAGATGGGCGGGGACGTCACCTCCCTGCCCGGCATGGTCGGGGTCGACAACCCCGAGAACCTGCTGGCCGGGCTGGCCATGGCCGGGCAGCTCTCGCGCGAGCGGCTGGAGAAGCTGGCCGCCTTCGACCGCGAGAACAAGGGCCTCAAGGCCGAGCGCGACAACGCCGAGACCGCGCTGGCCGACGCCGACAAGGAGCGGGACGCCGTCCAGCGGGAGCGGGCCGAGGTGCTGAAGCTGGTCGGCCAGCAGAAGAAGCTTCTGGACAAGCTGGGGGCCTACAACCCGGGCAACCCCAACAGCACCGGCATCAAGTACACCGGCCCCGCCTCGGGCAGCGCGGCCGCCGTCCTGCAGTTCGCCTTCGCCCAGGTCGGCAAGCCGTACATCTACGGGGGCACGGGCCCGCGCGGCTACGACTGCTCAGGGCTGACCCAGGCCGCCTGGCGCGCGGCCGGCGTCACACTGCCGCGTACGACGTGGCAGCAGTGGGCCTGGGGCGCCGGCCGGAAGGTGGACATCAAGGACCTCCAGCCGGGGGACCTCATCTTCAGCGAGGGGCTCGGGCACGTCAGCATCTACGCTGGCGGAGGCAAGATCGTCCACGCGCCGCAGACGGGCGACGTCGTGAAGGTCGTCCGCCTCGCCGACTACCGCCGCCCCCTGGTCGGAGCCATCCGCCCCTGACCCGTCCCGTGACTGCCCGGCGACCGGAATCGCGGGCGGCTTCGGGCTGCCACGACCGCTGGGACGAACGGGACAAACGGGGCGAAAGGGCCCTGACAATCAGGTGTGCCGGGAAGTGTGAGAAGGGTCACAAAGCGGTAACGGAACCCGCTGCTCCAGCAGGGATTTCATCCTTTACACACATCTTTATCTGATCTTTACAGCCGGTGTCTCCCTTTGCCAAATCTTGACCCTTCGGCGTAGTTTCTGGCGTCGCGGTCAGCAAGCCATGCGCACCGCGAATCGACATCGGAACCCCCGATGCGGACCAGATAAAAATCCATCGGTCGCCGCCGATATCCCTATGCAGAGACAACCATCGGGCGGCGACCTGCCGAGTCCGTGCAGCCAGGAGGCACGGAGCCGGGGACCCAAAGATCCCGTAATCCCCCGGGATCAGGGGTGAATCGGCGCGTCATCGCGCCGTAGGGCGACTTCCAGGCCCGAATCCGTCAGCTAACCCGGTAGGCGTTCGTGGAAGACACAAGGAGAAATCCTGTCTACCTCCCTGCATAACCCCCGTCTGTCCCGACTTGCCCTGAGGGGCGTCGCACTCACGATGACCGTGACGGCCGGAGGTGCGGCTCTCCATGCCGTACCGGCCGGGGCGCAGACGGTGAGCGAATCGGCCGCCGGGCTCACCGCGGTGTCCAGCACCGCCAAGGCGGCCACTGCGAAGTCGGCCAAGTCGGCGAAGACCGCCAGGTCCGCCAAGTCGGCGAAGGCCGCGCGGCAGGCGTCGAAGGCCCGCAGGGCCGTCGCCGTCGCCAAGCACCAGGTCGGCGACCCGTACCGGTACGGGGCCACGGGCCCTGGTGCGTTCGACTGCTCCGGACTCGTCCAGTACGCCTGGAAGAAGGCCGGAGTACGACTCCCGCGCGTGACGAACAGCCAGTTCGCCCGCATCAAGCGCAAGGTCTCCTGGCGCCACCTCAAGCCGGGCGACCTGATGTTCTTCAACGGGCTGGGCCACGTCGGCATGTACGTCGGCCACGGCAAGATGGTCCATTCGCCGCGGACCGGCGAACGGGTGCGCATCGACAAACTGGGCGGATGGCGGAAGTCGTCGTTCGTCGGCGCGGTGCGTCCCGGCGCGTGACAACAGGCCCCGCCCGGACCCTCCCCGGTCCGGGCCGGGGCCTGTCGCATGCCCGGCCTCGTCAAGGGACCGGTCTGGCGAAGGGACCGGCCTCGTGAAGGGACCGGCCTCGTGAAGGGACCGGTCTCGTGAAGGCCGGGAGGGGCGCGGGCCGACTAGCATCGGGCCGTGTCCTCGCAGGTGCGTCCGTCCCTCCGCGGTCCGGGCCTGCTCCTTTCGGTCCTGCTGCTGTTGACGGCGGTTCTCGTGGTCGCCGACGCGCCGCCCGCCGCCGTCCTGCCCGCCGGTGCGCGCGGGTTGTGGGGCGACGGCGGTCAGGTGGCCCGCGGCGCACGGTCCGTGGTCGTGGGGCACCGCGCCGACCCCGGCGTGCTCGCCGATCTGGCCCGCCGCGCGGACCTCGCCGGACGGCGGGTGTCCGCGGTGCTCGGCCGTCCGGTACGCGCGCTGGTCGTCGTGCCGGACTCCGACGCCGAGGCGGCCGGGCTGGCGGGCACGGGCCCGCTGGACGGGCTGGCCGCGGTGGCCGACGGCGCCAGGGTGATCATCGTGCCCGGCTCCTTCGCGCGGCTCACCCCCGTGGGACGCGACGTCGTCCTCGCCCATGAGCTCACCCACGTCGCCGCGGGCACCGACCGGCTGCCCGTCTGGCTCTACGAGGGGTTCGCCGACTACGTGGCCTACCGCGACGCCGGGCTCCCCGTCGGGACGGCCGCCGCCGAACTCGCCGCCGACGTACGGGCCGGCCGGCTGCCGAGCGAGTTGCCCGGACCTGCGGCTTTCGCCCCCACGGCCGCCGATCCCGGACGGCTCGCGCGGGCGTACCAGGAGGCCTGGATGGCGTGTCGCTTCCTCGCAGACCGGTTCGGTGACGGGACCCTGGTACGGCTCTACCGTGATGCCCGCGTGGCCGGCGTCGATCAGGCGCTCGCCTCCGTGGGGCTCACCGCCGAGACACTGGCGGCACGGTGGCGCGAGTACGTACGAGAGCAGCTCGCGTGAAGGGGAGGCAGATGAGCGAGCGGAACGACCCGCCCCGGGAAGGGGACGAGCCCGCCGGAGCGGTCGCCGGAGGGGCCGACGAGCCCGGCACGGCGGTCGCGGCGGCGCACGGCGGCGGTGTGGCCATCAGGGACGACGGCGGTGACCGGCCCGGCGACGGTGGACCGCCGGAGCCGTCCGGCACCACCGAGCCTCCGGAATCCCCGGGCCGCCCCGACGACCCGGACGACCCGGACGCCCGCCCCGACGCCCGCCCCGACGCCCGCCCCGACGCCCGCCCCGACGCGGACGCCGACCCCGGCACCGAGGACCCCCGTCACCCCCAACCCCCCACCCCCGACGACCGCCCCCACGCGACGCGCGCCGGCGCCCCCGCCGCCGAGGGCTCGGACGGCTCCGGGAAGAGCCCTGAGAACCCCGACGAGCACCCGGACGACCCGGGAAAGGGCGGCAAAGGCCGCGGCAAGGGCAAGGGCGGCAAAGGCGGAGGCAAGGGCAAGGGCCGCGGCAAGCGTAACGGCGACCCCGCCGCCCCCCTCGCCGAGAACGCCGAGGACACCGAGGACACCGAGGACACCGAGGACACCGAGGACGCCGACGGCGCCGGGCCCCGTCCCCGGACCGGCAAGCTGACGGGAACGGCGGAGCACCTGATCGCCCGGGAACGGCAACGCGCGGAATCCCGCTCCAGGCGCGCGGCCGGCGCCGCCCTCGCCCTGGTCGGCGGCGTGATCCTGGCCGTGGCCGCGTTCACCACCCCCTGGCGGGTCCTGACGGCGGGCGCGCCCGCCGTCGCCCCCGACCCCGCCCGCGACTTCAGCGCCGCCCAGATCGCCAGGGCGCAGGCGTTCGACGCGGCCACCACCCTGCCCGGCTACATCTCGCTCGGCCTCACGGTCCTGTTCGCCGGGCTGCTGGTCCTGACGCCGTTCGCGGCCAAGGTGCTGGGCGTGCTCAGGGGCCCGTGGTGGGTGCGGGTGGTCCTCGGCGTGGTGGTGCTCACCGCGATCACCGAGGTGCTGAGGTGGCCGCTCGGCATGTGGTTCGAGACGATCCTGCGCGACTACGGCCTGTCCACCCAGGACTGGGCGGGCTGGACCGCCGACCGGCTCAAGAACACCGGCGTCAGCGTGCTGCTGATGGCCGTCATGCTGCTCGCCCTCGTGGCGCTGGCGCGCAAGGTGCGCCGCTGGTGGATCCCGGCCGCCGTGGGCGCGTTCGCGCTCACCCTGGGCGTGTCGTACGTCTACCCGGTGGTGTTCGAGCCGCTGTTCAACGACTTCACCTCCATGCCGCAGGGCTCGCTGCGGTCGGAGCTGCTGGCCATGGCCGAGCGGGACGGCGTCCCGGTCGAGGACGTGCTGGTCGCCGACGCCTCGCGGCGTACCACGGCGCTCAACGCGTACGTGTCGGGCTTCGGGGCCACCCGCCGGATCGTCGTCTACGACACGCTGCTCAAGGCGCCGGAGTCGGAGGTCGAGCTGGTGGTCGCGCACGAGCTGGGCCACGCCAAGCACGCCGACGTGCTCGACGGCACGCTGCTCGGCGGCCTGCTGGCCGCCTTCGGCACGATCGGCCTGTTCCTGCTGGTCGGCCCGCTGCGGCGGCGTACGGGGATCGCCTCGGTGGCCGACCCGCGCGCCATCGGCGTGCTCATGGGGCTGATGACGCTGGCCTCGCTGGTCTCCGACCCGGCCCAGAACCTGATCACGCGGCACGTGGAGGCGCGGGCCGACGTGCACGCCCTCGACCTCACCAGGGATCCGGCCACGTTCGTCGCGATGCAGAAACGCCTCGCAATAACCAACATTTCCGACTTGTCGCCGGATGCGGTGGAATATGTGCTCTATGCCTCCCATCCTTCCAGCCCCGAGCGCATCGCCCTGGCCCGCTCGTGGGCGAGACTGAACGGCGTCCCCGAACCGTGACCGACGTGGTCTTCGTGACGAACGACTTCCCGCCCAGGCCGGGCGGCATCCAGTCGTTCGTGCACGGACTCGCGCTCCGCACGCCGGGGGTGGCCGTCTACGCCCCCGCCTGGCCGGGATGCGAGGAGTTCGACCGGCGTCAGCCGTACCGGGTCGTGCGGCACCCGACGCGGCTGATGCTGCCCACTCCGGCCGTCGCGCGCAGGGCGGCCGGGCTGGTGGCCGAGCACCGCGCCGAGACCGTGGTCTTCGGCGCGGCCGCGCCGCTCGGCCTGCTCGCGCCCCGCCTGCGCGCGGCGGGCGCGCGGCGGGTGGTGATGCTCACCCACGGCCACGAGGCGTCGTGGGCGGGCGCGCCGGGCTTCCGCTCGGTGCTGCGCAGGATCGGCGCGCACGCCGACGTGGTGACCTACCTGGGCGACTACACGCGCGAGCGCCTGGCCGCGGCGATCCCCCCGCACAAGCTCGTCCGCCTGGCACCCGGCGTCGACGTCGACCAGTTCCACCCCCGGGCCGCCAAGGCGGCGCTGGGCCTCGACGGCCGGCCGGTGGTGGCCTGCGTGTCCCGGCTGGTCCCGCGCAAGGGCCAGGACCAGCTCATCCGGGCCTGGCCCCGGGTGCTGCGCGCGGTGCCGGACGCGGTGCTGCTGCTCGTGGGCGGCGGCCCGTACCGGTCGCGGCTGGAGCGCCTGGCGGGCGGGCACGAGTCGATCAGGTTCACCGGCACGGTCCCCGCCGCGAGCCTGCCCGGCTACTACGCCGCGGCCGACGTCTTCGCGATGCCCTGCCGCACCCGCTGGAACGGCGTGGACGTCGAGGGCCTCGGGATCGTCTTCCTGGAGGCGTCGGCGACCGGCCTGCCGGTGGTCGCGGGCAACTCCGGCGGCGCGCCGGACGCCGTACGGCCCGGGGAGACGGGCCTCGTCGTGGACGGCGCGGACGTCGCGGACGTCGCCCAGGCCCTCGTCGACCTGCTCTCCGACCCCGCGCGGGCGCGCAAGATGGGCGCCGGCGGCCGCGACTGGATCACCCGCGAGTGGACGTGGGAGCAGGTCGCCACCCGCTTCCACGCCCTGCTCCGGCCCGCCTAGCCCTTGGTCGAGCCCAGCGTGAGCCCGGCGACGAACTGCTTGTGCAGGAGCTGGAAGACGATCAGCGTGGGCAGCGCCACCAGCAGGGACCCGGCGGCCAGCAGGTTGTAGTCGGTGAAGAACTGGCCGCGCAGGTTGTTCAGCGCCGAGGTCACCGGCAGCTTGTCGCCCGACGACATCAGCACCAGCGCCCACAGGAAGTCGTTGTACATCCAGGTGAACTCCAGGGTGGCCAGCGCCGCCAGCACCGGCCTGCACAGCGGCAGCGTGAGCCGCCAGTAGCGCTTCCACACGCTCGCGCCGTCCACGAGCGCCGCCTCGGTGATCTCCTCCGGGATCGTCCGCATGAAGTTCGCGATGACGAAGACGCAGAAGCCGAACTGGAACGCCACGTGGATGAGGATCAGCCCGAGGTAGGAGTCGTAGAGCGACTGGGAGTCCGACAGCCAGGCGGGCAGCGGCACCAGCGTGTAGAGGGTGTACAGCGGGGTGATGAGCACCTGCGGCGGCATCAGGTTCCCGGCGGTGAACACGATCAGCAGCGCCTTGCGCCCGGGGACGCGCACCCGCGCGACGGCGAACGCCGTGAACGAGGCCAGCGCCAGCGTGACCAGCACCCCGGGGACGACGATGATCAGTGTGTTCAGGTAGTAGCGGGGCAGCTCGGCCTGGCTCCATGCCTCGGCGTAGTAATCGAGCGTGAGGTGCTCGGGCACCGACAGGTAGCCCAGCCGGGCCGTCTCGTCGTACGGCCGCAGCGAGGCGTAGACCGACAGGGCCAGCGGCAGGATCCAGCCCAGCGCGACCAGCGCGAGGAAGGCGTGCAGCAGGATCCGCAGCGGCCGCACGGGCCGGCGCGCGGGCGCCCGCCGGTCCTGCGCCGGGGGAGCGTCGGCGGGCGCGGTGAGCGTCATCGCTCCTCCTTGAACAGCTGCGACAGGTACGTGACGATGAACCCCAGCGAGATCACCAGCAGGATCACGGCGATGGCCGAGCCGAAGCCGATGCGGCCGGCCTCGCCCACGATGTTCTCGGTGACCAGCACCGACAGCAGCTCCAGGCCGTTCCTGCCCTTGTTGACGGCGTAGACGACGTCGAACGCGCGCAGCGCCTCGATCACGGTGATGACCAGCACGATCACGTTGACCGGCCGCAGTGTCGGGAACACCACGCGGAAGAAGGCCTGCGCCTCGGTGGCCCCGTCGATGGCGGCGGCCTCCTTCAGCGCCGGGTCCACCGCCTTGAGCCCGGCCAGATAGATGATCATGACGTAGCCGACGTGCCGCCAGCCGGCCGCGACCATCACCACCCAGATGTTGATCGAACGGTCGCCCAGCCAGTCCACGGTCAGGCCGGTGACCGCGTTCAGCACGCCGTAGTCGGCGGAGTAGACGAGCTGCGCGATGAAGCCCACCACGGCCAGCGACAACACGACCGGCAGGTAGAGCGCGCTCTGGTAGACCCGCGACAACCGCAGCCGCCGGTCCAGCAGCACCGCGCAGAACAGCCCGAACGGCGTCGCGACCAGCCCCAGGAAGCCCAGCCACAACACGTTGTTGCGCACCGCCGACCAGAACGGCGGGTACGCGGTGGCCAGGTCGTGGTAGTTGCGCCCGCCCACCCACTCGATCGGCCCGATGCCGTTCCAGTCGGTGCCGGACAGCGCGACGGAGGCCAGCGCGGGCCCCCAGACGAGGCCCACGTTGACGATGACGGCCATCCCCAGCCCGATGACCAGCACGGTCACGTCCCGGGCGGAGTAGCGACGGGTTTTGACGGTCATCAGCGGAAGATGTTGGCCTTCTGCTTCTCGATGCTCGCCAGCAGGGAGTCGATCTCGTCCGGCGCGCCGACGAACGCCTGCAGGGACGGGATCATCACGGTGGAGGCGAAGTCCGGCCGGGTGTCGCGGTCCAGGAACTGCGCCAGGTGCGTGGCCTGGGAGACCAGTTCGGCGCCGCGCTTCTGCAGGGCGCTGTAGCCGCTGGTGTCGGCCTTGGAGCTGGACGCCAGCGTGCCCGGGTCCAGCTTGGTCGCCTCGTTCTGGGACGAGCCCTTGGCCAGGTGCTTGAGCAGGGCCTTGGCGCCGTCCACGTTCCTGGCCTTGGCCGAGATCATGTAGCCGTCGATGGGTGCGTCGATCGAGTCGGTGCCGTGGGCGGGGTCGATCTCGGGGAAGGTGAAGAAGTCGATGTCGTCGCGGTCGGCCTCGGGGAACTGCTGGGCGACGAACATGCCGAGCAGGATCATGCCGGTCTTCTTCTGCGCGAGCGACTGCCCGGCCTCCTGCCAGGTACGCCCGAGCGCGGCCGGCTGGTGGTACTCCATCAGCCCCCGCCAGGTGTCGAAGACCCGCCTGACCCGGGGGTCGGTCCACGACTCCTTGCCGGCCATGAGCGAGATGTGGAAGTCGTAGCCGTTCGTGCGCATGTTGAGGATGTCGAAGGTGCCCATCGCCGGCCAGCCGTCCTTGTCGGCGAACGCGATCGGGACCAGCCCGTCGGCCTTCATCCTCCTGGCCAGGGCGGTGAACTCGTCCAGGGTCCTCGGGGGCTCGTACCCCTTGGCCCGCCACAGGCTCCTGCGGTAGAAGACGGCCCACGGGTAGTAGGTGAACGGCACGAAGTACTGCTTGCCGTCGGTGCCGGTCGACTGGTCCTTGAACGCCTGCGTGTAGTCGCCGCCGATCTCCCGCCACACGTCCGAGATGTCGGTCGCCAGGCCCTGCTCGGCGAAGAAGCGCATCCGGTAGCCGGCGAACCAGGTGAACACGTCGTCGGGCGTGCCCTTGAGATAGCGGTTGATGTTCTCCTGGAAGGTGTTGTGGTCGACCGTGTTGACCTTCGGGACGGCCTGGGTGAAGCCCTTCAGCACGGTCTCCAGGGCCTTCTTCGGCACCTCGTCGGAGGCGTTCGAGCCGATCGTGACCGTGCCCGTGCCGCCGCCGGACGACCTGCCGGCCCCCGTGGAGGGGCTGCCGGACCCGCACCCGACGAGCGCGGCGGGCACGCCGAACGCGGCGGTTCCGAGGAGTAGACGGCGACGGGAGATCGGCATGTGTCGGTCCATGGTGGTTCCTCCTTGCCGGACCCTTCAGATTCCCCCGAGTTCGCTCACACCCATTCATCGAAAGACGAAGCCCTACCGCTGTCAACGCACTGTTTCATGGCGTTTTCGACGCATTCACCAGGTCGGTGTCATGTCATGATGCGAACGGGATTGTGTCGGAACCTGTTGGGATCTGGTGATGCGATGCTCGCCCCGCAGCGTCAGCAGGCGATCCTGGACCTCGTCCGGCAGAACGGCGGTGTCAGGGTCGTGGACCTGGTGCGCGCGTTCGGCGTCTCCGACATCACGATCCGGCGTGACCTGGAGCTGCTGGCCGAGCGCGGCCTGCTGGCCAAGGTGCACGGCGGCGCGACCACCATCGGCGCCACGAACGAGCCCGGCTTCGCCGCCAAGTCCGTTCAGCAGGAGGAGGAGAAGCAGGCCATCGCCGGGCACGCCGCCGCGCTGGTACGCCCCGGCACGGCCGTGGCCCTGTCGGCCGGCACCACGACCTGGACGCTCGCCCACCACCTGGGCCAGGTCCCCGGACTGACCGTCGTGACGAACTCCGTCCGCGTCGCCGACGTCTTCCAGCACGCCGGCCGCCCCGACCAGACGGTCGTGCTCACCGGCGGCGTGCGCACCCCCTCCGACGCCCTCGTCGGCCCGGTCGCGGTCGCCGCGATCCGCCGGCTCAACGTGGACCTGCTCTTCCTGGGCGTGCACGGCATGACCGCGAGGACGGGCTTCACCACGCCGAACATGATGGAGGCCGAGACCGACCGCGCGCTGGTCGAGGCGGCCTCCAGGCTCGTGGTGCTGGCCGACCACACCAAGTGGGGGACCGTCGGCATCAGCACGATCGCCGAGCTCGGCGAGGCCGACGTGGTCGTCTCCGACACCGGCCTGCCGCAGGCGGCCAGGCAGGCGCTGTCGGAACGGGCGGGCCGGCTCGTCCTGGCGGAGGCGCGGCCCGTCACGAGATGAGGCCCGTCACGAGATGAGGCCCGTCACGAAGATGAGGCCCGTCACGGGGTGAGGGGCCGCGCCACGCCCCCGCTTCCGGGCGGCGGCCTCAAGCGGCCGCCGCCGACAGCCGGTCGTACTGCTCGTCGGAGAGCTCGACCGACAGCGCCGCCACGTTCTCCTCCAGGTGGCCGATCGAGGAGGTGCCCGGGATCGGGATCACCGTGGGGGAGCGGCGCAGCAGCCAGGCCAGCGACGCCTGGGCCGGGGTGACGCCGATCTCGCCCGCCACCGCCGCCGGCGGCGTGCCGGGCCCGGCGTGGGAGCCCGCCGCGATCGGGAAGAAGGGCAGGAACGCGATGCCGTGCGCGGCGGCGTGGTCCACGACGTCCTCGTGCTGCCGGGTGGCCAGGTTGTACATGTTCTGCACGGCGGCGATCGGCGTGATCTCCGCCGCCTGGCGCAGTTCCTCGGTGCTCACCTCCGACAGGCCGATGTGCCGGACCTTGCCCTCGTCCCTGAGCTGCTTGAGCGCGCCGATCTGGTCGGCGAGCGGGTAGGCCGGGTCCAGACGGTGCAGCTGGAGCAGGTCGATGCGCTCCACCCGCAGCCGGCGCAGGCTCAGCTCGGCCTGCTGGCGCAGATAGGCCGGATGGCCGAGCGGCACCCATTCGGCGGGCGAGGGCCGCAGCACGCCGATCTTGGTGGCCACCGCCACGCCGTCCCCGTACGGGTGCAGCGCCTCGGCGATCAGCTCCTCGTTGGCGCCGAGCGCGTAGGAGTCGGCGGTGTCGAAGAGGTTCACGCCCAGCTCGGCCGCCCGGCGCAGCACGGCCACGGCGCCCGCCCGGTCCGCCGGCGCCTCCCAGATGGGCGCCTCCAGCGCCGAGCGCGCGGGGTCGGGGGCGTCGGCCAGCCGCATCGACCCGTAGCCGATCCGGCGCACCTCCAGGTCTCCGCCAATGGTGAACGTCTGTACAGTTTCGCGAGGAATTTCTCTCATGGATGTCACGCTAGAAGCTCACATCGATGTGAGATGCAAGCAGGTGTGAGGAGCATCACGTGAAGATCGGCGCGCTCTCCGCGGAGACCGGGGTCAGCCCCCGGCTGCTGCGCTACTACGAGGAGCAGGGGCTGCTGACCTCGTACCGGGCCGACGGCGGCCACCGGCGCTACGGAACGGACGCGCCCGTCGTGGTCCGGCGCATCCGCACGCTGCTCGCCGCGGGCCTGCCGACCAAAGTGATCAAGGACGTGCTCCCGTGCGCCTCCGGCTCCGGCGAGGTGCTGGACGCGTGCACCCTGGGCCGGCTCCGCGGCCGGCTCACCGGCCTGGACGAGCAGATGGCCGAGCTCCAGGCCACCCGCCAGGCCCTGGCCGCGATCCTGACCGCGACCGAGCGGGCCGGCGACCTGGCCGGTGACCTGGCCGGAGCCGCCTGACGGCCTGGGCCTGTCTCGAAGTCCGGCGCATTCGATCTTGTGGCAGGATCGCGGGATGCTGCGACTCACCGACTTCATCATCGACTGCCCTGATGCGATGAAACTGGCGGCCTTCTACTCCGAGGTGACGGGTCGTCCGATCAAGGAGAGCAGCCACGCGAGCTGGGCCGGCATCCAGTTCGGCGAGATCGAGCTGGCCTTCAACCCGGTGGCGGACTACCGCGCCCCGCAGTGGCCCGACAGCGAGCACCCCAAGCAGTTCCACCTCGACTTCGAGGTCGACGACATCGAGGCCGAACAGAGCCGCGTCCTGGCCCTCGGCGCGTCGCTGCGGCACGACTCCATCGGCCCCGACGGCTACGGCTGGCGCGTCTACACCGACCCCGTCGGCCACCCGTTCTGCCTCTGCCGCAACCAGGGCGTCATCTGGACCGACCAGGGCCTCGTCTGGCCCGAGCGCGCCTAGCTAGTGGCCGTAGAGCTCGTCGATCTCCTTGGCGTAGTCGCGCATCACCAGGTTGCGCTTGACCTTCAGCGTCGGCGTCAGGTGGCCGCTCTCCTCGGTGAGGTCGGTTTCGAGGATCGTGAACTTCTTGATCTGCTCGGCCTTCGACACCATGCCGTTGGCCCGGTCGACGGCCTCCTGGACCTGCGCCAGGATCGCCGGGTCGGTGCGCAGCTCGGCCGCGCTGCGGCCGGCGGGCATCGCCTCGGGGTCGAGCGTGACCAGCGCGGCGACGAAGGGACGGCCCTCACCGACGATCATGGCCTGGGACACCAGCGGGTGGGCGCGTAGCGCGTCCTCCAGCGGGCCGGGGGCGACGTTCTTGCCCGCGGCCGTCACCAGGATCTCCTTCTTGCGGCCGGTGATGCGCAGGTAGCCGTCGGCGTCGAGTTCGCCCACGTCGCCCGTGCGGTACCAGCCGTCGGCGTCGACCGCCTCGGCGGTGGCGGCGTCGTTGTTCCAGTAGCCGTGGAAGACGTTGCGGCCCTTGGCCAGGATCTCGCCGTCGTCGCCGATGCGGACCGAGACGCCGGGCAGCGGCTTGCCGACCGTGCCGATCTTGTTGGCGCCCGGCATGTTGACCGAGATGGGGGCGGAGGTCTCGGTCAGGCCGTAGCCCTCGAAGACCTCGATGCCGACGCCCCGGAAGAAGTGGCCGAGCCGGTCGCCGAGCGCCGAGCCGCCGGAGACCGCGGCCGACAGCCGGCCGCCGGTGGCCGCCCGCAGCTTGGCGTAGACCAGCCGGTCGAACAGCATGTGACGCAGCCGCAGGCCGAGCGGCGCGCCGCCGGACGCCTCGGCCTTGCTCCAGGCCACCGCCACGTCGACGGCGCGGGCGAAGATCTTGCCCTTGCCGCCCGCGGCGGCCTTCTGCTCGGCGCCGTTGTAGACCTTCTCGAACACGCGCGGCACGCCCAGCAGGAACGTCGGCTTGAAGTCCTGGAGGTCGGGGGCGACGTTCTTCATGTTCGGGGTGTGCGCCATGATCGCGCCGGCCTCGACCAGCACCACCTGGATCATCCGCGCGAAGATGTGCGCGAGCGGCAGGAACAGCAGCGCCGCCGGGTCCTTCGAGCTGAACAGCCGGTCGAGCGGCCCGCGCAGCACGTTGAGGGCGGTGAACAGCAGGTTGTCGTGGGTGATCCGGCAGCCCTTGGGACGGCCGGTGGTGCCCGAGGTGTAGACGATCGTGGCCAGGTCGGCGGCGACGACCTTCTTCCTGCGCTCCTCCACGGCCGAGCCGGGCACGCCCTCCACGTCGAGCCGCCCCTCGACCCGCCAGACGGCCTTCAGCTCGGGCGCGGCCTCGCGAACGGTCTCCTCGTGCGTGTCGAGCTCGACGAAGGCCGCCTTGGCCTCGCTGTCGGCCAGGATCCACCGGACCTGCTCCACCGACGACGTCTCGTAGATCGGGACGGTGACCGCGCCGACGGCCCAGAGGGCGTAGTCGATCAGCGTCCACTCGTAACGCGTGCGCGACATCAGCGCGACCCGGTCGCCGTGCTCGATCCCGGCCGCGATGAGCCCCCTGGCCACCTCGACCACCTGGTCGCGGAACTCGCCCGCGGTCACGACGGGCCAGCCGTCGTCGGTCCTGCGGCGCATGATCACGGTGCCGGGCTCCCGCTCGGCCCGGTCGAAGACCGTGTCCGGCAGGCTTGCTGAGGCAGGCACATCGACCAGGACGGGGACGCTGTACTCGCGCACGAACTTTCAACTCCTCTACGGGGACCGCCTGGACGTTACCGCCTTAAGTTACGCGCCGGTAGCATCGTCATGGGAGCGTTATGAAGGGCGTTCATCACGCTAGCAGCCGTCCCACCTAGGATTTCCCCATGAGGGTCCACGTGGTGAGTGACGTGCACGGCAGGGCCGACGCGCTGGCCCGGGCGGGCGAGGGCGCCGACGCGCTGGTGTGCCTGGGCGACCTGATCCTCTTCATCGACTACGACGACCACGCCAACGGCATCTTCGCCGACCTGTTCGGCGCGGAGCGGGCCGCCGAGTTCATCGCCCTGCGCACGGCCAAGCGTTTCGACGAGGCCAGGGCCATGTCGGCGCGCCTGTGGGCCACCCTCGACGGCGACCCGCGCGAGCATATCGAGCGCAACGTCCGCGCCCAGTACGCCACCCTCTTCGCCGCCATGCCCACCCCCGCCTACCTCACCTACGGCAACGTGGACATTCCCCGCCTGTGGCCCGACTATCTCAAACCGGGCCATCAGGTGCTCGACGGCCAGGTGGTGGAGATCGGCGGCCTGCGCTTCGGCTTCGTCGGCGGCGGGCTCAAGACCCCCTACCGCACCCCGTACGAGATCGGCGACGAGGAGTACGCCGCCAAGGTCGAGGCGATCGGCGAGGTCGACGTGCTGTGCTGCCACATCCCGCCCGCCCTGCCCGAGCTGCTCTACGACGTCGTGGCCAGGCGTTTCGAGCGCGGCAGCGAGGCCACGCTGGCGGCCATCCGGCGCACCCAGCCGCGTTACGCCCTGTTCGGCCACGTGCACCAGCCCCTCCACCGCCGCGCCCGCATCGGCCGCACCGAGTGCGTGAACGTCGGCCACTTCCGCGGAAGAGGTGAGCCGTTCGTCCTGGAATGGTGAGCCGGGCGGCCCGTGACCGGCGCTCCGCCGCAACGGGCGGATTCTGCATTACGGTGGTCGCATGGCTGATCGCACCACTTCGAGCACCACCATCGGCGCCGGCCGCGCAGAGGTCATGGCGGTCATCGCCGACTTCCCCGCCTATCCCGAATGGGCCGGATCGATCAAGCGCGCCGAGGTCGTCAGTACGGGCGCCGACGGGCGGCCCGAGCAGGTGCGGTTCGTCCTCGACGCAGGCGTGATCAACGACACCTACACCCTGGCCTACACCTGGGACGGCGACGAGGGCGTGCGCTGGCAGGTGGTCGAGCCGGGCAAGATGGTCGGCGACCTGCGCGGAAGTTACCAGCTCGCCGAGACGGGCAGTGGCACCGACGTGACGTACGAGCTCACCGTCGACCTCACGGTCCCCATGATCGGGATGATCAAGCGCAAGGCCGAGAAGGTGATCGTGGACACCGCGCTCAAGGGGCTGAAGAAGCGCGTCGAGGGCCGTCCCCGGTGAACCCCCGGGTCCTGCTCTTCACCGGCAAGGGCGGCGTGGGCAAGACCACCGCCGCCGCCGCGACCGCCACGCTGGCCGCCGAGCGCGGGCTCAAGACGCTGATCGTCTCCACCGACACCGCCCACTCGCTGGCCGACGCGCTCGCCGTCGAGCCCGGCGAGATCGCGCCGGGTCTCCACCTGCACCAGGTCGACACGCAGAAGACGCTGGAGCGCCACTGGGGCGAGCTGCAGCACTACGCCAGGGGCGTGCTCACCGAGCTGGGCCTCGACGAGATCACCTCCGAGGAGATCACCGTGCTGCCCGGCGCCGAGGAGGTCATCGCCCTGCTCGAACTGCGCGAGCACGCCCGCCAGGGCGCCTGGGACGTCATCGTGATCGACTGCGCGCCCACCGCCGAGACGCTGCGGCTGCTGGCCCTGCCCGAGGCGCTCGACTGGCACGTCACCAGGCTCATGCCCGTGGGCCGCAAGCTCGTCAAGGTCGTCTCGCCGTTCATGCGCAGCGTGGCCCGGGTCAGCGCGCCGGGCGACGACGTCATGAACGCCGCCGAGCGTTTCCACCGCGGGCTGATGGAGGTGCGCGAGCTGCTCACCGGCGACAGCGCGTCCGTGCGGCTCGTGCTCACCCCCGAGGCCGTGGTGCTCGCCGAGGCCAGGCGCACCCTCACCTCGCTCAACCTGTACGGCTACCGCGTCGACGCCGTCATCGCCAACCGCGTCTTCCCGGCCGGCGGCGCCGACGAGTGGCGGGCCAACTGGGTGACGGCCCAGGCCAAGCTGCTGGCCGAGGCCGAGGAGTCGTTCGCGCCGCTGCCCGTCCACACCGTCCCGTACCTGCCCGCCGAGCCGGTCGGCCGGCGCGCGCTGGCCGAGGTGGGCGCCTCCGTCTACGGGGAGACCGACCCGTTCGCGGCGCCCGCCGTCGAGCCGCCGCTGCGGCTGAGCGCCGACGAGCTGACGCTCGCCCTGCCCGGCGCCGACCGCGACGACGTCGACCTGGCCCGCAAGGGCGACGAGCTCATCATCACCGCCGGCCCGTACCGCAGGATCCTGGCGCTGCCCGCGGCGCTGGCCCGCAGGAAGATCGGCTCCGCCGTGCTCCGCGACGGCGCGCTGAGAATACGGTTCAGTGTGGGGAGCGAATCCGGCTCCGAATGAGTTGAGCAGGATGAGCGAACCATACGCAGGGAGGGCCAGATGACCGAGAACAACGACAGAGACCCCATCGGCACCGTGGCCGACGAGGCGCGCAAGCTGTTCGAGACGATCCAGGGGCGCGCCACGCGCCAGGTCGGCAAGACCGTCTACAACTCCTTCACGGGCGGCGGCGCCCGCAAGGAGCGGGACGTGTGGAGCGAGGCGGTGTCCGAGCCCCACGACGAGTACATCTGCCGCGCCTGCCCGGTGTGCCGGGCGATCGCGGCGCAGCGGGAGTCGGGCTCCGACGTGACCGGCCACCTGGTGGCCGCGGGCGGCGAGCTGTTCGCCGCGGTGCGCGGGGCGTTCGACGCGCTGAGCAGGCCCGCCCCCCGCGGGCCGCGCGACACCCGTGACCGCGATCGCGGCGACGTGGAACACATAGATCTGGGATAGGGAGACACGCGGCATGCTCACGATCGGTGTCGACATCGGCGGTACCAAGGTCGCCGCGGGCGTGGTCGACGACAACGGCGAGATCGTCGAACACACGCTCAGGCCGACCGCGGCCGACCGGCCCGACGTGGTCGCCGACACGGTCGCGGACGTCGTCCGCGAGCTGTCGGAGGGCAGGGACGTCGAGGCGGTCGGCGTCGGCGCGGCCGGGTTCGTCGACGAGACCCGCTCGATCGTGCGCTTCGCCCCCAACCTCGCCTGGCGCGAGGAGCCGCTGCAGAAGAAGATCGGTGACCTGGTCGGCCTGCCCGTCGTGATCGAGAACGACGCCAACGCCATGGCCTGGGGCGAGACCAGGTTCGGCGCCGGGCGCGGCCAGTCCCACGTGGTCTGCCTGACGCTCGGCACCGGCATCGGCGGCGGCATCGTCATCGACGGCGCCCTCTACCGCGGCCGCTGGGGCATGGGCGCCGAGCTCGGCCACATGCAGGTCGTGCCCGACGGACGGGTGTGCGGCTGCGGCAACATCGGCTGCTGGGAGCAGTACGCCAGCGGCCAGGCCCTGGTCAAGGAGGCCAGGGAGATCGCCGCCCGGCAGCCCGAGCGCGCCGAGATCCTGCTCGGCCTGGCCGGCGGCCGGATCGAGGGCGAAGAGGTGACCGAGGCCGCCCGGCTGGGTGACAAGGCCTCGCTGGCCGCCTTCCGCAGCCTGGCCGACTGGCTCGGGCAGGGCATGGCCGACCTGGCAGCCGTGCTCGACCCCGGCTGCTTCATCGTCGGCGGCGGCGTCTCCCGGGCCGCCGACCTGTTCCTCGACGAGGCCCGCGAGGTGTTCGCCAGGCAGCTCACCGGCCACGGCCACCGGCCGCTCGCCGAGATCCGGCTGGCCGAGCTGGGCGCGTCCGCGGGGGTGGTCGGGGCCGCCGACCTGGCCAGGCGGCGCTGACGCGTGCTGGTCAGGGTCGCCTCGTACAACGTGCGGAGCATGCGCGACGACGTGCCCGCGCTGCGCCGGGTGCTCGCCGCCATGCGGGCCGACCTGGTGTGCGTCCAGGAGGCGCCGAGGTTCGCCCGGTGGCGGGCCAGGCGCCGGGCCCTGGCCGAGGCCGGCGGGCTGCGGGTGGCCACGCCGGGACGCGCCGGCGGCGTGTGCGTGCTGGCCGGGCCGCGGGCGCGGGTGCTGGAGGCGCGGCTGCACCGGCTCAAGGCGTTCCCCGGCCTGGAACGGCGGGTGCTGGCCGTCGCCGTCGTCGAGATCGGCGGCGCGCGGCTGGCCGTCGGCTCGCTCCACCTCGACCTCCACCTGGCCGCCCGGCTGCGGCACGCGGGCGAGGCCATGTCCCTCATGGAACGGGCGGCCGCCGCGCACGACGCCGCGATCGTGGTCGGCGCCGACGTCAACGAGCGGGGGCACCAGCCGGCCTGGCGTTTCCTGGCCGACCGGCTGTCCGACTGCCACGCCGTCGCGCCCGCGGGCGACGGGCTGACCTTCCCCGCCACGCGGCCCGCCGAGCGCATCGACGCGGTGTTCGCCGCGCGCGAGGCACGCGTCCTGTCCTGCGGGGGAGTGGCGGCCGGGAACGCCGATCTGGCCGGGGCCAGCGACCATCTGCCGGTGCTCGCCGAGTTGCAGGTTGGACTCTGACGGGCGAGTCGCCCGGGGCAGCCCGTAGCATTTGTTCATGACCCGTCGCTCTCAGCGGCGTGCGCTCTCCGTCCTTCTGGCGACGTCCGTGGCCTTGCCGCAGGTCACGCCCGCCGCGCATGCCGAGCCCCGTCCCGCCGCCGAGGCGTGGCAGAAGTCGACGAGCGCGCGCCTCGACGCGGACGGCTCGCTCTCCGACGTGCTCGCCGTCTCGCCGGGCGACGTGTGGGCGGTCGGCCAGCAGGAGATCTGGGACGTCTGGAAGAACCGCGGCACGATCCGCCACTGGAACGGCACGTCCTGGAACGAGGTGGCCGTGCGCGACGCCACCGCCGCGGGCAACCTGCGCGGCCTGGCCGCCGCCGGGGCCTCCGACGTCTGGGCGGTCGGCGACGGCCATGACGGCCTGCCCTACCTGGCCCACGGCGACGTCACGGGCTTCGACCGGGTCCGGCCGCAGGGGCTGCACGCCGGCGACTGGCTGGGCGGCATCGACGCCAAGCCGGGCCGGGTGGTCGCGGTCGGCAGCCGGGAGAAGTCCGGGCTCATCCTCACCGGCCAGGGCAACACCTGGGCCGTCCAGGAGACCAAGGAGAAGGGCGCGCTCTACGCGGTCGCCTCGGGCTTCGCCGTCGGCGACACCGGCGGGGCGCCGCTGATCATGCACTACACGTCGGGGGCCTGGAAGTCGATGTCCGTGCCCGCCGTCCCCGGCGGCTACCTGCGTGACATCCAGGTCGACAGCTCCAAGCGGGCGGTGGCCGTCGGCGGGGTCTACCACGGCCCCGGCGAGATCTCGCCGCTCGTGCTCACCTGGAACGGCAAGCGCTGGCAGCGCCTGGCGATCCCGGCCACCGGCGCCCGCCTCTACGGCGTCACCGGCGACGGCAAGGGCCGCTACTGGATGACCGGCTACGACCCGGAGCAGGCGGCCCAGCCGTTCGTGATGCGCTGCGAGAAGGACGCCTGCCAGATCATCCGCGGCGCCGCGGAGAAGGGCCGCAGCAGCGTACGCCTCCAGGCGGTGGCCTACCTGGCCGGCAAGGGGGCGCTGTGGGCGGTCGGCCACGCCGTCGACACGGCCGACCGCTACACCGACGTCGTGGAGTCCTTCGCCCCCCGCACCACCACGGCCAAGTCGTAGCCGGCCGGCCTACAGGACGGCGCCGTCGTCCCAGCCCGAGTCGTTGGGCGGGCCGTCGCCCATGCGCACGACCAGCGCCACGAACCCGCCGATGAACGCCGCCACCGCGGTGAACAGCGCCCACCCCTCCATCTGCCAGCTCGCCATCGCCGCCACCAGCAGGTAGGCGGGCCCGCCGAACAGGGCCACCCACGCGAGCTTGGTGGGCAGGTCGAGCTTGGGCAGCGGCGGCGGGGGCGGCGGCTGGAAGTGCCCCTCGTCCTCGTCGTCGTCGCGGTCATGGTCATGGTCGCGGCCGTCGCGGTCGGGCTCGTCCTGGTCGAGTTCGAGCTCCTCGGACGGTTTGACCACCCTGCGGGTGGGCTCGGCGGGCACGTTCTCGCTGTCCGGCCATGGCTGGTCGGCCGAGTCGCGCTCGGCTGTGTCGTTGAAGGACGCGACGATCTGCCGCCAGACCTCGTCCTCGTCACTCTGGGGCGTCACCTAGATGGGCCTCTCCGCAGCGATCGCGACTTCCCCCTGGGTGCGATCAGTCCCTCTGCAAGGGTACCGAGGCATGTGTCCGGATGAAGTCGAGGCTACCGGCAAAGATCCTGTCGGCATCGTTGTCAAGCGTCGCAACATGGTAGCTGTCCGTGAGCTCCTCGATCGTGGCCTGCGGGACCTTCTGGCGAATGATCGCCACACTCGTCGGTTTCACCACGTGGTCGTCGCGGCTGTGGAAGACCAGCAGCGGCTGGGTGACCTTCGCCAGGTCGGCCTGCACCAGCGACCACAGCCCCGGCAGCGACGCGGCCGCCTTGACCGGCGTACGGGCGTAGGCCAGCTCGGTCACGCCGGGCTTCTTGACGTCGTTGGCGACGCCGGGCACCGACGGCAGGAACCACTTCAGCAGCGGCGCCAGCCTCAGCAGCGGCACGTCGCTGGCGATGGACGGGTTGACCACCACCACGCCCCTGACCGCGTCACCGTGCACCTCGGCCAGCCGCAGCGCCAGGCAGCCGCCCAGCGACAGGCCCGCCACGAACATCTCCGAGCAGCGCCCCTGGAGGTCGGCGAACGCCTTCTCCACCTCGGCGTACCAGTCTTCCCAGCGGGTGCGGTTCATCTCCTGCCACGTGGTGCCGTGCCCCGGCTGGCGGGGCAGCGAGACGCTGACCCCATGGCCCGCCAGGTACTCGGCCCAGGGCCGCAGCGACTGCGGCGTGCCGGTGAACCCATGGCACAGCAGCACACCGACCTGACCCGCTCGGTGGTGGTAGGGCTCCGCGCCTGGCATGAGCGGCATAACAGCTCCTTGACGCAATTTCATCCCGGAACTGCCCGATCGTCGCACGTTCGGGGGTGATTGTGCGAGAGCTGGTGTAGTTGCATCTCGCCAAGGATGGGAAGATGACTCTGCTCAATGACGATGTCCTGGGGAAGAGGTGACCGGGTGTTCTACTGGGTGGTCAAGGCCATCTTGAAGCCGATCCTCATGCTCTTCCGCCCGTGGACGGAGGGTGGGGACAACGTACCCAAGCAGGGGCCCGCGATCCTGGCCGGAAACCACCTCTCCTTCGCCGACCATTTCTTCGGCCCGCTGCAGATCCGCCGCAAGGTGATCTCGCTCGGCAAGGCCGACTACTTCACCGGCACCGGTATCAAGGGCTTCTTCACCCGGCTGTTCTTCAGCGGCGTCGGCACCGTGCCGATCGACCGCTCCGGCGGCAAGGCCAGCGAGGCCGCGCTCCGCACCGGCCTGCGCATCCTGCGCGAGGGCGACGTCCTCGGCATCTACCCCGAGGGCACCCGCTCGCCCGACGGCCGCCTCTACAAGGGCAAGACCGGCGTGGCCCGGCTCGCGCTGGAGTCGCGCGTGCCGGTCATCCCGTGGGCGATGGTCAACACGTACGAGATGATGCCGCCCGGGCGGCTGTTCCCCAAGCTCGGCATCCGGCCGGGCGTCCGGTTCGGCAAGCCCCTCGACTTCTCCCGCTACTACGGCATGGAGGACGACCGGCTGGTCCTGCGCGCGGTCACCGACGAGATCATGTACGCGCTGATGGAACTGTCCGGCCAGGAATACGTCGACAAGTACGCCGCCAGCGCCCGGGTCGAGATGGAACGCGCCCGCCGCGCCGCTGCCAAGGCCGGCTCCTGAGGGCCTGTTCGCCTTCCGATCGCTCCTGGGCCTGCCCGCCTTCGCGGTCAGCTCCTGAGGGCCTGTTCGCTTTTCGTCATCGCGCTGGTCAGTGAGGTCAGCTCCGCGCGGCTGAGCCGGTCGATCAGGTAGTCCCGCACGACCTCCACGTGTCCGGGGGCGACGCGTTCCAGGCAGCGCTCGCCCGCGTCCGTGAGCACCGCCAGCACCCCGCGGTCGTCGGACGGGCACGTGGCGCGCTCCACCAGCCCCGCCTTCTCCAACTGCGTGATCTGGTACGTCAGCGCGCTCTTGGACACCACCACGCCCCGGGCCAGCTCGGTCATGCGCATGCGGCGCTCGGGGGCGGCCGACAACCGCACGAGGATCTCGTACTGCGGGTGCGTCAGCCCGGCCGCGGCCTTGAGCTGTTCCTCGATGCGCCGTTCGAGCAGGTGGGAGGCCGACAGGAAGGCGCGCCAGGCGGCCATCTCCGTCTCGTCGAGCCAGCGGGTGTCCGTCACGTCCCAAGTGTACTTCTTGTTCAGATTTGAACTACCGGTAGAGTGGTTGTTCAAATCTGAACGACACTCTTGGAGGGTCCATGATCGACCGGGCGCGTCCCTTCGCCCTGCTGCTGGCCAGGATCGCCGTCGGGGTGATCTTCCTGGTGCACGGCTACCAGAAGTTCGCCGACATGGGCATCGCGGGCACCACGAAGTTCTTCGAGTCCGCGGGCATCCCCCTGGCCGGGGTGGCCGCGCCGGCCGTGGCGGTGCTGGAGGTGGTCGGCGGGATCGCGCTGATCCTCGGCACCGCCCTGCCGATCGCGGGCACGCTGCTGGCCCTCGACATGATCGGGGCGATCGTCTTCGTCCACGGCTCCAGCGGCTTCGGGGCCGGTGAAGGGGGCTACGAGTACGTCCTCGCGCTCGCGGCGGCGAGCCTGGCGGTGGGATTCACCGGCGGCGGCGCCCTGGCGCTCGACGCCCTCCTCGGCCGTCGCCGCACCACGGCTCCGGCGGCCGCCCAGCTGTAGCGGCCCGCCCGTTCCGGCCGCTCGCGACCCTCGCGCGCGCACGCCTCCGGCGTGGCGTGCGCGGGGGTCCCGCGGCTCGGCATGGCGTGACCGCGGGTTCTCCCTTTTTCGGACGTCGTCCGTACGGGGGCCGGGGCTTCCGGCGTGCCGGTGATGTCTCGCCGGGCGTCAGGTCAGGTGGGCGCGGATCTGCCTGATGTGCTCAGGGGTCGTACGGCAGCAGCCACCGATCAGTGACGCCCCGGCGCGCTCCCACTCCTTGGCGGCCAGGCCGTACTCCACCGGGTCGGACAGGCCAAGCCACCGGCGCCGCTCGGCGTCCCACGTCTCGCCCGAGTTCGGGTAGACCACGACGGGCAGGCCGCCGGACAGGCGGGCGACCAGCCCGGGGATGTGCCGCGGCGCCGTGCAGTTGACGCCGACCGCCACCACCTGCGGGTTTCCGGAGAACAGCGCGGCGGCCCGGTCGATCGGGGTGCCGTCGTTGATGTGCTCGGCGTCGCGGCAGGAGAAGCTCACCCACGCCTTGACCTCCGGCGTGGAGGCCAGCAGCCCGGCCAGCGCCCGCGCCTCGGCGTAGGACGGGATGGTCTCGCAGGCCAGCAGGTCGGCGCCGGCGCCGGCCAGGATCTCCCAGCGCGGACGGTGCCAGGCCAGCAGGCCCTCTTCGTCGAGGTCGTAGTCGCCGGTGTACTCGGCGCCGTTGGCCAGATAGGCGCCGTAGGGGCCGACCGAGGCCGCCACCAGGCCGCGCCCGGCCTCGTCGCGGGCCTGCCCGGCCAGCTCGACCGACAGCCTGATCAGCCGCTCGGCCTCGGACCGGTCGAGCCCGCGCCGCTGGAAGCCGGGGATGGTGGCCTGGTAGCTCGCCGTGGTCGCCACGTCGGCGCCCGCCGCGTAGTAGTCGGCGTGCACCCGCCTGATCAGCTCGGGCTGCTCCATCAGCAGGCGCGCCGACCAGAGCTCGTCGCGCAGATCCGCGCCGAGCGACTCCAGATGCGTGGACAGGCCGCCGTCCAGGACGAGTGTGCTCACCCGTCCAGAATAGGAGGCCGCGGGGGATGGTGGCACATGGGAATGGCACGCCTCTTCTCGCGGACGCCTGAATATCGCGGCAGAGATATCGCCGGGCGTGGAATTCATAATGGGTCGTGGGGTACGGGGATCATGCGTGCGCCGGTACGCGGGTGTGCCGGGTCGTTCGCGGCGCGGGGGCTCGTCCTGGGATGCCGCCGGGCCTCGCGCGCCCGCCGCAAGGCCCGTCACGTCGGGGGTCGCGGATCGTCGGGGTGATTAAGCAGTAAATCGGCGATGAATCCAGAATTACCGCCTTTGATGGAAACGGTGTTCTTGAAAACATCGATGCCGCCAAGTCCGGTGCGGCCCACCTGGTCCCGCCAACCGCCGATTCGCCACTCACCCAAGCAACCGTGAACGCGATCCCCCGCCGCCCCCAGCCCAGCCGCCCCACACCAGCCCACCGCCGGGCTGGGCGGTCCGGGGCGGCGGTGCGCTTCCCCGTCGGGCCGACACCGGGTGGTGGCAGCGCTGCGGGTGGCGCAGCGCTGCCGAGTGTCAGCTGCGTTTCCAGAAGGGGCGGCGGCGCTTGCCGGGGTCGGGGCCGGCTGCGGGAGAGGAGCCCGGGATGCCGGGGGCGGTCGGGTCGCCCGGCATCGCTGGGCCGGTGGGAGGGGTGGGGTCGGTGAGGGTGGCCAAGGTTTCGACGGCGTGGTCGTGCAGGGCGCGGATGTCCGTGCCGGGACGCTCGGCCGCTTCCAGGTCGCGGGCCAGCGTCGCCAGCACCTCGTTCCCGCCCAGGTACGCCGCCAGCGCCGCCAGACGCGAGCCCAGGTCGGCCAGGTACAGCGCGTCCGGTACGCGCATCGCCTTGAGCCGGTCCAGCTCGGCCTTCAGTTGCGGCCTGACCGACTCCAGCCGGTGCGCCGGGCGCGGCGACGACGGAGGCGCGAACTTGGGCGAAGCCCCATGCCCAGGCCCGCCACCGGAACCGGGCGCGGACGGCGTGCCGCCGCCGGGGGTGGGAGGCGGGGGACCGGCAGGGCCGCCCGCGAGGGGCGGGGCCGGGAAGGGGGCGTCGGCCGGGGAAGGGCCGCCGAGCGGAGGCGGCGCGGAGAAGCCCTGGTCGAAGGCGGACGGGGCCGGCGGCATCATGCGGGGAGCGCTCGCGGGCCGCGCCATCGTCATCGCCTGCGCCACGAACCCCCCGCCCATGGACGGGTTCGGCGGCAGCTCCCACCCGCTGGGCGGCTCGACCGGCTGGATGACCCGGTGCTCGGGCGCGCCCTCCGCGACCTGCCGGGTGTCGATCGCCACGTACGCCGTGAACCGGCACAGCACGCCGTTCTCCAGCGAGACCTCGAGGATCCGCGACTCCAGGCCGTGCTCGCCCATGGCGTACCGGTCCTCCAGCTCACGCAGGTGGGCGCGGGCCCAGACGGCACGGAGGGCGGGACTGCCGGTGGTCACCCCCGTGACCCGCTCCTCCCATGGCCCCTCGGCCGACGTGCCGCGCACGGTGACGGCCTCGGCGCCCTCGCGGCACCGTCCGTACACACGGAGCGGCACCCCCGGGAAGATCGAGCCGAGGTGGGTCACCGTGCCGGGCTCGGTCTCCAGCCCCTTCAGGGACAGGTCCGTCACCAGCGGCGCGCCGATCCTGCGGTGGATCTGCTCCATCGCCGCGTCGAGCCGGTCCTCGGACTCGACCAGCTCGCACCGGCCGGCGCCCAGCCCGGCGAGCCGGCCGAGGAACCCGGCGTTCACCGCCCGGTCGATGCCGACCGTGTGCACCCGCATCGCCGACAGCGCGCCGCCGGCCTGCTCCAGGATCTGGTCCTCGTTGCCCACCTGGCCGTCGGTGACCAGCACCACCACCCGCTCCCTGCCGCCGGGCGCGCCGAGGAGCGCGATGGCGCGGCGCAGCGGTTCGAGCAGCTCGGTGCCGCCGCGCGCGTCGACCCGCGCGAGGTGCTCGACCGCGCGGTAGCGGTTGCGGTCGGACGCCTCCACCAGCCCCTCGAACGCCGCCTCGACCACCGAGTCGAACGTCAGCACGTTGAAGCGGTCGTGCGCGGTCAGCGTGTCGACGATGCGCGCCGCCGCCCGCCGCGCCGCCACCATCTTCCAGCCGCCCATGCTGCCCGAACGGTCGAGCACCAGCACCACGTCCCGCGGCGCGCGGGCGGCCTGGAGGGCGGGTGGGACGACGGTGAGCGCGAACGTCCCCCGCCCGTCGAACTGCAGGGACGTGGACGCCTCGAACGACAGGCGCAGGATGAAGTCGCGGTCGAGGCGCTCGCCCGGACTCAGGCGCACGGTGTGGCCGTCCTCCTCGACCACGTGCAGGCTGGAGGCCAGCTCCCGCAGGTCGAGCCCGGAGGCGTCGACGCGGGCGGTGAGCGAGAGCCGCACGGGGCTGGGGAAGCCGGGCAGCAGCACCGGCGGCGTGATCCTCGACGCGTCGGGCACGGCGTCGGTGTCCGGGGCCACCCCGGAGCCCGCCGGGTCGCCGTCGAGCGGGGTGCCCGGGACGTACCGCGGGGCCACGACGAGCGGGAACCGGAACGTCGCCGCGCCGTCCTCGTAGGGGAGGGGCTGGCTCATCGTCAGCCGCACCGAGACGCGTTCGCCGGGCAGGATGTTGCCCACCCTGATGGTGAACACGTCGGGCCGGTCCTCCTCGGCGATGGCCGCCCGCCTGCCCTCCCGCAGCGCCTGGTCGTAGTCGGCCCTGGCCTGGCCGCGCTCCTTCAGCACGCCCTCCACGACCCGGTCGTCGGCCTCCATCCTGAACCCCGTCACCGCCGCCCGGTCGGGCAGCGGGAAGACGTAGGTCGCCTCCAGCGTGACGTCGAACGGGTTGCGGAACCCCTGCTCGACCTCGACCCCGGCGACGAGCCCGGCGATGTCGGCGTGCACGTCCACGCTGTCCAGCGGCAGGTTTCCGCGCTCGGTCAGCAGCGCGCCGAACCCGGCGTCCGGCACCGGCAGACACCGTGCGGGCTCCAGCGAAGTGATCTTCACAGCAGTCTCCTCTCTACGAGCACCGCGAGCAGCGGCCCAGCCGCCGCCAGCACCGCCTGAACGTCGTCCTCGGACGGAGGCCGCCCCCCGTCCCACACAACCCGCACACCGTCCGCGAGCACGACCCCCGCGACCGGCCCCCTTCCGGCGCGCTCGCCTACCGCGCCGGCGCCGCCGGGCCGTTCGCTCTCGGCCGGGGCGCGGCGGCCCGGCCGTTCGGCCCAGAAGCGCTCGCGGCCCGGTTCGCCTCCGGCCCGCCCGCCCGGCGGCCGTCGCGCCGCACCCGCCTGGCCGTCGAAGGTCCCGTTCGTCGTCGCGGTGACGGACGCGGGCCCCGCGAAGGGCGGGCTGTCCAGCGGAGGACGAGGGACCACCCGCCCCTCACCCGCGGACGAAACGTCGGCGAGACCGGCGGCCGCCGCCAGCGTGGCGTTCGTCGCGCCGGCCAGCGCCGTCTGGATCTCGGCGATCGAATGTCCTTCCGCCTGCATGCGCTTGACGGCCACCAGTTGCAGCAGGTGCCGCCGGCCGTAGCGGGCGATCCTGCCACGCCGGGTCAGGGGCGGGTCCACGAGGCCGATGGTGGTGTACCACCTGATCAGGCGTTCCCCGGGCACGTCGCGGACCCGGCCGTTGACCGGCTGGGCGCCCGCGCGCAGCGCCTGCGCCGCGTGCTCGGCCAGCTCGCCGATGGTCCAGGTGTCGCTCATACCTCCACAATGACACTGTCACTATTACACTGTCAACGATGGAAAGATCGGAAGAATCCAGCCGCGGATGACGTTCTAAATAGGCAAAAGCACCACTGAAGGGGAGGAAATACGACATGGCTACGATCACCGGTCCGCTCTCGGGCGAAGCCAAGAACACTGTCGCCGAAGCCCTGCAGGGCGCCCTTGTCGATCTGATCGATCTGTCGCTGATCGCCAAGCAGGCGCACTGGAACCTCGTCGGCGCCCATTTCCGCCCGATTCACCTCCAGCTCGACGAGCTGACCGACCTGGCCCGTACCCACATGGACACCATCGCCGAGCGGGCGGTCGCCCTCGGCGTGAACCCCGACGGGCGTTCGGCGACCGTCGCCAAGTCCACCCAGCTCCAGCAGCCCGAGCGCGGCTGGCTTGAGGACGGCAAGGTCGTGGCGACCGTCACCGACATCCTCGACGGCATCAGCAAGCGCATGTACGAGCGCATCCGCGCCACCGACGAGGCCGACCCCGTCAGCCAGGACCTGCTCATCGCCGTGACGCAGGACATCGACAAGCAGCATTGGATGTTCCAGGCCCAGCGCTGACCGCGCGCGGCCGCCGGCCGCACCACCCGAAAAGCCCGGGCACGACCACAGTGCCCGGGCTTTCGCATGTCCGCCCCCAAGGTGGGCGATCTTCGGCCCAGTGGGTACGGACTGTCACGCATCGTCCAGGGGCCGCCGGCGATCTCGCGCCACCACGGAGCGCGGGGTTTGCGCAGAGTTTGATGTCACGAGTCCTTGCCATTCATGTCGGTGCGGTCGACTAGCGTGGCACCTAGAGGGAGGCCCCACGATGTCCCACAAGACTCTCCTCCGCACGGGCCCGCTCTTGCAGGGCGGCATCAGCCCGTACGGGCCGCTCACGCCGGCGTCCGGCGACGGGCTCGCGCTGCCGCCGGGCTTCACCGGCCGGGTGGTGGCCCGGTCGGGCGACAAGGTGGCCGGGCTCACCTGGCACGCCGCGCCCGACGGCGGCGCCTGCTTCCCCGACGGCGCCGGCTGGATCTACGTCTCCAACTCCGAGCTGCCCCTGCTCGGCGGCGCCTCCGCGCTGCGTTTCCACGCCGACGGCACGGTCGCCGACGCGTACCGCATCCTGTCCGGCACCGACCTCAACTGCGCGGGCGGCGCCACGCCGTGGCACACCTGGCTGTCGTGCGAGCTCGGCGACCGCGGCCGCGTCTTCGAGTGCGACCCCTACGGCGCCCGCGCGGCCCGCCCCCGCCTGGCCATGGGCCGCTTCCGGCACGAGGCCGCCGCCTGCGACCCCGAGCGCCGCGTCGTCTACATGACCGAGGAC
The DNA here is from genome assembly GCF_040630865.1 of Nonomuraea sp. NPDC005730. Classification (NCBI taxonomy): domain Bacteria; kingdom Bacillati; phylum Actinomycetota; class Actinomycetes; order Streptosporangiales; family Streptosporangiaceae; genus Nonomuraea; species Nonomuraea sp. NPDC005730. The sequence continues at coordinate 161,592 of NZ_JBEXYK010000003.1, forward strand.
GAGCACGACGGCTGCTTCTACCGCTTCCGTCCCGGCGACTGGGGCGACCTGACGGAGGGCACGCTGGAGGTGTTGTGCGCCTCGGGCGGATGGCGGCCGGTGCCGTCCCCGGCCGCGCTGCTCACCGCGGCCCGCCACCAGGTCGAGGACGCCCGCCACTTCGACGGCGGCGACGGCTGCCACTACGCGGGCGGCGTCTGCTACTTCACCACCAAGGGCGACACCGGCCTGTGGGCCTACGACGCGCAGACCTCCACGCTCGACCGGCTGTGCGAGGGCGTGCGCGCGATCACCGCCGCCCCCTCGGGCGACCTCTACGTGGCCAGGGAGACGACGGAGATCGACGTCATCGCGCCCGACCGGGCCGTCACGCCGTTCCTGCGGCTCACCGGGCACGCCGGGGCCGAGCTCACGGGGCTGGCGTTCTCGCCGAGGGGCGACCGGCTCTACTTCTCGGCCAGGCGCGGCCGCACCGAGGGCCACACCTTCGAGGTCCGCGGCCCCTTCCGCCCCTGACCACACCCTCGCGGGCTCAGGCCGGGCCCCGGGCTCAGGTCAGGTAGCGGACCAGCATGAGCTTGAGCTCGGCCACGAGCTCCGCGCCGCGCTCCGGCGTCGCCGGCCCCAGCATGGGCAGCACCGCCTTGACCATGGCCAGCGCCATCGTCGCGTTGAGCAGCGCCCGCTCCTGCGGCAGGCCGGGCGAACGCCGCCGCAGCAGCGCCGCGATCCGCTCCGCCAGCGAGGCGTGCATGCGCTGCGCGGCCGCCGCGAGCCGATCGCCGGTGGCCGACCCGTACAGCAGCGACCAGTACGCCGGCGACTCGGCCTTGAACGCCACGCTCTCGTCCACGAGCTGCCCCACCAGTGCCTCCAGCGGGACGTCCGGGGTGACCGCGGCCAGCCGGGCCGCCCAGAACGCGTCCCGGTCGTCGGTGTAGCGGGACACCAGGCCGTCCAGGATCTCCTCCTTGTTCCGGAAGAACTGGTACAGCGAGCCGGGGGAGAGCCCGGCCCGCGCGGCGACCTGGTTCGTCGTCATGTCCGGATAGCCGATCTCGGCGATCACCGACTCCGCGGCGTCGAGGATCTCGGCCATCCGCTTCAGGCCGCGCGCCTGCCTGCGGACCGCGCGTTCAGGCATGGGCCACCTCGTTGACAAATACGAGCATTTACTTGTATTTCTGGGTTCGACAGCGAAACACGAGCAGTTTACCGAGTTTCTACCGGGAGATCCCATGCGAACCTGCCCATCGGGCCCGGCGCGGGCGGTGCCCGCGTGGCCGTGAACGTCGCCACCCGGGGCCCGCGCGCCACCGCCGAGCCGCCGCTGCGCAGGCTGGGCCACCTCCTCGTCCGCCGGCGCCGGCTCGTGCTGGCGCTGGCCGCGCTCGCGCTCGTCGTCGCGGGCGTCCTGGCCGCCGGTACGGTGTCCCGTCTCTCCCTGGCCCGCTTCGAGGCGCCGGGCTCGGAGTCCGACAGGGCCCAGGCCGAGCTCGTCCGCCGGTTCGGCACCGGCAGCCCCGACCTGGTCTTCCTGGTCACCCCGAAGTCGGGCACCGTCGACGACCCCGCGGCCGAGGCGGCGGGCCGCGCCCTCACCGACCGGATCGGCCGCTCGGACGGCGTCGCGGAGTCCTCCTCCTACTGGACCAGGGGCAGGCCCGCCACCCTGCGCAGCCAGGACGGCCGGCACGCGCTGATCGTGGTGCGCGTCCCCGGCGACGCCGACCACGTGCGGACGCGGGTGCTGCCCGAGCTGGTGCCGCGGATCGTGGGCGAGCAGGGCCCGCTCCAGGTGCGGGCCGGCGGCGGGGAGGAGGTGTTCCGCGAGACCGTGCCGCTGGCCAGGCAGGACTTCGTCCGGGCCGAGCTGGTGATCTTCCCGCTGGCGTTCGTGCTGCTCTGGCTCTACCAGCGGCGCGTGATGGCCGCCCTGGCGCCGATCCTGGCCGGGGTGGTGGCCATGATGGTCGGCCTGGCCCTGCTGCGCGGCGTCCTGGTGTTCGCGGAGGTCTCCACCTTCGCCCTGAACCTCACCCTCGCCATGGGCCTCGGGCTCGGCATCGACTACTGCCTGTTCGTCGTCCAGCGCTTCCGCGAGGAGGTGCGCGACGGACGCGACCGCGCGGCGGCCGTCGCCGGAGCCGTCGAGCACGCCGGGCGGACCGTGCTGTTCAGCGGCCTCACGGTGGCCGCCTCTCTGGCCGTGCTGCTCGCGCTGCCCTTCGACTTCCTGCGCTCGTTCGCCTACGCGGGCATCGCGGTCGTGGCCGGCGGCCTGTTCGCGGCGGTGGTCGTGCTGCCCGCCGTGCTGGCCGCGGCCGGCGGCACGATGCTGCCCAGGCCGCAGCGCCCCGGACGCGGCACGGGCCTCCGGCGCGCGAGGTGGGCCCGGGGCGCCGGGTTCTGGCACGGCCTGGCCGTCCGGGTCATGCGCCGGCCGGTGGTGTCCGGCGGCCTGGCGGCGGCGCTGCTGCTGGTGCTCGCCTCGCCCTTCCTCGGCCTGCGCTTCGGCACGGCCGACGACCGCATCCTGCCGCCGGAGGCGTCCTCGCGGCAGACCCAGGAGGTCATCCGGCGGACCTTTCCGGCGGAGGAGACCGACGCCATCCAGATCGTCTCGGCGGGGGCGGCGCGGGCCGCCGACGTCCCGGCGTACGCGGCGCGGCTCTCGCGGGTTCCCGGGGTCGCCCAGGTCGACTCCGCCGCCGGCGCCCACGCGGCCGGGCGGCGGGTCGGCGACGGCGACCCGGCCCGTTTCCGCGGGCAGGGCGCCTGGCTGTCGGTGGTGCCCTCCGCCGAGGCGCTGGCCGGCGACCCGGTCCGGCTGGTGGAGGCCGTACGGGCGGTGCCGCCGCCCTTCGAGGTCCTGGTCGGCGGCTATCCCGCCGAGCTGGCCGACTACCGCGCCTCGGTCGTGGACCGCCTGCCGCTGGTGCTGGCGCTCATGCTGGGCGTCACGTTCGCCGTGCTGTTCCTGATGACCGGCAGCCTGGTGCTCCCGCTCAAGGCGACCCTGCTGAACGTCCTCAGCCTCGGCGTCATGTTCGGCGCCCTCGTCTGGGTCTTCCAGGAGGGCCACCTGGCGGGCCTGCTCGGCTTCACCCCGACCGGCACGCTCGACCCGAGCATCCCGATCCTCATGCTCTGCGTCGCCTACGGCCTGTCGATGGACTACGAGGTCTTCCTCCTGTCCAGGATCAAGGAGGAGCACGACAGGACGGGCGACACCGAGCAGGCCGTCGCCACCGGCATGCAGCGCGGCGCGCCCCTGATCACCGCGGCGGGCGGCATCCTGGCGCTCACCTTCGCCGCCTACGCCACGGCGCGGGTGGCGTTCGTGCAGATGCTCGGGGTCGGCATGGCCGTCGCGGTGCTGGCGGACGCCACCGTGATCAGGGCGGTGCTGGTGCCGAGCCTGATGCGCCTGGCCGGGCCGCTCAACTGGTGGCCGCGAGGTCGAGCGACCACATCTCCTCGGTGACCTCGGCGCCGTTCTCCACGCCCTGCTCCGCCGACTCCAGCTCGAACCCGGACGCCTGGTAGATGCGCCGCGCGCTCACCAGGCAGTCGCGCGTCCACAACGTGATCCGCCGGTAGCCCCGGGCCCTGGCGTGGCGCAGGCACTCGGCCACCAGGCGCCGCCCGATCCCGAGGCCCCTCGCCGACGGCTCGACCAGCAACATGCGCAGCTTGGCCGTCGTGTCGTCATGGTGCACGCAGAACACGCACCCGGCGCGCTCGCCGTCGACCTCGGCGATCCAGCCGGCGTCGCGGCCGGGGTCGTAGGCGCCCACGATCCTGGCCACGAGCTGCTCGAACTCGGTGCCCCAGCCGTACTCCTCGCTGTAGAGGGCGCCGTGCCGGTAGGCGACCCAGCCCAGGTCGCCCGTCCGCGGGGGCCTGATCACGTACGAACGGGCGGCGGGCTCGCCGAGCAGCCGCCTGATCGTCGCCATGCTGCCGACCAGCAGCGCCCGGTCCGCCTCGGGCAGGCCGCCGAGCAGTCGTTCGATCTCCTCGGCCGAGTGGCGGTCAAGCCCGGCGAACGTGGCGGCGCCCGCCCCGGTCAGCCGGACGAGCTGCTTGCGGGCGTCGGTGGCCGAGCGCTCGCGGGCGATCAGCCCGTCGCCCTCGAAGCGGGCCAGGATCCGGCTCAGGTAGCCCGCGTCGAGGTCGAGCAGGCCGCGCAGCTCGCCGGTCTCCATGTTCTCGGCGTGCGCGAGCTCGAACAGCACCCTGACTTCCGTCAGCGAGTAGGGCGAGTCGAGCATGCCTGCCTGGAGAACGCCGATCACTTTCGTATAGAACCGGTTGAAGGCTCTGATCTCAGAAACCCTTGCCTCCGTCAACGAACTCATTGCCCCAGTCAACCATAAGAAGGATTCCGTTGTGAACCTCTACATAGGCGGCTACGGCCCCGGCATCGTCACGGTGGGCGGCGAGCTGACCCGCGTGGCCTCGCCGTCGTTCCTGGCCGCCCACCCCACCCTGCCCGTGCTGTACGCGGCCGGCGAACTGCAGCGCGGCTGGCTCACCGCCTTCACCACCGAGGGCGGCCTGTCCCCGCTGGACGAACGGTCCAGCGACGGCGACAGCCCCTGCCACGTCGCCGTCCACCCCTCGGGCAGCCTGCTGGCCGTGGCCAACTACGGCGACGGCACCGCCGGCCTGCATCACTTGGACGAGCGGGGCGCCTTCACCGGCGACCCCGTCGTCCTGCGGCACGAGGGCTCCGGCCCCGACCCCGACCGCCAGGCCGGATCGCACGCCCACATGTGCGTCTTCCACGACGACGTCCTGCACGTCTCCGACCTGGGCACCGACGAGATCCGCCGCTACCGCCTGGACGGCTCCCCGCTTGATTTGATCGCCCTGGCCCCCGGCACGGGCCCCCGCCACTTCGCCTTCGCCGGCGACCGCCTGTACGTGGCCGGCGAGCTGGACGGCACCGTGACCCTCGTCGAGGGCGAGCGCCGCACCGTCGTGCCCGCCTCGCGCGCCGGGGGCGACAACGCGCCCAGCCACCTGCAGCTCGACGGCGACCTGGTCTACGTCGCCAACCGCGGGCCCGACACGGTCTCGGTGCTGCGCGCCGCCGACCTGTCCCCGGTGGCCGAGGTGCCCTCGGGCGGCCTCTGGCCCCGGCACTTCGCCATCGCCGGCGACCGCCTGTACGTCGCCAACCAGAACTCCGGCGAGGTGACCGTGTTCGCGCTGGAGGACGGCGTGCCCGAGCCGGCCGGTCAGTCGTACGAGGTGCCCAGCCCGTCCTGCGTGCTGCCCGCGTAGGAACGCCGGGAAGGGCGCGGCCCGGTGTAAGGATCTGGCCAAGTCGTGGCCCGGCCCCGTGGCGGGTTACGACGATGGCCGGGTGCGCAAGCTCCTGCTGCTCCTCACCCTGTTGATCGCCGTCCTGCCGGCCGCCGGATGCGGCGGCGGTCCCGTGCGGCCGGCGCCGTCCGCGTCGCCCGCGCCGCCCGTCCCGCAGCCCTCGGAGACGGGCCGGCCGTCGCCGCCGGTGAACGCGGGGGAGTCCTGGCGGATCACCACCCGCGGGACCGACCACGAGATCGAGGGCTACGCCGACCACGTGAGCGTGCTGCCCGGCCGGCCCTTCGCCCTGCACGTCTCCACCACCGCCCCGCGCTTCACCGCCGGCGCGTTCAGGATGGGGGCGCATCCGGCCAAGGTGTGGGAGTCCCCGCAGGTGGAGGGCGTGCGCCAGCCTCCGGCCAGGACCGTGGACGGCACAGTGACCGCCGCCCGCTGGAAACCCTCGCTCACCGTGGACACCCGCGGCTGGACGGAGGGCGCGTACCTGATCAGGCTCGACGCCTCGACCGGCGCCCAGCGGTACGTGCCGATCACCGTCCGCTCGGCCTCCACCCGGGGCCGCGTGGTGCTGGTGAACGCGGTCACCACCTGGCAGGCGTACAACCTGTGGGGCGGCCGCAGCCTGTACCTGGGCCCCGGCGGGTTCGCCGGCCGCTCCCGCGAGGTCACCTTCGACCGCCCGTACGACGGCGGCGGCGCCCGCCTGTTCCTCGACTTCGAGCAGTCGGCCCTGGCCGTCGCCGAGCGCAGCGGCGTGCCCCTGGCCTACCTCACCAGCCTCGACCTCGGCCCCGGCGTGCTGGACGGGGCCAGGGCCGTGGTCTCGCTCGGCCACGACGAGTACTGGTCGCCCGCCATGCGCACGGCCGTCACGAAGGCCAGGGACAGCGGGACGAACCTCGCCTTCCTCGGCGCGAACGCCGTCTACTGGCGCATCGCGATCAAGGGCAGGACGGTCGCCTGCGACAAGGAACGGCTCTGCCCGCTGTGGCGGGACTCCCGCCCGGAGAGCGCCCTGGTGGGCCAGATGTACGACTGCTTCCCCGCCCAGGGCGCCTACACGGTCCGCAGGCCGGGCCACTGGATCTTCGCGGGCACCCGGGGACGGCGCTTCCCCGGCATGGTCGGCCCGGAGACCGACAAGGTCTCGCGCGGCTCACCGAAGGGCGTGCAGGTGCTGGCCGACTCGCCGTTCTCGTGCGGAGGACGCGGGACGACGTCGCAGAGCACGTACTACACGGCGCCGAGCGGGGCCGGGGTGTTCGCCTCGGGCACGATGCGCTGGGTGTGCGCGATGCGCGGCAAGCACTGCGGCCACGGCGTCCCGGAGTCCGCGGCCGCCTTCACCCGCCGCGCCACGGCGAACGTGCTCACCCGGTTCGCCGCCGGCCCGGCCGGGCTCTCCGGTCACCCCGCCCACCCTCCGCAGGGCCGCGCGGGCCCGCCACGGAACGCCGCCCCAGGGAGCGGCCTGAGGGCGGCCCCGGGGGCGGCCCCGGGGGCGGCTATGAGCGGCGCTCGCGCAGGACAGCCGCCAGCCGGTCCCTGATCTCCCGCTCGGCCGCCTCCTTGTGCACGCCGAGGTCGGCCAGGGCCCGCACCACCGGGCCCTCCTCCAGGGAGAGCACGCCGAGCAGCAGGTGCTCGGTGCCGACGTAGTTGTGCCCGAGCCGCAGGGCCTCGCGCAGGGTCAGCTCCAGCGCCTTGGTGCTCTGCGCGGAGAACGGCAGGGTGACGGGCGACTGCCCGCCACCGGGCCCCATGGCCGCCGTGACGGCCTCCCTGACCGCCTCGGGGGAGGCCCCGAGCGTGGCCATGGTCGAGGCCGCCAGCGCCTCGGGTACGTGCAGCAGCCCGAGCACCAGGTGCCCGACCTCGATGTGGTCGTGCCCCGCCAGGCGCGCCTCCTCCTGGGACTTGACCACCGCGACCCGGGCCTTGTCGGTGTAGCGGGCGTAGTTGCGCAGGTCGTCGGCCAGGGAGCCGCTCTCCTTGACCACGAACCGCTTCTGCGCGGCCTGCTTGGTCACGCCCATGCTGCGGCCGATGTCGGTCCAGGAGGCGCCGGAGTGGCGGGCGTGGTCCACGAAGTGGCCGATCAGGTGGTCGGCCACCTCTCCGAGGTGCTCGCCCAGCGTGACGGCGTCGGAGAGCTGGCCGAGCGGGTCGCCGTCCGGATGACGGCTCTTGATGGCGGCGATGAGGTCGTCGAGACGTACGGTTTCATCCATGCGTCAACCATAGGTTGACGGTGCCCCATCGTCAACCCTGGGTTGACGCTCACGCCTTCCAGGAAATGATCGAGGGCCGGGCGTTTGGTCTAGACCACTGAGTGTCGCGGCAGGCACAATGCGAGCTGTCACCGAGCAATGGTTCGTGAACCCCATCGGGAGGAACCCGCCATGCGTATAGGAGTGCTCACCGGAGGCGGAGACTGTCCGGGTCTCAACGCCGTCATCAGGGCCGTGGTGCGTAAGGGGGTGAGCACGTACGGCCATGAGTTCGTGGGGTTCCGCGACGGCTGGCGCGGGCCCCTGGAAGGCGACACGATGCCGCTCGACATCCAGGCCGTACGAGGCATCCTGCCGCGGGGCGGCACCATTCTCGGATCCTCCCGTACCAACCCGATCAAGATCGAGGGCGGCGTCGACCGCATCAAGGAGAACCTCGCCGCCACCGGCGTCGACGCCCTGATCGCCATCGGCGGCGAGGACACGCTCGGCGTGGCCAAGCAGCTCTACGACCGCGACGTCAAGGTCGTGGGCGTGCCCAAGACCATCGACAACGACCTGTCCGGCACCGACTACACCTTCGGCTTCGACACCGCGGTCAACATCGCGATGGAGGCCATCGACCGGCTGCACACCACCGCCGAGTCCCACCACCGCGCGCTGATCTGCGAGGTCATGGGCCGCCACGCGGGCTGGATCGCGCTGCACGCGGGCATGGCCGGCGGCGCGAACGTGATCCTCATCCCCGAGAAGCCGTTCGACATCGACCGGGTCTGCGAGTACGTCGAGTCCCGCTTCCGCACCCGCTACTCGCCGATCATCGTCGTGGCCGAGGGCGCCCACCCGATCGAGGGCCAGATGGAGCTGCAGACCGGCACCCTCGACGCGTTCGGGCACGTCCGGCTCGGCGGCATCGGCGAGGTGCTGGCCAAGGAGATCGAGAAGCGCACCGGCAAGGAGGCCCGCACGACCGTGCTCGGCCACATCCAGCGCGGCGGCACCCCGACGGCCTACGACCGGGTGCTGGCCACCAGGTTCGGGTTGCAGGCGATCGACGCCGCGCACGAGGGCGACTACGGCACGATGGTCGCGCTGCGCGGCACCGACATCGTCCGGGTCGGGCTCGACGAGGCTACGGCCGAGCTGAAGACCGTGCCGGCGTCCCGGTACTCCGAGGCCGAGGTGTTCTTCGGGTGAGGCTCGCTACGGCTGGCTGAAAGCGGCTTGCAAGCGCCGGGCCGTACCTTCTGGGCAGCGGGGTTACCGCTTACAACCCCCCTCGGGGTACGGCTTGGGGCGCAGCGAGTCGGCGGCCCACTTTGCGCCGCAAGCCGTACCCAGGAGATAGCTCAACCGCGGGGCGCGCCGAGGTGATCCACCTCCGGCGCGCCTTGTCGCGTCCGGCCCCGTCCGAACGCTCCTCGCCGGGCGCTACCTGCGGGGCGTGCGCATCATCTGCTGCTGTTGCGGGCGGCGGGGGCCGGCCGGCGGCGTGGGGTAGGCCAGGCGCTGCTGCTGCTGGGCGGTGCGCCGGCGCAGCTCCAGGCGGGCGACCATCTCGGCGTCCTCGTGCAGCTCCTCCTCCGAGGGCGCGAGGATCACCATGAGCAGCATGGTCAGCGTGATCAGGCTGATCACGGTCATGAGCGGGACGAGGAAGTCGAGGGCGTCGGCGCCGGTGACCATGCCTGGCTCGGCGTCGACGGTGACCCGCATGGCGTACATGCCGGTGTAGTGCATGCCCGAGACGGCCACGCCCATGACCATCGCCGCGCCGGTGATCCAGACCGGCTTCTTGACCCGCAGCGTGAACCAGAGCGCGGCGGTGGCGGCCACGACGGCGATCACCACGGACCCGGCCACGATCGTGCGGTCGTAGGAGACGTGGGCGCTCATGTTCATGGCGTACATGCCGAGGTAGTGCATGCTGGCCACGCCGAGCCCGGTGAGCAGGCCGCCGCCGAGCAGCGCCAGCGCCCGGCCGCGGCCGTAGGAGACCAGGAACAGCCCGGTGCCGACCACCACGATGGCCACGGCGGCCGAGGCGACGGTGAGCGGCACGTCGTACTTGATCTGCGTGCCCTCCACCGCGAAGCCCATCATCCCGACGAAGTGCATGACCCAGATGCCGGTGCCGCCGATGGAGATGGCCGCGCCGATCAGCCAGCGCACCCGCGACGCGCCGCGGCTGGCGTGCGCCTGTGCGGTGAGCCGCAGTCCGAGCATCGAACCCAGGCACGACATCAGGTACGCCAGCAGCGGTGTGAGCGGTCCGTGGGTGAAATGATTAACAGCGGTCATATATCGACATTCCTTGTGATTAGGGGTTGACGGATTGTGTCATCCGATCCGTCCCTTCCGCATGGATAACGCAACTATCTGTCAACCGGCGTGTCGGAAACGTGAGAGGGTCTCATGAGCATCGAGGGGCCCTTCTGGCGCGCGATCGCGGTCTTCCGCGCCGCGTCGTTGCTGTACGCCGCCGTGCTGATGGCCCAGTACCGCGGGTACGAGCAGCCGGTCGCCGGCTGGCTGGTGATCGCCCTGATGGCGTTGTGGACGGCCGCAGCCACCTACGCGTACGCGTCCGAAAAGCTGCGCGGATGGCCGCTGCTGGCCATCGACCTGCTGGTGGCCCTGACCTGCCTGCTGACCTCCCCGTACGTGGAGGGCGCCCGTCAGGGCATGGCGGGCACCATGCCCGTGCCCGCCACCTGGGTCGCCGCGCCCGTCCTGGCCTGGGCCGTGTACGGCGGCAGGCGCGCGGGCGCGGTGGCGGCGGCCCTGGTCGCCGCCGCGGACCTGTGGCTGCGCGTGCGCGCCCCGGACGCGCCCGTGATGATCAACGGCGCGGTGCTGCTGTTCCTGTCAGGAGTGGTTGTCGGACACGTGGCCCGGCTGGCCAAGGAGGCCGAGGAGCGCATGCAGCGCGCGGCCGAGATGGAGGCCGCCCAGCGCGAACGCGACCGGCTGGCCCGCGACCTGCACGACTCCGTCCTCCAGGTGCTGGCCCTGGTCCAGCGGCGCGGCCGGCAGATCGGCGGCGAGGCGGCCGAGCTGGGCCGCCTGGCCGGCGAGCAGGAGGCCGCGCTGCGCGAGCTCATCGCCGCCCGCCCCGCCCCGACCGGCGCCACCGACCTGCGTTCCCTGCTCATGCAGCACGGCTCGCCGCTGGTGACGGTCTCCACCCCGGCCACCCCGCTCGTCCTGCCCACGCCGGCGGCCGAGGGCGTGGCGGCCGCGGTCGGGGCCGCCCTGGACAACGTGCGCGAGCACTGCGGCGCGGACGCGCGGGCCTGGGTGTTCGCCGAGTCCTGCGACGACGTGGTCATGGTGACCGTCCGCGACGAGGGCCCAGGCATCCCGGAGGGACGCCTGGAGCGGGCCGCCGCCGAGGGCCGTCTGGGCGTCGCGCAGTCCATCCGCGGGCGCGTCGCCGACCTGGGCGGGACGGTCGCCGTCGCCTCCACGCCGTCCGGGACCGAGATCGAGATCAGCCTTCCCTGCGGATAGGCGGGGACCGGCCCGGTTAGAGTGGCGTCATGGTGCGGGTCATGGTGGTGGACGACCATCCCATGTGGCGCGACGGCGTGGCCAGGGATCTGTCCGAGGCGGGCTACGAGGTCGTGGCCGTGGTGGGGGAGGGGCGGCAGGCGATCAGGGCGGCCGCGGCCGTACGCCCCCAGGTCGTCGTGCTGGACCTGCACCTGCCCGACATGTCCGGCGCCGAGGTGGCCGCCGGTCTGGCCGGGGCCGAGCCGGCGCCCAAGGTCCTGGTGTTGTCGGCCAGCGCCGAGCAGGACGACGTGCTGGCCGCCGTCAAGGCCGGCGCGTCCGGATATCTGGTGAAGTCGGCGAGCCGGGAGGAGTTCCTCGACGCCGTCCGCCGCACTGCCGAGGGCGACGCCGTCTTCACGCCGGGCCTGGCCGGGCTGGTGCTCGGGGAGTACCGGCGGCTGGCCGCGCGTCCCGCCGCCGGACGCGCGGCCGACGACGGCCCGAGGCTGACCGAGCGCGAGACGGAGGTGCTCAGGCTGGTCGCCAAGGGCCTGACCTACCGGCAGGTCGCCGACCGCCTGGTGCTCTCGCACCGCACGGTCCAGAACCACGTGCAGAACACGCTGAGCAAGCTCCAGCTGCACAACCGGGTGGAACTGGTCCGATATGCGATCGAGCAGGGCCTCGACGCGGACTAAACTCGATGGGTCGCGGCGTTGCCTTCCTACGGCCGCGCTTTCCCGTCTTCCCCGGAGGTTCCACCATGACGATGTCCGCCCTGGGCGAGCCATGCGTTCTGCTCAAGCTGGGCGAGATCGTTCTCAAGGGCAAGAACCGTGAGCTGTTCGAGCGCCGCCTGATCGACAACATCCGCTTCGCGCTCCAGGATCTCGGCCTCAAGACGGACGTGCGCAGGCGCCACGGCGTCGTCGCGATCTTCCTGCCCGAGGGGTCGGACGTCGAGCAGGCCGACGCGGTGGCCCGGCGGGTCGCCGACGTGCCCGGCCTGGTGTGGATCCACCGCGCCTGGCGGGTGGCCAAAGACCCCGACAGCGTGCTCAAGGCCGGCCTGGAACTGATCCGCGACCGCGAGGAGGTCGCGCGCGGGGCCCGTTTCGCGGTGCGCTCCCGCCGCCGCGACAAGCGCTTCCCGCTGCGCTCCAACGAGCTCGACCGGCTCGTCGGCGGCGCGATCAACGACGAGTACCACCTGCCCGTCGATCTGAAGAACCCCGAGCTGACCGTCTTCATCGAGGTCGACCGGGACGAGGTGTTCGTCTTCACCGACGGCATCCCCGGCCAGGGCGGCCTGCCGGTCGGCAGCAGCGGCCGGGCGCTGGTGCTCATGTCGGGCGGCATCGACTCGCCGGTGGCGGCCTACCGGATGATGAAGCGCGGCCTCCACGTCGACTTCCTGCACTTCTCCGGCATCCCGTTCACCACCTCCGAGTCGATCTACAAGGCGTACGCGCTGGTCAGGAAGCTCGACAGGTTCCAGGGCAGGTCGCGGCTGTGGGTGGTGCCGTTCGGCAAGGCGCAGCAGTCGATCCGCAACTCGGGCCAGGACCGCCTGGCCGTGATCGCCCAGCGGCGGCTCATGCTGAAGACGGCCGAGGAGGTCGCCCACCGCATCCGCGCCGGCGCGCTGATCACCGGCGACGCGCTCGGCCAGGTCTCCTCCCAGACGCTGGCCAACATCACCGCCCAGGACAACGCGGTCGAGCTGCCGATCCTGCGCCCGCTCGTGGGCTGGGACAAGACCGAGATCATGGCCGAGGCCCGGCGCATCGGCACGCTGGAGATCTCGGAGCTGCCCGACGAGGACTGCTGCTCCCTGCTGGCTCCCAAGCGCGCCGAGACGCGGGCCAAGATCGACGACCTCAAGCAGATCGAGAAGCGGCTCGACGCCGAGGAGCTGTGCGTGCAGCTCGCCGACTCGATCCAGGAGTACACGCTGTAGCTCAGGCCGCGTCGACCTTGAACGGGTCGTGCTCGGCCAGCAGCTTGTCCAGCCTGGCCTGGTCCACGCGGTTGGTGACCTCCACCAGCTCCTGCCGGTCGCGTACGACCTTGCACAGGTTGATCGTGGAGGTGACCACGTACAGCAGGCCGAGCGCGAGGAACGCCCTGATCCAGCCGGAGGCCGGCAGGTAGATCAGGGCGATCACCACGGACGACACGGCGACGGCGAACGACAGGACCGCCTGGACGTAGAACGCGGCGGTCTGTGTGGGACGGATGGGCTTGCTCATGAGTTCATGGTGATCTCGCAGGCCAGGCCGTCGCATGGGGTTTCGTACTCAAGTTACTCCTGAGTACGAAAGGCCCGGCGCCAGCCCCGGACGCGGGACGCGGGCGGGCCGATGGCAGGATGGCCCAAGACGCGAGATCGGTGAGGGGAGTGATCGTGGAGGAGTCGCGCCTGCCTCCAGGCCAGTACGTCCCGCGCGGCCGCCCCGTGATCCACTACGGCAGGGTGCCCGCGTTCAAGCCGGACAGCTGGGACTTCCGCGTCTTCGGCGCCACGGCCTCCGGCGAGGAGCACTGCCTGACATGGGCGGACTTCGAGCTGCTGCCCCGGGACACGCGCATCGCCGACTTCCACTGCGTCACCAAGTTCTCCCTCATGGCCAACGAGTGGCGGGGCGTCACCCCGGCCACGATCATGGAGCTGGCGCCGCCCGACCCCGGCGTGCGCCACGTCATGATCTGGGCCGAGTACGGCTACAGCGCCAACCTCCGCATGTCCGACTTCGCCGCTCCTGACACCCTGTTCGCCACCGAGCTGGACGAGAAGCCGCTCAGCCCCGACCGCGGTTTCCCCGTGCGCATCGTGGTCCCCCACCTGTACGCGTGGAAGAGCGTCAAGTGGGTGCGCGCCGTCGAATACCTCCTGGAGGACCGGCGGGGTTTCTGGGAGGAGCGCGGATACCACAACCTGGCCGATCCCTGGCGCGAACAGCGCTACTCCTACCAGGAGGAACCCGGCGAGGGCCCCCCGTAGACTTCGCTCCGGGTTTCCACCCGAACACGACCGGTTATTGGCTACGGTTTGGCGCATGCAGACCACCGCATGCGTGGCGCTCTCCCTTCTGATCTTCCTCCTCGGCTACGCCTGCGCCAGGACGCGCCGCCCTGCGCTCCCCGACGGCGGCGGCAAGCACGAGGCCACCTTCACCGCGTTGCACGTCGCGGGGCTGGCCGCGCCCGCCCTGCGCGCCGGGCTCGACCGCGACTCGGCGCGCAAGGCCGTCCGCCACCTGCACGCGCTGCTCGGCACCCGCGCCGTCGCGATCACCTCCACCGACGCCGCGCTGGCCTGGGACGGCCCGTGCACCGACGACGTGCTCACCTACGCCCGCACCACCCTGGCCGCCGGGCGTGCGCAGGTGTTCGCCGGGCGGCCGTACGGGGCCGTGGTGGTGCCGCTGACCGTGGACGACACGGTCGTCGGCACGCTGGCGGCCTTCGACGAGGAGGTCAGCGCGGCGCTCGTGCGCACCGTGACCGAGCTGGGCCGCTGGGTGTCGGGGCAGCTGGAGCTGGCCGACCTCGACGCCTCCCGAAGGCGGGCGCTGGAGGCCGAGATGCGCGCGTTGCGCGCCCAGATCTCGCCGCACTTCGTCTACAACGCGCTGACCACGATCGCCTCGTTCGTCCGGACGAACCCCAAGCGCGCCCGCGAGCTGCTGCTCGACTTCGCCGACTTCTCCCGTTACGCCCTGCGCAGGGCCCACGACTTCACCACCCTGGCCGACGAGCTGACCTGCGTCGACCGGTACCTGCTGCTGGAGCGTGCCCGCTTCGGCGACAAACTGCGCTTCAGCATGCAGGTCGCGCCCGAGGTGCTGCCGGTGCCGGTGCCGTTCCTGTGCCTGCAACCGCTGGTGGAGAACGCCATCAAGCACGGCATGCGGGGCCGGCGCGGCGGCGGCGAGGTGCGGGTCGTGGTCCGCGACGCCGGCCCCGAGGCCCACATCACCGTCGAGGACGACGGCACCGGCATGGACCCCGAGTGCGCCCGGCGCATGCTCGACGGCGAACCGGCCCGCGAGGGCGGCGGCATCGGCCTGGCCAACGTGGACCTGCGCATGCGCCAGATCTACGGCGACGGCTACGGCCTCGTCGTGGAGACCGCCCTCGGCGCCGGCACCCGGGTACGGCTGCGCGTCCCGAAGACGCAATTTAGCTCATTGTAGCCAATTCATTACCCTGGGCTGGCGTGTCGCTTGTGACATTTGCTTTCATACGGCAGCGTGGAGGCCATGCTGAGGGTCCTGGCAGTCGACGACGAGGTGCCCGCTCTTGAGGAGCTCGCCTACCTGCTGCGCCAGGACACGAGAATCGAACATGTCGCGACCGCGGCCGACGGCGTCACCGCGCTGCAGGACATGGTGCAGATGATCGGCGGCGGCGAGCGGCTCGACGCGATCTTCCTCGACATCCGGATGCCGGGCCTCGACGGGCTCGACCTCGCCCGGCTGGTCGGTGGCTTCCCCAGCCCGCCCAAGCTGGTGTTCGTCACCGCGCACGAGGAGTGCGCGGTGCAGGCGTTCGAGCTGGAGGCCGTCGACTACCTGCTCAAACCGGTCCGGGCCGAGCGCCTGGCGGAGGCGGTCAGGCGGCTGGAGGCGGCCTCCGCGCCGCTCGCCGAGCCGAGCCAGGACGACGTGATCCCGGTCGAGCTGGGCGGGCGCACCAGATTCGTGCCGCAGCAGGCCGTCTGGTTCGCCGAGGCCAAGGGCGACTACGTGCGGCTGCACACCGGCGACGGCAGCTACCTCGTCCGCATGTCGCTGGCCGCGCTCGAACGCCGCTGGTCGGAGGCGGGGTTCCTGCGCGTCCACCGCAGCACCCTGGTCTCGGCCCGGCACGTCAGCGAGCTGCGCTTCGAGGGCGGCCGGGTCACGCTCACCGTCGGCACCGAGACGTTGCAGGTCAGCCGGCGGCACAGCCGCCAGGTGCGCGAGCAGCTCGTCCGCCAGCATCGCGGCGTCTTCTCCTGACCGCCGGCCCGCAGGCGTCCCTGCGGGCTGGTGCCAATGGGTAGGCGTGAAGCTGGGCGTGTCCGGCGGGCGCCGGGCCCCGGCGGCCGGACGGTCGTGCCGCCGCGATGGTAAAGGATTTCCCAGGTCACGTCGGGGTCAGGCCCCTGGGGCCGGTTCCTGCGATGCCCTCCGGGTGCCCGCCGCCCTCTGGGGAGGACCCATGAACCTGCCGTTCGTCGCTCCCCGGTGACCGCTCGCCGTCCGGCCACCCTCCGTATGTCGATGACTACAGACCGTTCAGCGAGCTGGCCGTGAACAGGGTTTCGCCCACAAGATCGCGACCGTAGTGTTTCGGCATCGAAGCCACCCGGCGCATCGGGGGGGACGGGCCGCAAGGCCCAAGCAAGGGCCTGATGCGCCGGCTTCATCGGTGACCAGCCAGGTCACCACGGCTGTCGGGCCTTTGACCGGGGGGTAGGGCCCGCCTGCCGATCAGGTGAAGGGGCGCCTGCGGAGGCCACGGACCCCGGCCCCGCGATCCGGCCTTCGGGGGCGGCCGGATCGTGCGAGCAGGCGCCCCTCTCACGATCGACGACCAGGGCTTTCGTCCCCGTCACCGGGGACGAGCCGGGTCAGCCCTCGTCGCGCAGCTTCTTCAGCAGCTCGATGTCCTCACGGTGCTTGTCGGCCTTGCCGGGCGTCTCGATGCAGATCGGCACACCCGCCACCGCCGGATGCCGCATGATCTCGGCGAACGGCTGCGCGCCGATGTGGCCCGCGCCGATGTTCTCGTGACGGTCCTTCTTGGCCCCGCACACGTCTTTGCTGTCGTTGGCGTGGATGAGCTTGAGCCGGCCGGGCGCCAGGGCGTGCAGGGCGTCGAACGTCTCCCGCACCCCGCCCTCGGCGGCCAGGTCGTGGCCGGCGGCGAAGGCGTGGCAGGTGTCGAGGCAGACGCAGGCCCGCGGGTGCCAGTCGAGCGCGGCGAGATAGGGCTCCAGGTCCTGGACGGTCGCGCAGAGCATCGCGCCCTGGCCCGCCATGGGCTCCAGCAGCAGGTCGGGGCCGCCCTCGGGGATCTCGTCGAGCAGCGGGAGCAGGGTCTCGTGGATCTGCCGCAGCGCGTCGTCGCGCGACTGGGTGACGGCCGAGCCGGTGTGGACCACGACGCCCTTGGCGCCGGTCTCGACCCCGCGCCGCAGCCCGTGGCGGACGACCGCGATGGAGTTGGCCAGCGTCTCGGGGTTGGGCGAGCCGAAGTTCACCAGGTACGGCACGTGGATGAACGCGGTGACGCCGGACTCGGCCAGCTTGGCGTCCTCGGCGGGCTTGCCGTCGTTGAGCGCCCAGCCGCGCGGGTTGGTGACGAACACCTGGATCATCTCGGCGCCGATCTCGGCCATGTACTTCAGGCCGCCGGTCGCCAGGCCGCCGGTGACGGACACGTGCCCGCCGATCAGGGATGTCAAGGTCATGATGGCTCCCAGTGTAGGCGCAGCTCAGGGGCGTCCCGGCCGGGGCCGGGTTGGAGCATGACACGAAAAGTCCTGGCCATCCCGTTGCGTACTTGGGAGTTCTCACGGATGGACCGGGAACCAGGCTCGTGTGTGTACTGCTGACATGTCCAACTCCCTGGCCGGGTTCAACCGGCGGCCGCGCAAGGAGGCGGAGGCGGAGCTGCTGGCCTGCTGCGCCTCCCGCGCGTTCGCGGCGGCGGTGGCCGCCCGCAGGCCCTACGCCGCCCGCGAACGGCTCGCCGAGGCCGCCGAGACGGCGGTGCGCGAGCTGAAGTGGCCTGACGTGCTGGAGGCGCTGGCGGCCCACCCGCGCATCGGGGAACGACCGTCCGGGGACGGCCGGGAGTCGCGCTGGTCGCGCCAGGAGCAGGCGGGCGCGCAGGGGTACGGCCCAGGCGATGAGGACCTGCGGGCCGCGCTGGCCGCGGGCAACCGCGCGTACGAGGAGCGGTTCGGGTACGTCTACCTGGTCTGCGCCACCGGCCTGAGCGGGGCCGAGCTGCTGGCCCGGCTGCGCGCCCGGCTGGACAACGACGAGGAGACCGAGCGCGGGGTCGTCCGCGACGAACTGGCGAAGATCACCCGGCTCCGGCTGGGGAAGCTCATGGAAGGGGAGGGGAGATGAGCTTCTCGACGCACGTCCTGGACGCGGTCTCGGGCCGCCCGGCCGCCGGGGTGGGCGTCCGGCTGGAGCGCGAGGGCCGCGTGCTGGCCCGGGGCAGCACCGACGACGACGGCCGGATCAAGGGCTGGGACACCGAGGAGGGCGTGCACCGCGTCGTCTTCGACACCGGCGCCTACCTGGCCGACACCTTCTACCCCGAGGTCGTCATCGCCTTCACCGTCACCGACCCCGGAGCCCACCACCACGTGCCGCTGCTGCTCAGCCCGTACGCCTACTCCACCTACCGAGGGAGCTAGATGACCGTCAAGCTCGGCCCCAACCGTTACGGCAAGGCGGAGACCAGGCTGGTCCGCGTGGTCAGGGACGGACCCGTCCACCACCTCAAGGACATCAACGTCAGCACCTCGCTGTCGGGCGACATGGAGGAGGTGCACAGGAACGGCGGCAACGCCGCCGTCCTGCCCACCGACACGCAGAAGAACACCGCCTACGCCTTCGCCAGGAAGCACGGCGTCGGCGAGATCGAGGACTTCGCCCTCTTACTGGCCCGCCACTACGTCTCCGCGCACCCGTCCATCCACCACGCGCGGGTGGAGATCGAGGAGTACGCCTGGAACCGCATCCCCGGCGAGTCGCGGCACTCCTTCGTGCGCGACGGCGGCGAGGTGCGCACGTGCGTCGTCCACCACGACAGGGACGGCCGCAGCACCGTCGTGTCCGGCCTGAGGGACCTGGTCGTGCTGAACTCGACCGGCTCGGAGTTCCACGGCTACCTCGTGGACGAGTACACCACCCTCCAGCCGACGACCGACCGCATCCTGGCCACCGCGGTCACCGCCCGCTGGCGGCACACCGGGACGGGCGAGCGCCCGCCGTACGCGCGGGTGCGCGCCTGCCTGCTGGACGCCTTCGCGCAGACGCACAGCCTGTCGTTGCAGCAGACCCTGTTCGCGATGGGCGAGCGGGTGCTGACGACCTGCCCGCAGGTCTGCGAGGTCCGGCTCACGCTGCCGAACAGGCACCACTTCCTGGTCGACCTGTCGCCGTTCGGCCTGGACAACGAGAACGAGGTCTTCTACGCCGCCGACCGTCCCTACGGGCTGATCGAGGGCAGTGTGCTGGGTGAGGACGCACCCGACGCGGGATTCGCCTGGGAGTGAGAACGATGGACTTCTTGCGGCCCACCACGTGGGCTGAGGCGCTGGCCGCCAAGGCGGACCGGCCCGGAGCGCTGCCCGTCCAGGGCGGCACCGACGTGATGGTCGAGATCAACTTCGACGTGCGCAGACCGGAGGCGCTGCTCGACCTCAACCAGGTGGCCGAGCTGCGCGAATGGGGCATGACCGACGGGGTCTGCCGGATCGGGGCAGGGGTGACGTACGCCACGGTCGTCGACGAGCTGGGCGGCGTGCTGCCGGGGCTCGCGCAGGCCGCGCGCACGGTCGGCTCGCCGCAGATCCGCAACCGCGGCACCGTCGCCGGGAACCTCGGCGCGGCCTCGCCCGCCGGCGACAGCCATCCGCCGCTGCTGGCGGCGGGCGCGGTCGTCGAGGTCGAGTCGCGCGAGCGCGGCACCCGGCTGATCCCCGCGGCCGAGTTCTACCTCGGGGTCAAGCGCAACGCCCTGGAGCCGGACGAGCTGATCAGGGCCGTGCGCGTCGAACCCGCCCAGGGGCCCCAGTACTTCTCCAAGGTCGGCACGCGCAACGCCATGGTGATCGCGGTGTGCTCGTTCGCGGTCGCGCTGCACCCGGGCGAGCGGCGGGTCGGCACCGGGATCGGCTCGGCCGCGCCCACGCCGCGCCGCGCCCTGGAGGCGGAGGACCTGCTGGCCGGGGAGCTGGACTGGCACGCCCCGCTCGACCCCGCGCTGCTGGCCCGCTTCGGCGAGCTGTGCGCGCGGGCCGCCGCGCCGATCGACGACGTGCGCGGCACCGCCGCCTACCGGGTGCACGCGATCGGCGTGATGGCCCGGCGCACGCTCACCTGGGCCTGGAACGACCACCTCGCGAGGAGGGCCGCCTGATGCGCCTCAACGTCACCGTCAACGGCCGCGCCCACAGCGTGGACGACGTCTGGGAGGGGGAGAGCCTGCTGTACGTCCTGCGCGAGCGGATCGGGCTCCCCGGTTCCAAGAACGCCTGCGAGCAGGGCGAGTGCGGCTCGTGCACGGTCTATCTCGACGGGCTGCCGGTCTGCTCGTGCCTGGTGGCCGCCGGGCAGGCCGAGGGGCGGCGGGTGCGCACCGTCGAGGGGCTGGCCGCGGGCGACCGGCTCGACCCGGTGCAGGAGGCGTTCGTCGAGTGCGGGGCCGTGCAGTGCGGGTTCTGCACCCCCGGGCTCGTCGTACAGGCCCATGACCTGCTCGAACGCGTGCCCCGGCCGTCCGACGCGGAGATCCGCGAGGCGCTGGCGGGCAACCTGTGCCGCTGCACCGGCTACGAGAAGATCCTCGACGCGGTCCGGCTGGCCGCCGCGCGGAAGGCGCCCTGATGACCCTGCTGATCGAGAACGTGCACATCGCGCCCGTCGTCGGCCCCGAGATCCCCTCGGGCCACCTCGTCGTCGAGGGCGACCGGATAGCCGCGCTCGGCCCCGGCCCCGCGCCCGCCACCCCCGGCGCCCGGCGCGTGGACGGCTCCGGCTGCCTGGCCACCCCCGGCCTGGTCAACACCCACCACCACCTCTACCAGTGGGCCTCCCAGGGGCTGGCCCAGGACGCCACCCTGTTCGAGTGGCTGGTGGCGCTCTACGACGTGTGGGCCGCCATGGACGCCGAGGTCGTCAGGGGCGCGGCCACGGCCGGGCTCGGCTGGCTGGCGCTGGCCGGCTGCACCACCTCCAGCGACCACCACTACGTCTTCCCCAAGGGCCGGGGCGACCTGCTCGCGGCCGAGGTCGAGGCGGCGCGGGAGATCGGCCTGCGCTTCCACCCGGCGCGCGGCTCGATGGACCGGGGCCGCTCGTCCGGCGGGCTGCCGCCGGACGAGGTGGTCGAGGAGCTCGACGACGTGCTGGCCGCGACGGCCGAGGCGGTGGACGCCCACCACGACCCGTCGCCGTCCTCGATGGTGCGGGTCGCGGTGGCGCCGTGCTCGCCGTTCTCGGCCAGCGCGGAGCTGATGACCGAGTCGGCGGCCCTGGCCAGGGCCAAGGGCGTCCGCCTGCACACCCACCTGGCCGAGACCCTCGACGAGGACGAGCACTGCGTCGAGCAGTTCGGCGTGCGTCCGGTCGACTACATCGACAAGCTCGGCTGGCTGGGGCCCGACGTGTGGCTCGCGCACGCCGTGCACCTCAGCGACGCCGACATCGCCAAGCTCGCCCGCACCGGCACGGGCGCGGCCCACTGCCCCTCCTCCAACGGCCGCCTGGGCGCCGGGATCGCCCGCGTGTCGGAGATGCTGCGCCAGGGCGTGAACGTCGGCCTCGGCGTGGACGGCAGCGCCTCCTCCGAGCTGACCTCACTGGCCGGGGAGATGCGGCAGGCCCTGCTGTTCCAGCGGGCCAGGTACGGCCCCCGCGCGCTGTCGGCCCGCCAGGCGCTGGAGCTGGCCACCATGGGCGGGGCGCGCAACCTGGGCCGCGAGGCCGAGCTCGGCTCGCTGGAGCCCGGCAAGCTGGCCGACGTCGTCCTGTGGCGGACCGGCGGGCCCTTCACCGCCGCCGTGGCCGACCCGGTGTGCGCGCTGGTGTTCGGGCCCCCGCCACCGGTGGCCCGCGTCCTGGTCGGCGGCCGGACCGTGGTCGAGGACGGCGAGCTGCGGACGACGTCCCACGACGCGGCCGGACGGGCGGGCGCCGAGGCCCACCGCAGGCTGATGCGGCTGGCGGCCGAGCGCGGGCACTCGGCGGGCAGGGAGATCCAGCACTAGGGTGGTGAATGTCCGGAACGTGGCATTCAGCACCGAAAGGCGGTCCCGTGTCGGCAGAACTCCCCGGTGAGCGGCTGGCGCAGCTCAAGAGCACCTTCGCCGAGATCGACACCGACGGCGACGGCTTCGTCAGCGAGGCCGAGCTGAAGCGGCACTTCCCCGACCTGCCCGCCGAGGCCCTCGGGGCGCTGAGCCAGGAGGCCGACTCCGACCAGGACGGGCGTTACTCGCTGGAGGAGTTCATCCGCGTGGTCTCCTGACGGCCTACTCCGCGAGCGACCGCTCCAGGGGCGTGCGGAAGCGGGGCGTGATCCGCACGCCGCCGAGCCAGGAGGCCAGACCGGCGATCTCGGCCTCCACGGCGGCCACGGCGTCGGAGCCCAGGTCGGTGAGCGCCCGCCACACGATCTCGCCGCCGGGCCGCTGCCCCCAGCCGCCGACGACCTGCCCGTCCCACCACACGGTCGGGCCGACGTTGCCGCTGCGGTCGAACAGCTCGGCCCGGTGCTCCTTCGGCAGGTACCAGTCGCGGCCCTGCCAGCCCATCGGCGTCGGGTCCAGGGCGGGCAGCAACGCCGCCCATGGCCCGGGCTCGGGCGTCTCGTCCAGGTCGCCGGGCAGGACGTATCCCGCGCCCTCGTCCAGCTCGACCTCGACCGCGCCGACGGCGGCCAGCGCGGCGCGCACCTCGCGCAGCGTCCAGCCGGTCCACCACTTGACGTCGGCCTCCGTGCCGGGGCCGAACGCGGCCAGCCAGCGGCGCACCAGCTCCGCCTGGGCCTGCGGGACCGTGGTCTCGTCCATGGGCGGGGCGACGGCCCACAGGTGCTGCGTGCTCGTCCACGAGCCGGACGGGCGGCCCTGGCGGACCAGCCGGCCCTCCATGCCCATCAGCGTGATCAGCCGCTGCCCGACGCTGTGCACGGCCTCGTACGGCTTGCCCACGGCCACCCGGAACTGCTCGCGCAGCCGCGGCTCCAGCACCCCCAGCCGGGCCGCCGTCGCCGTGCCCTCCTCCGCCAGGACGCGCAGCACCGACGACTCCACGTCGGCCAGCCACGGCTCGTCCCAGCCGCCGGCCGCGGTGAGCTCCTTGACCAGCGCCTTGCGCACCCTCGTGGCGACCGCGAGCGTGGAGGAGTGGTGCACGACGGGCACCAGCGTGGCCGGTACCACGAACACCGTGCGGCGCATCCCGTGCATGCGCACCAGCGTGCGGTCCTCGTACAGGGCCCGCTCGACCGGCCCGGTCCCGGGGGCGGTGAGCCGGGCGCCCGCCGACAGGAACACGGTCGCCGGGTCGGTGGCGTGCAGCGCCACCACGGACGCCGTCGCCTCTTCCGGGGTCGCCGCCTTGGCCGCCAGGCTGTGGCGCACGCCCAGCCGGCGCCGCCTCTCCCGCTCAGATATGCGCATGAAACGCCTCCTTACGGGATGTGAGCCTAATTGGAGGATCACACACCTCAGAACCCGCCAGAACCGCTCAGGTTCGTGCTCGCGGCCCATGGGCGGCGGGTGCGGGCGCCTGTTTCACTGAGGGCACCTACCCTCGGCCGCCGCCGGCCGGGGGGCTGATGTGATGATGAGTCACGCCTTCCTGCCCGCTCGCACCGGGCAGGAAGGCGTGTCCGGCCATTGTTCAGCATCTTGCGGGAGTTCGTAGTGGTAAAGCAGGTTCTGGTGGCACCCGACAAGTTCAAGGGCTCCCTCACGGCCGCCGAGGTCGCGGCGCGGGTGTCGGCGGGGCTCGGGGTGCCCACGGTCGAGCTGCCGGTCGCCGACGGCGGCGACGGCACCGTCGAGGCCGCCGTGGCCTGCGGGTTCGACCGCGTCACCGTGGAGGTCACCGGGCCCACCGGCGAACGTGTGAGCGCGGCGTACGCCTGGCGGACGGCCGGCGGCACGCCGACGGCCGTGGTCGAGCTGGCCGAGGCGTCCGGGCTGCGGCGGCTGTCCGCCGGGCCCGCCCCCTTGACCGCCACCTCCTACGGCACCGGAGAGCTGATCGCCGACGCCCTGCGCAGGGGCGCGCGGCGGGTCGTCCTCGGGCTCGGCGGCAGCGCTTCCACCGACGGGGGAGCGGGCATGGTCCGCGCGCTCGGCGCCCGCCTGCTGGACGGTGACGGCGCCGGGCTGCCCGAGGGCGGCGCCGCGCTGCGCGGGCTGGCCCGCATCGACCTGTCCGGGTTCGCCGACGTCTCCGGGGTGGAGTTCGTGGTGGCGGGCGACGTGGACAACCCGCTGCTCGGCCCGCACGGAGCCGCCGCCGTCTACGGGCCGCAGAAGGGCGCCACCCCCGAGGACGTCAAGGTGCTGGAGGCGGGCCTGTCCCGGCTGGCCGCCGTCGCCACGCAGACCCACGGCCTGCTCGGCGCCGTCGAGCACGACGACACCCCGCGCGCGATGGGCGTGGCCGGAGCCCCCGGGGCGGGCGCGGCGGGCGGCGTCGGGTTCGCGGCCCTGTCCTTCCTCCACGCCGAGCTGCGGCCCGGCATCGAATACCTGCTCGACCTGCTCGGCTTCGGCGCGCTCGTCCAGGGCGCGCGGCTGGTGATCACCGGCGAGGGGTCGCTCGACGAGCAGTCCCTGCGCGGCAAGGCGCCGATCGGCGTGGCCCAGGCCGCGGCCAGGGCGGGCGTGCCGGTGGTCGCGGTCTGCGGCCGGCGCACCCTCGGCGACACCGAGCTCAAGGACGCCGGCATCGAGGCCGCCTACGCCCTGACCGACCTGGAGCCCGACCCGGCCCGGTGCATGGCCGAGGCCGGGCCGCTCCTGGAACGCCTGGCCGCCCGCGTGGCCGCTGAGCATCTGGAGGGCAGATGACCGTCCACGACCTCGTCGTCCGGTCCCGCAGGGTGGTCACGCCCGAGGGGGAGCGGGCCGCGGCCGTGGCCGTACGGGGCGAACGCGTCCAGGCCCTGTACGGCTACGCCGAGCCCCTCGACGCCGCCGAGGACATCGACCTGCGCGACCTGCCCCTGCTCCCCGGCCTGGTGGACACGCACGTGCACGTCAACGAGCCGGGCCGGACCCACTGGGAGGGCTTCGCCTCGGCCACCAGGGCGGCCGCCGCGGGCGGGGTGACCACGATCGTGGACATGCCGCTCAACTCCCTGCCGCCGACCGTCAGCGTGGAGGCGCTGGAGGCCAAGCTGCGGGCCGCCCGCAGGCAGTGCCACGTGGACGTGGCGTTCTGGGGCGGCGCGGTCCCCGGCAACCTCAAGGAGCTGCGGCCGCTGCACGAGCGCGGCGTCCGGGGCTTCAAGTGCTTCATGTCCCCCTCGGGCGTCGAGGAGTTCCCGCCGCTCGCCACGGCCGAGCTGCGGGCGGTGCTGACCGAGGTCGCCGGGTTCGGCGGGCTCGTCGTGGTGCACGCCGAGGACCCTGAGCTGCTGGCCGAGCCGGGCGGGCCGACGTACCGGGAGTTCCTGGAGTCGCGGCCGGGCGCCGCCGAGCGCAGCGCGGTCGAACGGGTCGTCGCGCTGGCCGCCGAGACCGGCGCGCGCGTGCACATCCTGCACGTCTCCAGCGCCGAGTGCCTCGACGTGCTGGCACGGGCCCAGGCCGACGGCGTGGCGGTCACGGCCGAGACCTGCCCCCACTACCTGACACTGGAGGCCGAGCAGGTGCCCGAGGGGCGCACGTCGTACAAGTGCTGCCCGCCCATCCGCTCGCGGGCCAACCGCGAGCTGCTGTGGGACGGCCTGGCCGGCGGTGTGCTGAGCAGCGTCGTCTCCGACCACTCGCCCTCGCCCGCCGACCTGAAGGTGCCCGACTTCGCCGCCGCCTGGGGCGGTGTCGCCTCCCTCCAGCTCGGCCTGTCCGCGGTCTGGACGGAGGCCGCCCGGCGCGGGCACACGCTCGCCGACGTCGTCCGCTGGATGTCGGCCGCGCCCGCCGAGACGGCCCGGCTCGCCGGCAAGGGCGCGATCCGCCCCGGCGGCGACGCCGACCTGGTCGC
The DNA here is from genome assembly GCF_040630865.1 of Nonomuraea sp. NPDC005730. Lineage (NCBI taxonomy): Bacteria > Bacillati > Actinomycetota > Actinomycetes > Streptosporangiales > Streptosporangiaceae > Nonomuraea > Nonomuraea sp. NPDC005730. Next base: position 187,627 of record NZ_JBEXYK010000003.1, read on the forward strand.
CTTCGACCCCGACGCCGACAGCCCGGTGGACGCCGCCCGCCTGCACCACCGCAACCCCGTCACCCCCTACCACGGCCGCCTGCTCAAGGGCGCGGTCCTGACCACCTGGCTGCGCGGCCGTCCCGTGGACGGCGAGCCGCACGGCCGCCTCATCCTGGGGGAGCAGTAGATGCCCGGCTTCACCGCCCTGCCCGACCTGGCCCTGCGCACCCTCGGCGGCGCGGTCGTGGCGGCCAGCGACGAGTCCTTCGCCGAGAAGGAGAGCCTGATCAGGCCGGGCCGCCCCGGCTTCCGCGCCGAGACGTTCGGCAACAAGGGGCAGGTGTACGACGGCTGGGAGACCCGCCGCCGCCGCACGCCCGGTCACGACTGGGCCCTGGTGCGGCTCGGCCTGCCGGGCGCGATCCGCGGCGTGGTGATCGACACGGCCTGGTTCAAGGGCAACTACCCGCCGTACGCCTCGGTCGAGGCCGCCGCCGTGCCCGGCCACCCCTCACCCGCCGAGCTGGCCGCCGCCGACTGGACGGAGATCGTCCCGAGGACCGCGCTCAAGGGCGACGCCGAGCACCACGTCGAGGTCACCGGCGACGACACCCGCTACACCCACGTACGCCTGAACATGTACCCCGACGGCGGCATCGCCCGCCTGCGCGTGCACGGCGAGGTACGCCCCGACCTGTCCGTCTACGAAGGGCTGAGCCTCGACCTGGCCGCCCTCCAGAACGGCGGCCTGGTCACCGCCTGCTCCGACGAGTTCTACTCCGCGCCCAACAACGTCATCGCCCCCGGCCTGGCCCGCCACCAGGCCGAGGGCTGGGAGACCGCGCGCCGCCGCGAGCCGGGCAACGACTGGCTGCTCATCCGCCTGGCCGGGCCGGGCCTGGTGCGCTTGGCCGAGATCGACACCACGAACCTGATCTTCAACGCCCCCGGCCACGTCGCGCTCACCGGGCTGTCCGGCGGGCACGAGGTCACGCTGCTGCCGAAGACCCGGTTGCAGCCCGACGCGCCTCACCGCTTCCGGCTCGGCCACCCCGAACCGGTCACCCACGTACGGGTCGACATCCACCCCGACGGCGGGCTGGCCAGGGTGCGCCTGCACGGGCACCTGGCCTGACCCGGCGGACTACTGCCAGAGGAAGACGGTCGCGCCGGGCGGCCGCTCACTGTTCGGTAACGGCCGCTGGTACTGCACGACGCCGCCGTTGGCCAGCCGCTGGATCCGCACGCGGAAACCCAGCGACTCCAGCTCCGACTTGGCGTCCTTGACGTTCTTGCCGATGACCGCGGGCACCAGGCGGAACTCCTGGTCGTCGCGGGCCTCGTTGTCGCCCTTGAACCAGTCCCAGAAGTCGGTCTGGCAGCGCGCCACCGTGATCATCGCAGGCGTGCCCTTGTCGACCTCGGACTTGGCCTTCGGCGCCTGGGCGATGACCGTGCACGGCTCGGCGTCGTCGTCGACCTCGTTGACCTGCACCTGGAAGCCCTGGCCGCCGAGGTAGGCGGCGGCCTCGTCCTTCGGCATGCCGGTCACGTCGGGCATCACCATGCCGGCGCTCACGAAGATGCCGACCTTCGCGCCCTCCTTGACCTTCTCGCCGGCCTCGGGAGAGCTGCGGATCACCTTGTTCCGCTCGACCTCGCCGTTGGGCAGGCGCTTGACGCTGCCCACGGTGAGCCCGGCCTCGGCGATCTTGATGCGGGCCTCGTCGCTGGTCAGGCCCTTGACGCTGGGGACGATCACCCTCTTGGGGCCGAGCGAGGGCACCAGCGTGATGGTGCTGCCGCTCTCCAGCTCGGTCTTGCCCTCGGGGTCGGTACGCAGCACCAGCCCCTCGGCGGTGTCCTCGTCGTACTCGCCGGCGACCTTGTGGACCTTGAAGCCCTTGCTCGTGGCGGTGCGCTCGGCGACCACCATGTTCTGGCCGACCAGGTCGGGCACCAGCACGTATTTGGTCTGGGAGAAGTACCAGCCGGTCAGCGCCACCGCCACGACCATGACCGCGGCGAGCGTGACCAGGAACCAGTTGGGCCTGAACGAACGCTTGGACGGCGGCGGCGACCCCGGCGGCGTCCCCGGCGGCGTCACCTCGGCGCGCGGCTGGATCAGCGTGTGCGCCGGCGCGGCCAGCGGCATCGACGGGGCGCCCGCGCCGCTCGGCCGCGGCGGCATCGACTGGTTGAACACGGCCGTCATGGCCGGCGGGGTGCTCAGCCGGGGCAGCATCCGGTGGGCGTCGACCGCCTCGACGAGCATCGCCGTGGCGTCGGCCGGGCGGTCGTGGGGCTCGCGGGCCGTGGCGTGCCCGACCAGCGTGTCGATCAGCTGCGGCACCTCGGGCACCAGCGACGACGGCGGCGGCACCGTGTCGTGCACGTGCCGGTAGGCCACCGACATCGGCGTCTCGCCGTCGTAGGGCTGCTGCCCGGTCACCAGCTCGAACAGCATGATGCCCGCGGCGTAGACGTCGCTGCGCACGTCGGCGCCGCCGGTGGTGACCTGCTCGGGCGACATGTAGCCGATCGTGCCGATCATCACGCCGGTACGGGTCTGGTTGGTCGCCTCGATCGCCCTGGCCAGCCCGAAGTCGACGACCTTGACCCGGCCGTCGTCGGTCATCAGCACGTTCTCGGGCTTCACGTCGCGGTGGACCATCCCGGCCTGGTGGGCCGCGCCCAGGGCGGCCAGCACCGGGATCATGATCTCCAGCGCCTCGCGGGCGGGCAGCCTGCCGCGCTCGCGCAGGATGTCGCGCAGCGTGCGGCCCGGCACGTACTCCATCGACAGGTAGACGACGTCGGTGTCGGTGCCCTGGTCGAAGACGTGCACCACGTTGGGGTGGGACAGGCTGGCCACCGACTTGGCCTCGCCGATGAACCTGCGGACGAAGGCCGGGTCCTCGGCGAGCGAGGAGTGCATGACCTTCAACGCGACAGTGCGATCCAGCCGGACGTCGAGCGCCAGGTAGACGGTCGCCATACCGCCCCGGGCGATCCGGCTCTCGATGCGGTAACGCCCATCGAGGAGCCGCCCGACCAGGGGGTCCGCAGTCGTCTTATCCACCACCCCCCTGAGTTTACGGGCGTTTTGCCACCGGCAGGGCCCGCGCGCCCGAAACCGATGCGGAGACGTTCTCGCGAGAGCGGCCCCGACCGGCGGGAGGGCCGGCGCGAGCCGGTCCCTCCGGGGACCTCAGGGGGATCTTCAGGGGGTCGTCGGCGAGGACGCCTCGGCGTGGCGCCGGCGCGGGATCCGGCCCGCCTGCCGGGCCTGGCGTCCCGCCACCACGGCCGCCCTCATCGCCGAGGCCATGAGCTCGGGCCGCTGCGCCCGGGTGACCGCCGTGGCCAGCAGCACCGCGTCGCAGCCCAGCTCCATGGCCAGGGCGGCGTCGCTGGCCGTGCCGATGCCGGCGTCGAGGATCACCGGCACCTCGGCGGCCTCCACGATGAGCTCGATGTTGTGCGGGTTCCTGATCCCGAGCCCCGAGCCGATCGGCGCGCCCAGCGGCATCACCGCCGCGCAGCCGGCCTGCTCCAGCCGCCGCGCCAGCGCCGGGTCGTCGCCGATGTACGGCAGCACCACGAACCCGTCGGCCACCAGCCGCTCGGCCGCGTCGAACGTCTCGATCGGGTCGGGCAGCAGCGTGCGCTCGTCGGAGATGACCTCCAGCTTGACCCAGTTCGTCCCCAGGGCCTCGCGGGCCAGCCGGGCCGTCAGCACGGCCTCGCCCGCGGTGAAGCAGCCCGCGGTGTTCGGCAGCACCTTGATGTCGCGGCGGCGCAGCACGTCGAGGACCGAGCCGCGGGCGCCGGGGTCGAGCCGCCGCATGGCCACCGTGGTCAGCTCGGTGCCCGAGGCCACCAGGGCCTGGTCGAGCACCTCCAGGGAGGGCGCGCCGCCGGTGCCCATGATGAGCCGGGAGTCGAACTTCTCCCCGGCGATGATCAGCTCATCCACCCTGCACCGCCGTCAGCACCTCGACGCGGTCGCGGTCGCCGAGCGCCGTCGTCTCCCACGTGCTCCGCGTGACCACCTCGTCGTTCACGGCCACGGCCACCCCGGTGGTGGCCGTGGTCAGCGTCCGTACGGCCTGGGCCACGGTGGTGCCGTCGGCCACCTCGTGCGGGGCGCCGTTGATCGTCACAATCATGAAATATCCCGAAATCTCGCGGGCGAGCACAGCGCGGCCAGCTCGCCCTCCTCACCCGTCAGAATCCCCGCGCCCGTCGAAAGCCCCGCCGCCGGGGCCGCCGCCGGAGCCGCGGCCTGTGTCGCCGTCTGTGTCGCTGTCCGGGCCGTCGTCGAGGCCGTTGTCGAGGCCGCCGTCGGGAGCGCCGTCGGGGGCGACATCGTCGCGGCCGGGGGTGTCGCGGCCGGGGTCATCACCGCCGCCGTGACCAGGGCAGCCGTCAGGGGCGCCAGCAGTACCCCGCCCCGGTGGTGGCCGGTCGCCAGCACCAGCCCGGGGACCTCGCCCGCCCCGATGATCGGCAGGTTGTCGGGGGTGCCCGGACGCAGCCCGGCGACCACGTCGGCGACCTCCAGCTCGGTGACGCCCGGCACCAGCTCCCTGGCGTCGCGCAGCAGCTCGTAGAGCCCGCCCGCGGTCACCCGGGTGTCGAACCCGAGCTCCTCCTGGGTCGCCCCCAGCACCAGCTCACCGTCGCCCCTGGGGACGAGGTAGACGGGCGCGCCGTGCACCATCCCGCGTACGCACCGCCCGAGCAGCGGCTGCGGCGAGCGCAACCGCATGATCTGTCCCTTGACCGGCCGGACGGGCACGTCGGCCAGCTCCCCGCTCCACGCCCCGGCGGCCAGCACCACCCGCTCGGCCGCGATCTCCCGCACCGCCTCAGGCTGACCGGGTACGGGCTCCAGCCGCACACCCGTCACAGCACCCGTCGCAGGGCCTGCCGCACCGCCGGTCCAAGCGCCGGCGCCGGAGCTGGTCCCAGCGCCTGTCACGACGCCTGGAGCGGTGTCGCCGTCGCGCAGCAGTCCGGTCACCCGCGCCCGCACCACGGGCACGCCCAGCCGGTCGAGCGCGGCCAGCAGCGCCGCCGTGACCCGGCGCGGATCGACCCAGGCGTCACCGGGGGCCAGCAGCCCCCCGCGCACCGAAGGCGCCAGCATGGGCTCCAGACGGCGGCACTCGCGCCCGGTCAGCCGTTCGACCCGCAGCCCCAGCTTGTCCATGAACGCCGCCAGGTCGTCGAGCGCCGCGAGGTCGTCGGCCCCGAAGGCGACGTCGAGCGTGCCGTCGGCGCGCAGGTCGAGCGCACGACCAGCGGCCCCCTCCGGCCCGATCACCCCGAACGCGCCCCCGAAGGCATCCCGAGGCCTCGTCCCGACCCCGCCGCTCAGCCCCGCGCCGACACCTGGCCCGAGGTCCGCGCCGACACCTGGCCCGAGGGCCGGGCCGAGGCCCGCGTCGGCGGCCAGTTCGGCGGCGAAGGACGGCCACCGGCGCAGCGAGGCGGCCCCCAGCCGCAGCAGCGGCTCCTCGGTGTAGGCGACCTCGCTGACTGGCGCCAGCATCCCGGCCGCCGCGTAGGAGGCCCCGCGGCCCGGGGCCGGGTCGACCACCGTGACGGGCAGCCCCTCGCGGGCCAGCCGCCAGGCGATCGACAACCCGACGACCCCGCCGCCCACGATCACATTCATCCGCGCTCCCTTCGCCGGCATGATCCGGATCAGGTGTCTTGCGGTCGAAGGCCCGCTCAAGCCTTCCTCTCAGCCCGGTGACGGCCGGACTCCCGCGCGTCTTGCGCCTCCAGCCTACGGCCTCGGCGCGACGCACCGGCACCGCCCCCGTTATGGTCATGAACGTGAACCATGTCGTAGTGGTGGGAGCGGGCCTGGCCGGGCTGCGCAGCGCGGAGGCGCTGCGCGGGCGCGGCTTCACCGGACGGATCACGCTGATCGGCCAGGAGCGCCATCGGCCCTACGACCGTCCGCCGTTGTCCAAGGCCGTGCTGTCCGGCGCGGCCGACTCCAGCTTCCTGGAGGCCGACCTCGACGCGCTGGAGGTCGACTTCTGGCCCGGGGTCACCGCCAAGGCCCTGCGCGAGGGCGTCGTGGAGACGACCGAGGGCCAGCTCGGCTACGACGGCCTCGTGATCGCCACCGGCGCCGAGCCGATCACCGTGCCCGGCGACGGCCCCCAGTACGTCCTGCGCACCCTCGACGACGCCCACGAGCTGCGCGCCGGGCTCGTGGCCGGGGCCCACGTGGCGATCATCGGCGCCGGTTGGATCGGCGCCGAGGTCGCCACCGCCGCCCGCAAGGCCGGCTGCTCGGTGACCGTGATCGAGGCCGGCCCCACCCCGCTGGCCAACGCCGTGGGCCCGGAGATCGGCGCCCGCACCCGACACTGGTACGACGGCATCGACCTGCGCCTGAACACCATGGTCGACGAGGTGGACGAGGGCGGCGTGCGGCTGGTGGGCGGCGAGTTCGTCCAGGCGCACGTGGTCGTCACCGGCATCGGCGTGCGCCCGGCCATCGAATGGCTGGCCGGCTCCGACATCGACCTGCACAACGGCGTCGTCACCGACGAGCACCTGCGCACGTCCATGCCGAACGTGGTCGCCGCCGGCGACTGCGCGGCCTGGTGGTCGCGCCGCTACGGCGTCCGGCTGCGCGTCGAGCACTGGGACACCGCGCTCGGCTCGCCCGAGGTGGCCGCCGCGACCCTGCTGGGCGAGGAGGCCGTCTACGACCCGGCGCCCTACTTCTGGTCCGAGCAGTTCGGCCACATGGTCCAGTACATCGGCCACCACCCCTCCGGCGACCGCCTGCTCTACCGGGGCGAGCCCGAGGGCAAGTGGTCGGCCGTCTGGCTGACGTCCGGCGACACCCTGGCCGCCGTGCTGGCCGTCGACCGGCCTCGGGACTACGTGCAGGGCCGTAGGATCATCGAGGGCGGTCATCGCCTCGACACAGAACGCCTGGTAGATCCAGAGGTCCCCCTACGGGATTGTGTTGTTTGAGCAAGGACGGCATGTGGTAGTTGTGGTTTCGTGACGCTTTCTGTTGCACAGATCGACCGGGAGACCGACCAGCTCGTCGACGAGTGGCTCACTCTCCCCGAAGTGGCCTCACGCCTCGACCTCTCGATCGGGCGGGCCAAGCAACTCCTCAAGGACCACAAGCTGCTCGGCGTGCGCCGCGGCGGCGGCGGGCCACAGGTTCCCGCGGTGTTCCTCGACGGGAAGGACGTGATGAAGGGCCTGCCCGGCACACTGACCGTGTTGCAGGACGCCGGCTTCGACGATGTCGAGTCGCTGCGCTGGCTCTTCACCCCAGACGAGTCCCTGCCGGGGTCGCCCATCGAGGCGATCAAGGCCGGCCGTCACACGGAGGTCAAGCGGCGTGCCCAGGCCCTCGGTTTCTGAGGCCCGCCTCTATCTCTGCACCGACGGCCGCCGCGACCGCGGCGACCTGGCAGAGTTCCTCGACTCGGTGCTGGCCGGCGGCGTGGACATCATCCAGCTGCGGGAGAAGGGCCTGGAGGCACGCGAAGAACTCGCGCTCCTGGAAGTCTTCCGCGACGCCTGCGACCGGCACGGCAAGCTGCTGGCCGTCAACGACCGGGCGGACATCGCCTTCGCCGCCCGGCCCGACGTGCTCCACCTGGGGCAGGACGACCTTCCCGTGACGGTCGCGCGAGAGATACTCGGCGACGACATCGTCATCGGCCGGTCCACCCACTCCGTCGCCGAGGCGTCCGCCGCGGCCGTGGAGGAGGGCGTCGACTACTTCTGCTGCGGCCCGATCTGGCCCACGCCGACCAAGCCGGGCCGCCACGCGCCCGGCCCGGCGCTGCTGCGGCACGCGGCCTCACTGGGACCGGCCCCAAGGTCGGGCGCGGGGTCGGACGCGGGGTCGGGCGCGCGGTCGGGCGCGGCGCGGCCGTGGTTCGGGATCGGCGGCATCGACCTCGCCAACCTCGACGAGGTCATGTCGTACGGCGTGAGCCGCGTGGTGGTCGTACGCGCGATCACCGACGCGGAGGACCCGGGGGCGGCGGCGGCCGAGTTCGCCAAACGCCTGACCCCCTGACACGACCGGGCGCCCGTCCACGACGGGCGCCCGAGCCCCGCGCCGAGGCCGGATGGCCGAAGCCGGATGCGCGGGCCGCATGCCCAGACCCGGACGCGCGCTGAGGCCGGCCGCCGGTGCCGGAGGCCGAGGCCGGAGGTCCGGGGTCAGGTCTTGCGGGAGGTCGCGGCGATGGCCAGCTCGGTCAGCGCCGTGCGCGACCCGGCGGTGACCGGCGCCTCGTCGAGCGCGGCCAGCGCGTCGGCGAGATAGCCGGCGATCAGGTCCTCGCACTCCCGCAGCGCGCCGCTGTCCGTGATGATCTCGCGCAGGGCGCTCACCCCGTCCTCGTCGAGCGCGGGGTCGCCGAGCAGCCTGCGCACCGTCGCGGCCGCCTCCGGGGCCGCCGCGGCCAGGGTGCGGGCCACCAGCATCGTGCGCTTGCCCTCCCGCAGGTCGTCGCCGGCCGGCTTGCCGGTCTGGGCCGGGTCGCCGAACACGCCCAGGATGTCGTCCCTGAGCTGGAAGGCGATGCCGACGCGGCGGCCGTAGCCGGTGCACAGCTCGTCCATCCAGGGCTCCAGCGCGCCGGCCGCGAGCACCAGGCCGAGCCTGAGCGGTTGCTCCACCGAGTACTTGCCGCTCTTGAACAGCGCCACCCGCAGCGCCGACTCGAAGGTGTTCTCGCCGTGGGCCTGCTCCAGCAGGTCGAGGTACTGGCCGCACATCAGCTCGGTGCGCATGTGGTCGTGGACGGGCTGGGCGGCGGCCAGCGACGCCGGCGGCAGGCCACTGGTGCGCCACATCTCGCCCGACCACACCAGCAGCAGGTTGCCCAGCAGGATGGCGGCCCCCTCGCCGAACTGCTCGGGCGAGCCGTGCCAGCCCTCCTTCTCGTGCAGGGACTGGAAGCGGCGGTGGGCGGCCGGCATGCCCCTGCGCAGGTCGCTCTTGTCCATCACGTCGTCGTGCACGAGCGCGCTGGCCTGCAACAGCTCCAGCGACGCGGCGGCGGTGAAGATCTGGGGTACGTCGGTGCCGCCCGCGCCGCGCCAGCCCCAGTAGCAGAACGCGGGACGCAGGCGCTTGCCGCCGGCCAGCAGGTCGCCCGCGGCGGCGCGCAGCGGTTCGAGCTCGGCGTCGCCCGAGGCGGGCAGCTGCCGTTCGACGAACTCCCCGAGGGCGCGCTCCACCTGGGTGCGCAGGGCGTCCATGCTCGCGGCGTCAGTGGTCATGCCTTGAGACTAGTGGGCGCGGACTCGGGGTCGGGTCCCCGGTCTAGGGGCGGCCGATCCGGACACCGGCCTGTACGCTTGGCACATGGCGCTTGGTCGACCCTCCATCCTGCCCGATCGTGTCCCCACCGTCCGCGAGCTGCTCGCCACCGGTGGCCGGTCGTTCTCCTTCGAGTTCTTCCCGCCGAAGACCGACGAGGGGGAGCGGCAGCTCTGGAAGGCGATCAGGGAGCTGGAGTCCCTGCGCCCCACGTTCGTCTCGGTGACCTACGGCGCCGGCGGCTCGACCCGCGACCGCACGGTCGACATCGTCGAGCGCCTGGCCCACGACACCACGCTCACCCCTGTGGCGCACTTCACGGCGGTCAACCACTCGCTGCGTGAGCTGCGTCACCTGGTCGGCCGCTTCGCCGACGCGGGGGTGCGCAACATCCTGGCCGTGCGCGGCGACCCGCCCGGCGACCCGACCGCCGAGTGGGTGCGGCATCCCGAGGGCGTGCTCTACGCCGAGGAGCTGGTGCGGCTCATCCGGCAGGCGGGCGAGTTCTGCGTCGGGGTGGCGGCGTTCCCGTACAAGCATCCGCGCTCGCCGTCGATCGAGTCCGACACCGATTACTTCGTGCGCAAGTGCCGCGCGGGGGCCGACTACGCGATCACCCAGATGTTCTTCCAGGCCGACGACTACCTGCGGCTGCGCGACCGGGTGGCGGCCCAGGGCTGCGACACACCGATCATCCCGTGCATCATGCCGGTCACCCAGATGAGCACGATCGCGCGGTCGGAGCAGCTGTCGGGGGCGCCGTTCCCGGCCGGGGTGGCGGCCCGCTTCGAGGCGGTCGCCGACGACCCGGCCGCGGTGCGGGCGCTCGGCATCGAGCACGGCGCGGAGCTGTGCCAGCGGCTGCTCGACGAGGGCGCGCCCGGCATCCACTTCATCACGTTCAACCGGTCCAGCGCCTCGCGCGAGGTGTTCCAGCGCCTGACGCCGGTCGCCGCCACCGCCTGACCGACCCCGCCCGACCCCGCACGAGCGGATGCCCGCCACCCGCCCGCAGGGGGACCGGGCGGGTGACGGGCAGGGGGTGGTATCCAGTCGGTAACGAGTCCGTCACTTTCTGTCATGAAGATGCCCTCGGGCATGATCCGGCAAACCCTGCAAGTACGGGCTTTACCTGCGGTGATGTGCGACGACTCAGTCGAGGGGGAGCGGGCGGCCCACGATCGCGTACTCCTCGTAGCCGCCGGGGAAGACGAAGCGGGTCAGCAGGTCGGTGAAGCCCATGTCGGCGTAGAGGTGGCGGGCGGCCGTGGGGCGGTCGTGCGTCGACAACACGGCCGAACGCTCGGCGCGGCCGGCGCACAGAGTGCGGATCATGGCCCGGCCGATGCCCTTGCCCTGGTGGTCGGGGTGCACGTGGATCTCGGCCAGCTCGAACGCGTGGCCCATCCAGGCGCGCGCGGCCTCCTCGCCCGCCTCGTCGGCCAGCGCCCTGATCACCACGTCGTGCCACCACTGGCCGGTCGCGCCGCGGAAGCCGTACGCGAAACCGACGATCTGGGGGCGCGCCACGCCGGTCGGGTCCCGCAACTCCGCGAAATAGCACTGAAAATGGGGATATGTGCCGTGGTTCCGCATGATGGTCTTGCGGCCGGAGATCTGCTCGGGGGGCGGGTTCATCGCCGCCGTGTAGACGTCGATCACCGTGTCCAGGCGTTCGGTGAACTCGGCCGGGCCCGCCCCGCGAAACTCGATCACCCGTCGCACATTACTCGACGTCACTCGACGTCGACCGGAGTGCCTCCGGTGATCGCCAGCAACTCCTCGAACGTCGTCGGGAAGACCGTCAGCGGGTGGCCGCCGGCCGCCCACACCACCTCGTGCTTGCTCAGCCAGTTGTCCACCAGGGTGCGGACCGGGGCCGGATGGCCGACCGGGGCCACCCCGCCGATCGGCTGACCGGTCGCGGCCCTGACGAACTCCGGCGTGGCCCGGCGCACCTCGGCGACGCCGGCCGTACGGGCGACGAGCTCGACGTCCACCCGGTGGGCGCCGCTGGTCAGGACCAGCAGCGGCGCGCCGTCGGCGTCGAAGATCAGGCTGTTGGCGATCGCCCCCACCTCGCAGCCGAGCTGGGCGGCCGCGGTCGCCGCGGTCGGCGCCTTCTCGGGCAGGACGACGATCTCTCCGGTGGCGCCCGCCGCGCGCAGGGCGGCCTCCACGACGACGGCGTTCGCCGGCAACTTCTCGGACATGAGGACACTCTAAACAGGTTGACCGCCTTATTACCTGTTCATGGTGGGTGGTGTAGGGTCCATCGATCCGGATAGTTCGTGATAAAAGAGGTGGTACCGGTGGGGGCTCGACGGCTGCCCGGAGTGGCTGCTCTGCTGACGGCTGGGGCCGTCGTACTCACGGGCTGCGGCGCGCGGACGGACACATTCGCCGCGACGACCGGCATCGCCGGCGCGCCGAGCACGCCCGGCGCGGCGGGGGCCAAGGCAGGCCCGGCGGCAGCGCCCCTCACGGCGCCCGTCGCAACAACCGTCACGGCGCCGCGCAAGACGCTGAAGCTGGGCGCGAAGGGCGCGTCCGTCACCTGGCTGCAGCGGCGCCTGGCGGCTCTGGGCTACCTGCCCGGCAAGGCCGACGGCCGCTACGGCGGCACCACCCTCACCGCCGTCTGGGCCTTCCAGAAGGTCAACGGCATCACGCCGACCAGCACGATCGCCCGCAGGACGTGGGAGGCGCTGGAGCAGCCGAAGACCCCGAAGGTGCTGGTGAGCAACGGCAAGCCGACCCGCGCCGAGGTCAACCTCACCAAGCAGATCATGGTCCTGTACGTCGGCGGCCAGGTGCGGCTGATCACCCACATCTCCTCCGGCAGCGGCGTCCCGTACTGCGAGACGACCACCTGGCAGGGCAAGGAGCAGCGCTTCTGTGGCTCGGCCCGCACGCCGACCGGCGACTTCCGCACGACGTGGCGGGCGAGCGGCTGGCACAAGTCGTACCTGGGGCAGCTCTACAACCCGATCTTCTTCAACGGCGGCATCGCCTTCCACGGCGCGCTGTCGGTGCCGCTCTCCCCGGCCTCGCACGGCTGCGTGCGCATGCCGATGAACGTCGCCGAGGTGCTGCCCGGCCTGCTCGGCAAGGGTGTTCCGGTGCATGTGAGAGGCGCGTTCAGGCGCGCGTAACGTCCGCATAACCGGGTCCGGTGACGGCCGGGTTATCCGCCTCTTGCTGGACTTCCCCCGACTTCAGGGGGGATTCCATGACGACGACGTCGTTCGCCACTCGTGTTCCGGCTCCCGCACCGTACGTGCGGCGCGGGGGCCGGTCGCGTTCGCGGTGCTTGTTGGCGATCGGGTGGGTGGCGCAGGTCGCGCTGCGGCTGTGGTTGTTCCGGCAGCACGCCGGGCCCGTGGCCAACCCGGACGAGACCGGATACCTGATCGCCGCACGGTGGCTGGCCGGGGGGCCCGGGGCGGATCTGACCGGCTTCACCTTCTACCAGGGCGGTTACCCGCTGCTGCTGGCGCCGGTGTTCTGGTTCACGTCGGATCCGGTGGTGGCCTACCGGCTGGTCGTCGTGGTGGGGGCGATGGTGGCGGCGGGGGCGTTCCCGCTGGCGTACCTGCTGTTGCGGCGGCTGGGGACGGGGCCGCGGGCGGCGATGGCGGCGGCGTTCGCGGGCGGGTTGTCGCCGTCGCTGCTGCTGTTCTCGGGGCTGGCGCTGGCCGACGCGCTCCTGCCCACCCTCGTCCTGGCCTGGCTGGTCGCGCTGCACGACCTCGTGGCCAGGGGGTCGGTCAGGGCCGGGGCGCTGGCGGGCGGGCTGGCGGGGTTCGCCGTGGCGGTGCACCTGCGCGGCACCGTCCTGCTGGGGGTGACCGTGCTGGCGATGGCGGGGATGCTCATCACGCGCCGCGGGGGCGCGGCGGGGACGTTCTTCGCACGCCGCCGGGGCGCCGCGGCCGGGCTGGTGGCCGCTGTGGTGGTGGCGGGGGCCGCGACGGCGCTCAACCGGGTCCTGTCCGCGGCGCTGTACCCGGGCGGGGCGCGTGATCTGTCCGGCCTCCTGGCCGAGCGGGTGAGCGGGCTCGACGGGCAGGCGTGGGCGCTGGCGGGGGCGGCCGGGCAGCTCTGGTACCTCATCGCCGCGACCTGGGGGCTGGCCGGGGTCGGGCTCGCGGGCGCCGTCGCCGTCGTGGCCAGGCGGTCGGCGCCGGGGCCGCGGCGCGCGCTCGCGGCCGTCCTGCTGGCCACGACCCTGGGCATCGCCTACGCCTCCTCGGCCGCGCTCCCCGACGAGCACCGGGTCGGCAACTACGCCTACGGCCGCTACCTGGCCTGCGTGGCGCTCGCCTGGACCCTGGCCGGGCTGCTCGTGCTGGCCAGGGCCGGCCGCGGGGCCGTCGTGCGGCACGCGCTCGCGGCGGCCGGGCTGCTCGCGGTGACCGGCGGCGTGGTGGTCCGGTACGCGGGGGACCGGCTCCAGCGGTACGCGTTCATCGCCTTCGACTTCCCCGAGGTGATCTTCCTCAGCCGGGTGCGGGACTCCTTCGACCTGGTCGCCGCCTCGCTCGCGGCGCTCGCCCTGCTGGCCTGCCTGGCGGGCGCGGCGCTGCTGACCGCCCGCCGGGGGTGGCCGGCGGTCCTGGCCGTCCTGGCGGCCGTCAACCTGGTCTTCGCCGCCGGCCTGGCGCCGAAGTCCGCGCCCGCCGCCGGGCCCGACTGGCTGCCGGTCCTCACGGGCCCTGGACGCGTGGCCGTGGATCGGCGGGTGCCGTGGAACGTCCGGGCCCCGCTGGCCTACCGCGTCTCCTGGACCGAGCTTGAGCACTACGACCGTACGCCGCCGGCCGGCGTCTGCACCGCCGTCGTCCCGCCCGACTCGGGGCCGCCGCCCGCGGGGTGGGCCACGACCGGCGCGGGCGGCACCCGGCAGGGCTGGACCACCTGGGTCAGCGACCGCTGCCCCGGTGGGTCACCCCGGGGGCGGTGACGCCGTCCGGGCCAGGGTGTGCGCGCGGACCATGCCCACGGCCTGGGCCAGGGCCGCGGCCAGCAGGAGCAGCGCCGAGAACGACTGCCATGGCGGGAGCGCGTCGGCGAAGGCCGGATGATCGTAGAAACCGGCCAGCCGCGGCACGGGGTTGTAGACGGCGACCGCGAGCCCGAGCGCGTACGGCAGGATGAGCACGCCCGACGACACCAGCAGCGCGCCGCGACCCCGGGCCGCGCGGCGCAGCAGCAGGCCCACCACGGCGATGCCCACGGCGGCGACGCCCGCCACCAGCGCGACGCCCCTGACGATCCACCAGAGGTCCGAGCCCAGCGACGACAGGCCGTCGGAGGTGATCCGGCCGGCCGGGTCGTCGCCCCGCGCCCCGGACGCCGTGCGCAGGGCCGCGTAGTTGACGACCGCGTACGCCGCCGCCAGGACCGGCCCCGACAGCAGCAGGATGAGAGTGCCCGTCCGTTCTCGCACCGATCCCCCTCACGCGGCCGCCCTCGCACGGCCGGCCCGTCAGCTGTCCGCCACCCGCGCCGACAGCCTGTCAGACGCGCGGCGTCACCCGCCACCCGCGGGCGCGCCGGTGGGCGGGTCAGCGGGGGAGACCGTGGAAGGCGACGTCGGCGGCCCGGCGGGCGGCGTCGCGGGCCTGCTCCACCGGGAGGCCGTCGATGAGCGTGGTCATCACGGCCAGCTTCACCGCGCCGATCAGCGACCCCACGGCCGCCGCCGCCTCGATCCGGCCGAGCCGGCCGGGGTAGGCCGCCGCCAGCGCCTCCGCCAGCCGGAGCTGGCTGTCGAACAGCAGGTGCAGCGCCCGCGCCTGGAGGGGCGGCTCGCGCATGATGAGCTCCAGGCGCCGCGCCGACTGCTCCGACCAGGTGTCCTGGCCCTCGTCCGGCGTCGACAGCGTGCCCTCGATGAAGGCGCGCAGCAGGTCGGCGGGCGTCTGGCCGGGGGCGGGCGCGGACAGGAACGCCAGCGCGCGCTCGATCTGGTGCTCGGAGTCGTAGAAGAGCACGTCCTCCTTGCTGGCGAAATAGCTGAAGAAGGTGCGCGTGGAGACCTCGGCGGCGGCGGCGATCTCCGCCAGCGTGGTCTCCTCGTAGCCCTTCTCCCCGAACAGCCGGAGCGCGGCCTCGATCAGCGCCCGGCGCGTGCGCTGCTTCTTGCGCTCCCGCAGTCCTACCATGACGGAACTCTACACCGATATACGAATTTCATGCATTGAAATTTTGCATCGGTTGAGGTTTTCTGGGTGGTGAGCTCGGAAAGGAGCCAGCATGTCCGACCTGACCTTTCCCATCACCCGCCGGCGGCCGTTCGATCCGCCCGAGGAAGCCACGGCCCTGCGACAACAGGGCGCCATGCACCGCATGACCTTCGCCGACGGCCACCTCGGCTGGCTGGTAACCGGCTACTCGGCCGCCCGCGCGATCCTGGCCGACCCCCGCTTCAGCAACCGTCCGGAGCGGCTGCACCCCGTCGTGCCCGCCCGGGTGCAGCTCCAGCGGGAACTGCCGCCCGGGTTCTTCCTGCGCATGGACGCGCCCGAGCACACGCGCTACCGCAAGCTGCTCATGGGACAGTTCACCGTCCGGCGGATGAAGGCGCTCGAACCCAGGATCGAGGAGATCACCCACTCCTGCCTCGACGCCATGCAGGCCGCCGGGCCGCCCGCCGACCTGGTGCAGTCCTTCGCGCTGCCCATCCCGTCGCTGGTGATCTGCGAGCTGCTCGGGGTGCCGTACGAGGACCGCGCGGTGTTCCAGGAGGAGACCAAGATCCTGATCAACCTGGAGACCAAGGCCGACGACGCCCTGGCCGCGTTCACCAGGATCGGGGCGTACCTGTCGGAGCTGATCGGGCGCAAGCAGGCCGAGCCGGCCGACGACCTGCTCAGCGGGCTCGTCGCGGAGCTGAGCCACGAGGAGCTGACCGGGGTCGCGTTCCTGCTCCTGCTGGCCGGGCACGAGACGACCGCCAACATGCTGGGACTGGGGACGTACGCGCTGCTCACCAACCCCGACCAGCTCGCCGCCATGCGCGACGACCCCTCGGTGGTGGACAACGGCGTGGAGGAGCTGCTGCGCTACCTCACGATCATCCACCTCGGCCCGGTGCGCAGCGCCCTGGAGGACGTCGAGATCGAGGGCCACCTGGTCAGGGCGGGCGAGTCGGTCGCCTTCCACCTGCCCACCGTGAACCGCGACCCGTCCCGCTTCCAGGACGCCGACCGCCTCGACGTCCACCGGCCGGTCGGCGGGCACCTGACGTTCGGCCACGGCATCCACCAGTGCCTCGGGCAGCAGCTGGCCCGGGCCGAGATGCGCATCGCGTACCCGGCGCTGCTGCGGCGCCTACCTGGCCTACGCTTGGCCGTAACGCCTGAGGAGGTGCCGATGCGTTCGGACATGAGCGTCTATGGAGTGCACCGCCTCCCTGTCACTTGGTAGGTCACGATGAAGATCACAGCGGATACGACGGTGTGCATCGGGGCGGGCATGTGCGCCCTGACGGTGCCGGAGGTGTTCGACCAGAGTGAGGACGAGGGCACGGTGGTGCTGCTGAGCGAGGTGCCCGGGGAAGGGCAGGAGGAGGCCGTGCGGCGCGCGGTGTCCCTGTGCCCGTCGGGGGCCCTCTCCGTCTCCTGAGTCGCCGTCTCGTCCGATCTGGCCGTCCCGCCGCCGCCACCGCCCCCGGTGGCGGCGGCTTCGTGCGCTCCCGGCGCCCTTCCGGTTGGCGATCTCATGCCCGAACGGAGGGGCGTCGCGGGACGGATCGATCGTTTCGCTCCATGGTCATCGAACCTGTGTTCGTGGAACAGGTTGACACCGAGCGTGATCGAAATTATGTTCGACCTAGTGGCGGTGAGGCTCGCGGCTCAACGTCACCCAAGGGCCTGGCCGCGGGCCGTTCGCTTCCCCAAGCGATTCCCACGGCCAGGCTCCACGGGCGAAGGGCGCGTCCTCGTCGTCGGCGGAGACGAGTGGGCGTGTCCTGGCCGGACGGGGAGAGGGGAAGCTCCTCGTCCGGCCGGCCCGGCGGAAATGTCGGTGGCGTCTGAGAGTGTTGGCCTCACCGGCGGAGACGCCGGCCGCCGCCCACGACTCCAAGGAGGCGCGCAAGATGGCACCACGGCCTAGAGAAACGCCCGGGCCCCGGCTGTCGCCTGCGGTTCGGGCACATTTAACCGATTCACGTTCCTGCCTGGCGGAGGCGACCGCCGCTCGCACCCCGGCATCCCGATATGTGGCCGCCCATCTGGCGGCTCTTCGTGCGGCTGCGGCGATCCTGGCCGCCCGTCCCCGTCCCATGGAGGGCCGCAGGCGCCGTCTGCGCAGCGCGTGGGAGTTGCTGCCCGAGGCCGAGCCGCACCTCGCCGAATGGGCCGCCTACTTCTCCGTGAGCGCCGCCAAGCGCGCGGCCGCGGAGGCGGGCGTGGTCCGCGGCATCAGCGCGGCCGACGCCGCCGAGATCCTGGCCGAAGCCGAGACGTTCGTCTCGACGGTGGAAGACCTGCTCGGCGTGCCCGCCCAGCCCCAGCTTCCGGTGGACGTGCCGCTGGCGGGCTGACCCCGCCGCCCGGCTCTCCAGGCGACGCCGCCGCGCGGAAGAGCGCGGGTGGCGGGGTCTAGCAACGCCGATGACGTAGCGAGGCGGCTGTCGCTGACACGCGTGCCCAAAACGGGCAGGGGGCGGTCCGCATCGCCTGTGGGAGCGGAACGCGGCTCCCGCACTGCCCGGTAGCCACGCGCCCAGGCAGTGCTCCAGGCAGTCTCGGGGCGAGCAGTCTGCTCAGGCCCGGCGGTGTTCGGTTTCCCGACGGGCTACCTCGGTGGCGTTCCGTTCGTTTCGAGCTGTCTTCGCCGGCTTTCCGTCGGACCGGTCGGGCCTCCGCTTCGTCGGGCCTCGGTGGTCCGCTGCCCCTCTGGTAGGCCAGAGGGCCCTTCGCTTCGCCGGCTCCCCATAAGCGGATTGTGGTTCCGGTGAAGGGTGGGAGGCGGGGGTAATGGTCGCGTTCGCCGAATAATTGAAAGTTCATTTTGGGCGAGTACGACGGAGGGCCCGCCAGGGGAATTGGCGGGCCCTTCGGGGGTGAAGCGGTGGTTCTAGAACGACTCGACGGCCCGGCGGGCCTCGGCGTCGAGCACACCCCAGCTGATGAGCTCCTCGGTCAACTCGCTGGGCGACTTGTCATAGATCACAGCCAACGAACGCAGGTCCTCCTGGCGGATCGACAGGACCTTGCCGTTGTAGTCGCCACGCTGGCTCTGAATGGTGGCGGCGTAACGGGCGAGCGCTCCGGCCTTCTCCTTCGGCAGTGTCGCCAGGCGCTCCAGGTCGATCACAAGCTTGGGAGTGGGCCCGAGCGGGCTCGGCGCGGCGCCTCCGGGCAGCAGCTCGGAGACGGGCACCCCGTAGAAGTCGGCAAGCTCGGCAAGTTTCTGCACCGTGACAGCTCGGTCGCCACGCTCGTAAGAGCCCACGACCACGGCTTTCCACCTGCCGCGCGACTTCTCTTCGACTCCATGCAGGGACAGCCCCTGCTGGGTGCGGATGGCGCGGAGTCGTGCACCCAGCGACTTTGCGTACTCAGACGGCATCGTGTGGCCCCCCGGCTCTCGTATGTATCGCTCTTAGTAGATTGTGCTCCCTTGCGGCATATGCCCCAGCCACCGGGGGGTACGGTGCCAGGCTCGGCACCATCGGTAGCCGTGGCCCTGGGTTTACCCCAGAACGCCGCGCGGTGTGGTTACGCACAGTGACGGTAAAGGGGTGGGAGCCTAAGGTCAAGCTGATTGGAAAAAAGATGCCGAATCCGGTCCGGGAGGGAACGCAACAAACGCCCCTCTTGTACCGGTGGCAACACTACTTCGTCATAGTTTGACGAGTGAAATCGAGCGTCAGGTCTCGCGGGTCAGAATCATGACGGGGCAGGTCGCGGCCTGGACGATCTTGATGGACGTGTCGCCCAGGAAGACCCGGCGCAGCGGCCCGGCGTCGCTGGAGGCGCACACGAGCAGCTCTCCCGGCAGCCACGTGGTCGTGCCGAGCGCCTGTGCCACGTTCCGGCCCTCCAGGAGCTCCACCTCGACCTGCAGCCGGCGCCGCTGTCCCCGCGCCGCCGCGCGCAGGTCCGCGGCGGCCTGGTCGCGCAGCCGTACCAGCATGTCCTCCTCGACCTGGACGCGGCGGCCGGTCCTGACCACCAGCGTGACCAGCCGCAGCGGGATGTCCAGGGTGACCGCGGCCTTGGCCGCGCCCCTGACGGCGGCGTCGGCGCCGGGCCCGCGGCGGTAGGCGACGGTGATGCGCTCGAACGCGGCCGGCGGGTCGTCGCCGTAGCCGCGCGGGGCCAGCAGCACGGGCACCGGCGAGGAGTGCAGGAGCTGGTCGGCGGTGCTGCCGACGGTGATGCGGGACCGTGTGCCGCCGGCCGCGGAGCCGATGACCACGACGTCGGCGCCGCGCCTGCGGGCCACCTCCACCAGGCCGCGCCCGCTGCCCTTGTTGGTGTGGCGCACGTACTCGGCCTGGTCGCCGGCCAGCTCGCGGGCCTGCGCGAGCGCGGTCTCGGCCTGCTCGCGCAGGTAGGAGCGCCAGGCGCCCTCGTCGGCGCGGGCGGGGCCCGGCGTGGTCGTCACGGGCGGCTGGACGGTCGCGACCGTCAGATCGGCCCCGGTCTGCCGGGTCAGGACGACGGCCAGCGCGAGCCCGTCCCCGCCGCGCGGCTCGGCGATGTACCCGGCCAGCACCTTGTCGAACTTCATGTCACCGCACCTCGGCATTCAGCCGTGAATGCCCGTAGCCGTACAGGAAATAGCAGATCAGGCCGACCAGCATCCACAGGCCGAAGGCGGCCCACGTGACGCCGGCCAGCCCGGCCATCACGATGACGCAGAAGATCGCGCCGAGCACCGGGGTGAGGGGGAAGAGCGGCGTACGGAAGCTGCGCGGCAGCTCGGGGCTGCGGTAGCGCAGGACCAGCACGCCGACGTTGACGATGAGGAAGGCGAACAGCGTGCCGATGCTGGTGGCCTCGGCGAGCTGGCCGAGCGGCACCAGCCCGGCCAGGACCGAGATGAACAGGGCCACGATCAGCGTGTTGGCGACCGGCACCTGGTGCCGCGGGTTCACCCGCTGGAAGATCCGGGGGATGAGCCCGTCGCGGGACATCGCGAACAGGATGCGCGTCTGGCCGTAGATGACCGTGAGCACGACGCTGGCGATGGCGATCACCGCGCCGAAGGAGACGATCACGCCCGGCCAGGTGGCGCCGGTGGCCTGGTCGACGATCTGCGACAGGCTCGCCTCGGTGCTCTCCGGGTCGAACTCGGTCCACGGCTTGGCCCCGATGGCGGCCACGGCGACCAGGACGTACACGGCGGTGACGATGAGCAGGGACAGCAGGATGGCCAGGGGCAGGTCGCGCTTGGGGTTCCTGGCCTCCTCCCCGGCGGTGGAGGCGGCGTCGAAGCCGATGTAGGAGAAGAACACCTGCGAGGCGGCCGCGGTGATCCCGGCCACCCCGAGGGGCGCGAACGGGGTGAAGTTCCCCGACTGGAACGCCGTGAACGCCACCACGCAGAAGAACACCAGCACCGCGATCTTGATCAGCACGAACACCGCGTTGGCCGTGGCCGACTCCGAGGCCCCGTAGAGCAGCAGCCAGGTGGCCAGGAGCACGATGACGATCGCGGTGACGTTGACCACGCCGCCGTCCTGGCCGGGGGAGCGGGTGATCGCCTCGGGCAGCGTCCAGCCGAACAGGCTGCGCAGGAACGCGTTGAGGTACTCGCCCCAGCCCACGGCCACGGCCGCGACCGACACGGCGTACTCCAGCATGAGGCACCAGCCGCACACCCAGGCCACCAGCTCGCCCAGCGTCGCGTACGCGTAGGAGTAGGACGACCCGGACACCGGGATCGTCCCGGCCAGCTCGGCGTACGACAGGGCCGAGAACAGCGCCGTGACCGCCGCCAGCACGAACGCCAGCACCACCGCCGGCCCCGCCTTGGGCACCGCCTGGCCGAGGATGACGAAGATGCCGGTGCCCAGCGTGGCGCCCACGCTGAACAGCGTGAGCTGCCACAACGTCATCGTGCGCCGCAGCTCGCCGCCCTCGCCCTGCCCGCCCTCGGCCACGATGCGCTCGGTCGGCTTGGTGCGCAGCAGCCGTGCGGCCAGTGTCACGTCGGTCTCCTAGAGGGTGCTCGTCAACGGCCACATCCCGTTGGGCGTGACAATCGTGCCCGCGGAACCGGCGAGTATGTCCTGGGCCTCGTCCAGCCTGCCGATGGCGGCCATGTCGCCGGTCGTCTCGACGAACCGGCACACCGCCTCGACCTTCGGTCCCATCGACCCGGCCGGGAAGCGCAGGCCGCGCAGCTCGTGCGGGGTGGTGCAGGCGATCTCGCTCTGGCCCGGGGCGCCGAAGTCGCGGTACACCCGCGGGACGTCGGTCAGGATGAGGAAGGCGTCGCACTCCAGCGCCTCGGCCAGCATCGAGGCGGTCAGGTCCTTGTCGATGACGGCCTCGACGCCCGCCAGCCGGCCGCGCGCGTCCCGCACGACCGGGATGCCGCCGCCGCCCGCGCAGACCACCACGACGCCCTCGCGGACCATCTTGCGGATCAGCCGGGTCTCCACGATGCGCTGCGGCGTGGGGGAGGGGACGACGCGGCGCCAGTGGTCGCCGTCGGGCTTGACCGTCCAGCCGTACTCGGCGGCCAGCTTGCGGGCCTCGTCCTCCTCGTAGATCTGGCCGACGAACTTGGTGGGGTCGTCGAAGGCCGGGTCGACGGCGCTGACCAGGGTCTGGGTGACCATGGCGAGCACCTGCCGGCCGGGCAGGGCGTTCTGCAGCGCCTGCTGCATCCAGTAGCCGAGCATGCCCTGGGTCTGCGCGCCGAGCGTGTCGAAGGGGTAGGGCCGGCTCAGGTTCGGGTCCGCGGCGCTCTCCAGCGCCAGCATGCCGACCTGGGGGCCGTTCCCGTGGGTGATGACCAGCTCGTGCTCGCCGGCCAGCTGGGCCAGCGTCCTGACGGCGGTGGCGATGTTGTCCCTCTGCACGTCGGCGTCCGGCTTCTGGCCGCGCTTGAGCACCGCGTTGCCGCCGAGTGCGACGATGACCCGCATTCAGTCCCCCAGGGTTGCGACCATGACCGCTTTGATGGTGTGCAGCCGGTTCTCGGCCTCGTCGAAGACGATGGAGCGCGGCGACTCGAAGACCTCGTCGGTCACCTCCAGGGCCTCCAGGCCGGTCCTGGCGTAGATGTCGGCGCCGACGCCGGTCTCCCGGTTGTGGAAGGCGGGCAGGCAGTGCATGAACTTCACGTCCGGATTGCCGGTGGCCCGGACGACGTCGTCGTTCACCTGGTACGGCAGCAGCAGCTCGATCCGCTCGTCCCACACCTCCTTGGGCTCGCCCATCGAGACCCACACGTCGGTGTAGAGGAAGTCGGCGCCCCGGACGCCCTCGGCCACGTCCTCGGTGACGGTGATCCGGGCGCCGGTGGACCGGGCCAGCTCCTCGGCGGGCCGCGCCGCGAGGTCCCGGTCGGGCCGCAGCGCCGCCGGGGTGACCAGCCGGATGTCCAGGCCGAGCAGCGCGCCGGTGACCAGCAGCGAATGGCCGGTGTTGTTGCGCGCGTCCCCCAGGTAGGCGAGGGACACCTCGCGCAGCGGCTTGTCGCTGTGCTCCTGGACGGTGAGCATGTCGGCCAGCATCTGCGTGGGGTGCCACTCGTCGGTCAGGCCGTTCCACACCGGCACGCCGGACAGCGCCGCCAGGTCCTCGACGTAGGACTGCTTGCTGCCCCGGTACTCGATGCCGTCGAACATCCGGCCCAGCACCCGCGCGGTGTCCCTGACCGACTCCTTGTGCCCGATGTGCGAGCCGGCCGGGTCGAGGTAGGTGACGTGCGCCCCCTGGTCGTGGGCGGCCACCTCGAACGCGCAGCGGGTGCGGGTGGAGGTCTTCTCGAAGATGAGCGCGATGTTCTTGCCCTTGAGCCGCTGCCGTTCGATCCCGGCGTACTTGGCGGCCTTCAGCTCCGCCGACAGGTGCAGCAGGAAGCCGAACTCCTCCGGCGTGAAGTCCAGTTCCTTGAGGAAACTGCGGTTGCGCAGGTTGAACGCCATGTCGCCCCTTCCCTGAAGCCGTCCGGGTGCCGGCCGGACGTCCGCTAGATGCCGTCGCGCTCCAGCGGGCAGCTCATGCATCGCGGGCCGCCGCGCCCTCTGCCCAGCTCGCTGCCCCGGATGGTGATGACCTCGATGCCGTTGTCGCGCAGGTGGTTGTTCGTGGTGGTGTTGCGCTCGTAGGCGATGACGACGCCGGGCTCGACGGCCAGGCCGTTGCAGCCGTCGTCCCACTGCTCGCGTTCGGCGGCGTACACGTCCTGGTGGGGGGTCAGGACGGTGATGTCGTCCATGTCCAGGGCGCGGGCGATGGCCTTGTGCATGTCCTGGGGCGGGTGGTCGGTGACCCTGAGCTCCTTGGAGGTCTCGCCCGGCTCGATCGTGTACGTCGGCAACATCCCGAGCCCGGCGTACTTGGTGAACACCCCGACGTCGAGCATGGTCATGACCGTGTCGAGATGCATGAACGCGCGCGCCTTCGGCATGTCCAGCGCCACGATCCGGGTCGCGGACCCGGCGCTGAACAGCCGCTGGGCCAGCATCTCGACCGCCTGCGGCTGGGTGCGCTCGCTCATCCCGACCAGCACCGCGCCGCGCCCGATGACCAGCACGTCGCCGCCCTCCAGGGTGGCCGGGGCCATCACGTGGCCGGGCAGCCAGCAGTGGAAGCCGCCCTCGTAGGGCCGGTCGAAGCCGGCGGCGAACATCGGGTGGAACCGGTAGACGGCCTCCAGGTTGACCGTCTCGCGCATGCGGGCCTTCTTGCGCATCGCGTTGATCGACACGCCGTCGTAGATCCAGCAGGAGGTGTCGCGGGTGAACAGGTGGTTGGGCAGCGGCGGCAGGACGAAGTCGTCGTCGGCGGTGGTGTGGAAGGCCACCGACTTGGGGTCGCAGCCCATCGCGACCAGTTCGCGCTTGGTGATGCCGCCGGTCAGGTGCATCTGGAGGGTGCCGGCGTCCATGCCGTCGAGGGTGTTGCGGATGTCGTCGATGGCGGTCGGGCCGAGCCAGCGTTCGTCGATGACCGCGTCCAGGATGTGTTTGCGGGCCTCGGGGATGTCGACCACGTCGCGCAGGAGGTCGGCCAGCATGTGGACGACGATGCCGCGCCCGCGCAGCACCCGCTCGAACTCCTCGTGCTCCTCCACCGCGCGCTGCACCCACAGCACGTCGTCGAACAGGAAGGCGTCCTTGTTGCTGGGCGTCAGCCGCTTGAGGGCCAGCTCCGGCTTGTGCAGCAGGACCTGGCGCAGTCGGCCGACCTCTGAATCGACATGAAAGGTCATTTTTCAGATATCCCCTCAGGGCGCCGGACATCACGCGGGCCGTACTCGCCGTGCCTGGCCTTCAGCCAGATGTAGACGGGCACGCCGACCAACATCATCAGCGTTCCGCCGAGCACGGCCGGAGGCCCCGAGCCGTATGCCATCCAGAACGAGAACAGCAGCGCGAGCACCGCGACGGCCAGGTCGCGGGCCAGCCGCCCGCGCTCGATCCGCCGCTCCCGGGTGACCAGCCAGAACAGTTGCGCGGCGGCCGAGAAGAAGTAGGGGATGACCGTGGTGAAGGAGGCCAGCAGCACGATCGTGTCGAAGGCGTTGGCGGAGGCGTAGCCCACCAGCAGCATGAGCGAGGTGAGGACGGTCCCGGCCAGGATGCCCGTCAGGGGCGCGCCGCGGCGGGTGACCACGGAGAAGGCGGGCGGGAACAGGCCGTCCTTGGCGGCGGCCAGCGGCATCTCGGCGACCAGCAGGGTCCAGCCGTTGAGCGCGCCGATGCCGGAGACGACGGCGCAGGCCGCCATGAGCAGCCCGCCGCCGGTGCCGCCGAACATGTGGTCCAGCGCCGCGGCGAAGGGCGCGGTGGACCCGACGAGCTCCTCCTGCGGCACGGTGCCCATGACGGCGACCGTGCTGAGGATGTACATGACGGCGCAGGCCAGCACGCCGATGACGCTGGCCCGGCCGATGGTGCGGGCCGGGTCCCTGACCCGGTCGGCCGCGATGGCGGCGCTCTCCACGCCCGAGTAGATGAACAGCGTGACCGCCCCCGCCAGGGAGACGGCCGACACCCAGCCGCCGCCGCTGGCGTTGAACGCCGGGTAGTTGTCCTTGTGCACGAAGAACAGGCCCACGATCGCCACGAACAGCAGCGGCGTGAACTTCAGGACCGTGGTGGCCACCTGGAAGGCGGCCGCGTTGCGCACGCCGGCCAGGTTCACCACGGCCGGGATCCACAGCCCGGTCAGGCCGATGAGGGCGGCGCTGAGCGTGCTGCCCCAGTTGAGTCCGAACAGCCCGTGGGCCAGGTACTGGACGTAGCCCACCCACGCCACGGCGATGGCCGCGTTGCCGATCCACGCGGTCAGCCAGAACGACCAGGCGATCCAGAATCCGGCGAACTCCCCGAACGCCTCGCGGGCGTAGGCGTAGGGGCCGCCCGCCGCCGGGGTGCGCCCGCCCAGGCGCCCGAAGACGATCGCCATCGCGATGGCGCCCGCGGTGACCAGGACCATGGAGACCAGGCTCACCGTGCCGAACGCGGCCAGCGAGGCGGGCAGCAGGAAGATGCCGGTGCCCACGACGTTCCCCATCACCAGCGCGACGGCCGCGCCGAGGCCGAGGCCGCCGGCGCCCGCCGGGCGCGTCCCGCGCGCCGCCGTGGTCACGCCTTCCGAGGGCGGACGTGGTTCCCCCATGCGTGCCCCCCGCGCGAGTCCCCAGGAAGAGCCGTCGCCGAGCGCGTACGGCCCTCGGGGACGTGCCCTACGCGGAGGACGCCGACACGGGGCGTGGCGGGGGTTTTACCTGATCACGGCGTGCGGCAGGGGGTCGGGTGAACCCGACACCAGCAGCACGACGGCGAACACCGCCAGGCACAGCGCCATCAGCGCCAGCGGCCAGGCCAGCGACGCGGGGGCGCCGTGCCGGGACATGGCCGCGTACAGCTCCGGGTCCTCGTCCCTGACCTGACGGGCGATGGCCTTGAGCACCGACCGCTCGCGTGCCGACTGCGCCATGTGAAACCTCCCCCGAGAAGACTTAGAGCAGGTTTTATACCGATATGTCGGCAATTGCCAAATTCGCCGGGCCGGCCGGGACGAACGACCGGCCAGGACGCCCGCCACAGCCGGACGGCAGGGCGGGGCGCTCACGTTGTACCAGGTAGCCCCTGGTACTGTGTGTCCCGACCAACACCCTTTTAAGACCCGTCCCGTGAGGCGGGAAAGGTGGTGAGATCCCTCCATGTCCGATTCCAGGGCCGTGCTCGAAGGCCCGGACATCCACCGGGCGCTGACCCGTATCGCGCACGAGATCCTCGAACGCACCAAGGGCGCCGGTGACGTCGTCCTCCTCGGCATCCCGACCCGCGGCGCCACGCTCGCCCGCCGGCTCGGCGACCGCGTCGAGCAGTTCGAAGGGCTCAAGATCCCCGTCGGCTCGATCGACATCACCATGTACCGCGACGACCTGCGCAGCGGCCCCGTCCGCCCGCTCGGGCGCACCGAACTGCCGCCCGACGGCATCGACGGCAAGGTGGTCGTCCTCGTCGACGACGTGCTCTACTCCGGCCGCACCGTCCGCGCCGCGCTCGACGCGCTCAACGACCTCGGCCGCCCGACCGCCGTGCAGCTCGCCACGCTGGTCGACCGCGGCCATCGCGAGCTGCCCATCCGCGCCGACTACGTGGGCAAGAACCTGCCCACGGCCAAGAGCGAGAAGGTCAAGGTCTACCTCTCCGAGATCGACGGCCGCGACGCCGTCCTGCTCATGAAGGAGGACGACAGGTGAACCGGCACCTCATCTCGGCGGGCGACCTCACCAAGGACGACGCGCTGCTCATCCTCGACACCGCCGAGGAGCTGGCCAGGGTCTCGGAACGATCCATCAAGAAGCTGCCCACGCTGCGCGGCCGTACGGTGGTCAACCTGTTCTTCGAGGACTCCACCCGGACCAGGATCTCCTTCGAGGCGGCGGCCAAGCGGCTCTCGGCCGACGTCATCAACTTCTCGGCCAAGGGGTCGAGCGTCTCCAAGGGCGAGTCGCTCAAGGACACCGCGCTCACCCTGGAGGCCATGGGCGCCGACGCCGTCGTCATCCGCCACGGCTCCTCCGGCGCGCCGCACCGGCTGGCCGGCTGGGTGCGCGGCAGCGTCGTCAACGCCGGCGACGGCACCCACGAGCACCCCACGCAGGCGCTGCTCGACGCCTTCTCGATGCGCCGCCGCCTCGGCGGGCTCGACGGGCGCCGGGTCACCATCGTCGGCGACGTGCTGCACAGCCGGGTCGCGCGCTCCAACGTGCTGCTGCTCAACACGCTCGGCGCCGAGGTCACCCTCGTCGCGCCGCCCACGCTGCTGCCCGTCTCGGTCGGCACCTGGCCGTGCGAGGTGTCCTACGACTTCGACGCCGTGCTGCCCAAGTCCGACGTGGTCATGATGCTGCGGGTGCAGAAGGAGCGGATGAACGCCGCCTACTTCCCCAGCGAGCGCGAGTACTC
Source organism: Nonomuraea sp. NPDC005730 (assembly GCF_040630865.1). Taxonomy (NCBI): domain Bacteria; kingdom Bacillati; phylum Actinomycetota; class Actinomycetes; order Streptosporangiales; family Streptosporangiaceae; genus Nonomuraea; species Nonomuraea sp. NPDC005730. The sequence continues at coordinate 215,577 of NZ_JBEXYK010000003.1, forward strand.
CCGCCGCTACGGCCTCGACCGCGACCGCTTCGCCAAGATGCCGGACGAGGCCATCGTCATGCACCCCGGGCCGATGAACCGGGGCATGGAGATCGCCGCCGAGGTGGCCGACTCACCGCGCTCCACCATCGTGGAGCAGGTCGCCAACGGCGTGACCATCCGCATGGCCGTCCTGTACCTGCTGCTCGGGGGAGAGATCCAGTGATCATCAAGAACGTGCGGATCCTCGGCGGGGAGCCGGTGGACCTCCGGATCGCCGACGGGCGCATCGCCGAGATCGGCACCGGCCTCGACGCCGGCCCCGGCGGCGAGACCGTCGACGGCGGCGGCGCGATCGCGCTGCCCGGCCTGGTCGACCTGCACACCCACCTGCGCGAGCCCGGCCGCGAGGACGCCGAGACCGTCCAGACCGGCACCCAGTCCGCGGCCCGCGGCGGCTACACCGCCGTGCACGCCATGGCCAACACCTCGCCCGTCGCCGACACCGCCGGCGTGGTCGAGCAGGTGTGGCGGCTCGGCCGCGAGTTCGGCCACTGCGACGTGCAGCCGGTCGGCGCGGTGACCGTCGGCCTGGAGGGCAGGCAGCTCGCCGAGCTCGGCGCGATGGCCGACTCGGCCGCCCGGGTCCGGGTCTTCTCCGACGACGGCAAGTGCGTCAGCGACGCCGTGCTGATGCGCCGCGCCCTGGAGTACGTCAAGGCGTTCGACGGCGTCGTCGCCCAGCACGCCCAGGAGCCCAGGCTCACCGAGGGCGCCCAGATGAACGAGGGCGTCGTCTCCGGCAGGCTCGGCCTGACCGGCTGGCCGGCCGTGGCCGAGGAGGCGGTCATCGCCCGCGACTGCCTGCTGGCCGCGCACGTCGGCTCCCGCCTGCACGTCTGCCACGTCTCCACCGCCGGCTCGGTCGAGATCATCCGCTGGGCCAAGTCCAAGGGCTGGAACATCACCGCCGAGGTCACCCCTCACCACCTGCTCCTCACCGACGACCTCGTCGAGGAGTCCCCGGTCGGCGCCTACAACCCGATCTACAAGGTCAACCCGCCGCTGCGCACGCACGCCGACGTCCAGGCGCTGCGCGCCGCGCTGGCCGACGGCACGATCGACGTCGTCGCCACCGACCACGCCCCGCACCCGGTCGAGGACAAGGAGACCGAGTGGCCGGCCGCGGCCATGGGCATGATCGGCCTGGAGACCGCGCTGAGCGTCGTCCAGGAGGCCATGGTCGAGACCGGGCTGCTCGACTGGGCCGGGGTCGCCGAACGCATGTCGATCACGCCCGCCCGCATCGGCCGCCTGGCCGGCCACGGCCGGGCGCTGGAGCCGGGCGCGCCGGCCAACATCACGCTGTACGACCCGTCGGCCCGCACCGAGGTGGACCCCTCCGCCTACGCCTCCAAGAGCAGGAACACCCCGTACGAGGGGATGACGTTGCCCGGCCGGGTGGTCGCCACGTTCCTGCGCGGCACGCCGACCGTTCTCGAAGGGAAGCTGGTTTGAACTCCGCGGTGCTCGTCCTGGAAGACGGCCGCGTCTTCCACGGAACCTCTTACGGCGCCGAAGGCGAGACGTTCGGCGAGATGGTCTTCAACACCGGCATGACCGGCTACCAGGAGACCCTCACCGACCCCTCCTACCACCGGCAGATCGTGGCCATGACGGCCCCGCACATCGGCAACACCGGCGTCAACGACGAAGACCCCGAGTCGGGCCGCGTCTGGGTCGCCGGGTACGTCGTGCGCGAGCCGTCCAGGATCGTCTCCAACTGGCGGGCCGACCGCTCGCTCGACGACTACCTCAAGCAGCAGGGCGTCGTCGGCATCGCCATCACCGGCACCCGCGCCCTGACCCGCCACCTGCGCGAGCGCGGCGCGATGCGGGCCGGCATCTTCTCGGCCCCCTCCGCGACGGTCGAGGAGCTCGTCGAGCGGGTGCGGCGCGCGCCCGCCATGGAGGGCGCCGACCTGGCCGCCGAGGTGGCCACGGCCGAGCCCTACGTCGTGCCCGCCGCCGGCGAGAGGCGCTTCACGGTCGCCGCCGTCGACCTCGGCATCAAGGGCATGACCCCGCAGCGCATGGCCGAGCGCGGCTGCGAGGTGCACGTGCTGCCCGCCACGGCCACCTACGAGCAGATCATGGCCGTCGAGCCCGACGGCGTGTTCTTCTCCAACGGCCCCGGCGACCCCGCCACCGCCGACGTGTCGGCGCTGCGGAGCGTGCTTGCGGCCAGGGTGCCGTTCTTCGGCATCTGCTTCGGCAACCAGCTCTTCGGCCGGGCGCTCGGGCTGTCCACGTACAAGCTGCGCTACGGCCACCGCGGCGTCAACCAGCCGGTCCAGGACGTGCGCACGGGCAAGGTCGAGATCTCCGCCCACAACCACGGGTTCGCCGTCGAGGCGCCGATCGGCGAGCCGTTCGAGACCCCCTACGGCCCGGCCGAGGTCAGCCACGTCAACCTCAACGACCGCTGCGTGGAGGGCCTGCGCCTGCTCGACGGGCGCGCCTTCAGCGTCCAGTACCACCCCGAGGCCGCCGCGGGTCCGCACGACGCCGCTTATCTCTTCGACGAGTTCTGTGAGGTCATGAGCCGTGCCCAAGCGTGAGGACATCCGGTCGGTCCTGGTGATCGGCTCCGGCCCGATCGTGATCGGCCAGGCGTGCGAGTTCGACTACTCGGGCACCCAGGCCTGCCGCGTGCTGCGGGCCGAGGGCTTCCGCGTCATCCTGGTCAACAGCAACCCGGCCACGATCATGACGGACCCGGAGTTCGCCGACGCCACGTACGTCGAGCCGATCACCCCCGAGTACGTCGAGAAGATCATCGCCAAGGAGCGCCCCGACGCGCTGCTGCCCACCCTGGGCGGCCAGACCGCGCTGAACACCGCGGTCGCCCTGCACGAGTCGGGCGTGCTGGAGAAGTACGAGGTCGAGCTCATCGGCGCCGACTTCGACGCGATCCAGGCGGGCGAGAACCGCGAGAAGTTCAAGGAGATCGTTGCCAAGGTCGCGCGCGAGCACGGGCTCAACGCCGAGTCGGCCAAATCGGTCATCTGCCACACGATGGAGGACTGCCTGGCCGCCGCCGGCGAGCTGGGCTACCCGCTGGTCGTACGGCCCAGCTTCACCATGGGCGGCGTCGGCTCCGGCTTCGCCTACGGCGAGGAAGACCTGCGCCGCATCGCCGGCGCCGGCCTCGACGCCTCGCCGACCACCGAGGTGCTCCTGGAGGAGTCGATCCTCGGCTGGAAGGAGTACGAGCTGGAGGTCATGCGCGACAAGGCGGACAACGTCGTCATCGTGTGCTCCATCGAGAACATCGACCCGATGGGCGTGCACACCGGCGACAGCGTCACCGTCGCGCCCGCGCTGACCCTGACCGACCGCGAGTACCAGAACATGCGCGACGTGGCCATCGCGGTCATCCGCGAGGTCGGCGTCGACACCGGCGGCTGCAACATCCAGTTCGCCGTCGACCCGCGCACCGGGCGCATGATCGTCATCGAGATGAACCCGCGCGTCTCCCGCTCCAGCGCCCTGGCCTCCAAGGCCACCGGCTTCCCGATCGCCAAGATCGCCGCCAAACTGGCCATCGGCTACACCCTCGACGAGATCCCCAACGACATCACCAAGGAGACCCCGGCCTCCTTCGAGCCGACGCTCGACTACATCGTGGTCAAGGTGCCGCGCTTCGCCTTCGAGAAGTTCCGCGGGGCCGACCGCACGCTGACCACGCACATGAAGTCCGTCGGCGAGGCCATGGCCATCGGCCGCTCCTTCACCGAGGCGCTGCAGAAGGCGCTGCGCTCGCTGGAGAAGAAGGACTCCGCCTTCACCTGGGCGGGGCCCGTCCAGGACAAGGACGAGCTGCTGGCGGCCTGCCGCACCCCGCACGACGGGCGGCTGCGCACGATGCAGCAGGCCGTGCGCGCGGGCGCGACCGCGGCCGAGCTGTTCGAGGCCACCAGCGTCGACCCCTGGTTCCTCGACCAGCTCCTCCTGCTGGACGAGGAGGCCCAGGAGATCGCCGCCGCGCCCGAGCTGACCGCCGGCGCGCTGACCCGCGCCAAGCACCACGGCTTCTCCGACGCGCAGATCGCCGAGATCCGCGGCGTCGAGGAGGCCCACGTGCGCGCCCTGCGCCACGCGCTCGGCGTGCGGCCGGTCTACAACACCGTCGACACCTGCGCCGCCGAGTTCGCCGCCAGGACGCCGTACCTGTACTCCACCTACGACGAGGAGACCGAGGTCCCCTCCGGCGAGCGGGAGAAGGTCATCATCCTCGGCTCCGGGCCCAACCGCATCGGGCAGGGCATCGAGTTCGACTACGCGTGCGTGCACGCCTCCTTCGAGCTGTCGCGGGCCGGGTTCGAGACCGTCATGGTCAACTGCAACCCCGAGACCGTCTCGACCGACTACGACACCTCCGACCGGCTCTACTTCGAGCCGCTCACGCTGGAGGACGTCCTGGAGGTCGTGCACGCCGAGCAGCAGACCGGCCCGGTCGTGGGCGTGATCGTGCAGCTCGGCGGGCAGACGCCGCTCGGCCTGGCGCAGGCGCTGAAGGACGCGGGCGTGCCCGTGGTCGGCACCTCGCCCGAGTCCATCCACCTGGCCGAGGAGCGCGGCGCGTTCGGGCGGGTGCTGGCCGAGGCCGGGCTGCCCGCGCCCAAGCACGGCACCGCGCTGACGGTGCCCGAGGCGCTGGAGATCGCCGGGGAGATCGGCTACCCGGTGCTCGTCCGGCCCTCGTACGTGCTCGGCGGGGCCGGCATGGCCATCGTCTACGACGACGAGACGCTGACGACGTACATGGCGGCCCAGGAGGGCGGCCACCCGGTCCTGGTGGACAAGTTCCTCGACGAGGCCATCGAGATCGACGTCGACGCGCTCTACGACGGCCAGGAGCTGTTCCTCGGCGGCGTCATGGAGCACATCGAGGAGGCCGGCATCCACTCCGGCGACTCGGCCTGCGCGCTGCCGCCGCTCACGCTCGGCAGCCACGACATCAAGCGCATCCGCGCCGCCACCGAGGCCATCGCGGCCGGGGTGGGCGTGCGCGGGCTCCTGAACGTCCAGTACGCCATGTCCGCCGGCGTCCTGTACGTCCTGGAGGCCAACCCGCGGGCCAGCCGTACCGTGCCGTTCGTGTCCAAGGCGACGGCCACGCCGCTGGCCAAGGCGGCGGCCCGGGTGATGCTGGGCTCCTCGATCGCCTCGCTGCGCGCGGAGGGCATGCTGCCGGCCACCGGCGACGGCGGCACGCTGCCGCTGGAGGCGTCCATCGCGGTCAAGGAGGCCGTGCTGCCCTTCAACCGCTTCCGGGGCGTCGACACCGTGCTCGGGCCCGAGATGCGCTCCACGGGCGAGGTCATGGGCATCGACGCGTTCTTCGGCGTGGCGTTCGCCAAGTCCCAGGCCGGGGCCTACGGCGAACTTCCGACCAAGGGACGCGCGTTCGTGTCCGTGGCCAACAGGGACAAGCGTGCGATGATCTTCCCTGTGAAGGCACTGGCCGACCTCGGCTTCGAGATCCTCGCCACCGAGGGCACGGCCGAGGTGCTGCGCCGCAACGGTGTCCATGCCAAGATCGTGCGAAAGCACAGCGAGGGGACCGGGCCCGGAGGTGAGCCTACGAGCGTGCAGGCGATTCTCGACGGCGAGGTGGACCTGATCGTCAACACGCCGTTCGGCAGCCCCGGTCAGTCCGGGCCGCGCCTGGACGGCTACGAGATCCGCACCGCGGCGGTGCTGCGCGGCATCCCGTGCATCACCACCGTCGCGGGGCTGGCCGCCGCGGCGGCCGGGATCCAGGCGATCGTCCGCGGCGACGTCGGCGTGCGTTCACTCCAGGAGCACGCACAGGCACTACGCGGCTGACCCGCGCGGGAGGTGAGGACGACTGGCCGGCACACCTGTGCAGGTGACGGGCACGGTGCTGACGACGCGCCGGGTCGACGCCTACCATGCGCTGACGGTGGTGGCGCCCGGCATCGCCGAGCGTTACCGTCCCGGCCACTTCGTCTCCGTGGCGGTCGGCGGGGCCCACACGTCGATGGTGACGCGCCGCGCGCTGTCCATCCATGACGTCAAGTCCGACTACGGCGGCACGGTCGAGCTCGTCTTCACCGCCGCGGGGCCGGGCACGTCCTGGCTGGCCGAGCGGCGCGCCCGCGACACGCTCGACCTGGTCGGGCCGCTCGGCCGGCCGTTCCCGCTGCCGCGCGACCCGGTCAACTGCGTGCTGGTCGGCGCCGAGTACGGCTCGGCCGTGCTGTTCCCGCTGGCCGACGCGCTGCTGGCGCGCGGCTGCCGGGTCGACTTCGTGCTCGGCGGCGCCGGGGCCGACCGCGTCTTCGGCGCCATGCGGGCCCGCCGCATCGCCGAGACGACGACCCTGACCACCGAGGACGGCTCGCTCGGCCTGCGCGGCAAGGTCACCGACGCGCTGCCCTCGGTGATCGCCGACACCCGGGCCGACGCCGTCTACGCCTGCGCGCCCATGCCGGCGCTGCGGGCGGTGACGGCGGTGGCGATGGAGTTCGACATCCCGGTGCAGGTGGCCGTCGAGGAGGCGATGGCCTGCGGCATCGGGGTGTGCATGACGTGCGTCATCCCCGTCATCGGCGACGACGGCGCGACCAGGATGGTCCGCGCGTGCGCGGAGGGGCCGGTGTTCCGGGGGGAGCGGGTGCGCTTCGAGGACGTGGGAACGATCCCGTTCGACGCGCTCGGCGCCCCCGGAGGCGGTGCGCGACATGTCAGTTGATATGCGTACGTTTCTGGCGCACGTCGAGCTGGCGAACCCCGTCACCACGGCCGCCGGCTGCGCGGGCTCCGGACAGGAGCTCGCCCAGTTCTTCGACCTCCACCGGCTCGGCGCGCTGACCACCCGGTCCATCACCATGGCCCCCCGGGCGGGCCGGCCGACCCCGCGCATGGCCGAGACGCCCTCAGGCATGCTCAACGCCGTCGGGCTCCAGGGGCCGGGCATCGAGGCGTTCCTGGAGCGCGAGCTGCCCTGGCTGGCCCAGCGCGGCATCAAGACCATCGTCTCGATCGGCGGCGGCACCGTCGCCGAATACTCCGAGCTGGCCCGCAGGCTCGCCGACGCGCCCGGCGTGACCGCGCTGGAGGTCAACCTTTCTTGCCCGAACATGGAGGACAGAGGGCGTGTCTTCGCGCGCGAGGGCAGCGCCGCGGCCGAGGTGATCGCCTCGGTGCGCTCCATCATGCGCTACGACGTCCCCGTGGTGGCCAAGCTGGCGCCCGACGTGGCCGACATCGTCTCGGTCGCGCGCGCCTGCGTGGACGCCGGGGCGGACGCCCTGTCCATGATCAACAACCCGCTCGGCATGGCCATCGACACCGAGGCGCTGCGCCCGTCGCTGGCCGCCGTCACCGGAGGGCTGTCGGGGCCCGCCATCCTGCCCCTGGCCGTCCGGTGCGTGTGGCAGGTGCACGCGGCCCTGCCCGGGGTGCCACTGATCGGCATGGGCGGCGTGATGACCGGCAGGGACGCCTTCCAGCTCATCCTGGCGGGCGCCTGCCTGGTCGGGGTGGGCACCGCGCTGTTCCACGACCCCTACGCGTGCCTGCGCATCGAGCGCGAGCTGGAGGACCTGCTGCGGGCACGCGGCTTCCAACGCCTCGCCGACGCCGTCGGCCTGGCACACCGGCCGCCGGGGAGCGCTCCCCGGCACCTTCCAGTCGACTCCGAGGAGAGCTCCCCTTGACGCCCGCACCCATCGCCGTCGCCCTCGACGCCCCCGACCTGGAGACCGCCGCCAGGTGGGCGAGCCTGGTGACGCCGCACGTCAGCACCATCAAGGTGGGCCTGGAGCTGTACCTGCGTTACGGCCCCGACGTGATCGCCTCGGTGCGCGGCGCCAGCGGCGTCCAGATCTTCCTCGACCTCAAGCTGCACGACATCCCCAACACCGTCGCGGGCGCCGCCAAGGCCGTCGCCCGCCTGCGTCCGGCCATCCTGACCGTGCACGCGGCCGGCGGGGCCGCCATGATCCGGGCCGCGGTCGAGTCCGCCCCGCAGACCAGGATCGCCGCTGTGACGATCCTCACCTCGTTGAACGAGTCCGACCTCGACCGCATTGGCCTGGCCGGACCGGCCGACGAGGCCGTGCGCCGCCTGGCGGCCCTGTCGGTCGAGGCCGGGGCCACGGCGCTGGTGTGCTCGCCCAACGAGGTCGCGGCGGTGCGGGCCGAGGTGGGGCCCGGCATCACCCTCATCACGCCGGGCGTGCGCCCTCAGGGGGCCGACGTCCAGGACCAGGTGCGCGTGGCGACGCCCGAGCAGGCGCTGGCCGACGGCGCCGACCTGCTGGTCATCGGCCGTCCGATCACGGGCGCGGCGGACCCGGGAGCGGCCGCTGCCGCCATCGCCGCCTCACTGCGCCGCACGACCGCCTCCTGAACCGCCGCAGGACCGCCACCTGAACCCGCGCCCGGGGCGCCCGCCTCGGGCGCCCGCCTGCGGCCCGCGCGAGGCGGGGCAGGGTTCTCCGCGCGTGGAGACGTGCCTTCCCGCGCGGGCCGAGGCCGGCTTCTGGGGCGCGGAGGTGTTCTTCTCCGTGCGGGCGTGGGCATGGCGGCAGGTGTCGCCGGACCGTTCGCACAGCCCTCGCTCACAAGATCGTAATGCATCCGCGCGGCGTTCGCGCACGCTTCCCGATTCTGGTTTCGGTCCTGGTCCGGCCCTGGTTTCGGACATCGTCCGGTGCCGCGCGGGCGATCTTCGCCCTGCTCCGGGGCGCCGTCCGGAGTGGACGCGCGAAGCGGGAAGTGAGGGCGATTTGATCAGCAGTGTGTAATTTTACGCTCACGGACAGTGATGAAGTGGATTTTGTGAGGAGAGAAACCGCTCTTGACGTTGCTTAGGGGGCGATGACCAGCTAGTTTCCCTTCCCGTCCGAGTACATCGACAGAAATTCGAGGTGACCCGGCGTGGCTCTTCCTCCCCTGACCCCTGAGCAGCGCGCCGCAGCCCTTGAGAAGGCTGCCAAGGCCCGTAAAGAGCGTGCCGAGGTCAAGAACCGGCTCAAGCATGGCGCGGTTTCTCTGGCTGAGGTGCTCAAGGATGGGCAGACCGACGACGTCATCGGCAAGATGAAGGTGTCGGCCCTGTTGGAATCGCTCCCCGGCGTGGGCAAGGTCCGCGCCAAGCAGCTCATGGAGCGGCTTGCCATCGCCGAGTCCCGCCGCGTGCGGGGTCTCGGTGCGAACCAGAGGGCTTCCCTCGAGCGCGAGTTCGGTGGCAACGAGAGCTAATCTCTGTTCCACAAGAAAGCGCAGGTTCAACGGGGGGTAGGAAGTGACCGACAGGTCCTGGTCCGGCGAAGCAAGGGCCCACGAGGCAGTCGGATCGGGAGCGAAGGTCGGCTTCCTCCCCCTGAGCAGGAGGCGTCTGACGGTCCTGTCAGGGCCGTCGGGCGTCGGCAAGTCCACGGTCGTCGCCGAGCTCCGGCGGGCACACCCAGAGGTGTGGCTGTCGGTCTCGGTGACCACCAGGAGGCCCCGTCCCGGCGAGGTCAACGGGGTCCACTACTTCTTCGTCGACGGCGAGGAGTTCGACCGGCTGGTCGAGGCCGGCGAGCTGCTGGAGTGGGCCGAGTTCGCGGGCAACCGCTACGGCACCCCGCGCGAGCCGGTGCTGGACAAGCTCGCCCAGGGCGTGCCGACAGTCCTGGAGATCGACCTGGAAGGCGCCAGGCAGGTGCGCACCACCATGCCCGACGCCCTGCTGGTGTTCCTGGCCCCCCCGACGTGGGAGGAGCTGGAGAAGCGGCTGCGCGGCCGCGGCACCGAGCCGGAGGACGTCATCGAGCGCCGGCTGCGGGCCGGGCGGGTCGAGATGGCGGCCGAGTCGGAGTTCGACCTCACGCTGGTGAACACGAGTGTCCATGAAGTGTGCCACCGGCTGATAGCCTTGATGACTGACCCTCAGGGGGTCACCACCACCATCAACCGAGAGGTCTGACAATCGTGGCAGGCACCACCCCGGCCGCGGAGGGCATCACCAACCCGCCGATCGACGCGCTGCTCGACATCGTCGACAGCAAGTACTCCCTGGTGATCATGGGCGCCAAGCGCGCCCGCCAGATCAACGCCTACTACTCCCAGCTCGGCGAGGGCCTGCTGGAATACGTCGGGCCGCTGGTCGAGACGCACGCTCAGGAGAAGCCGCTGTCCATCGCGCTGCGCGAGGTCTCCGAGGGCCTGCTCAACGCCGAGCCCATCGAAGGCGCGGTCTGACCCCTTCGATGAAGGTCGTCCTCGGCGTCAGCGGCGGCATCGCCGCGTACAAGGCATGTGAGCTGCTACGGCTGTTCACCGAGTCAGGTCACGAGGTGCGGGTCGTGCCGACCCGCGAGGTCCTGCGTTTCGTGGGCGAGCCCACGTGGGCCGCCCTGTCGGGCAACCCCGTGACCGCCGACGTCTGGGACGACGTTCACGAGGTGCCCCACGTCCGCATCGGCCAGCGCGCCGATCTCGTCGTGGTGGCGCCGGCGACCGCCAACACCCTGGCCAAGGCGGCCCACGGGCTCGCCGACGACCTGCTGACCAACACGCTGCTGACGGCGCGCTGCCCGGTCGTGTTCGCCCCGGCCATGCACACCGAGATGTGGCAACATCCGGCCACCCGCGCCAACGTCGCGACCCTGCGCGAGCGCGGGGCCGTCGTCATCGACCCGGCCGTGGGGCGCCTCACCGGCGCCGACACCGGCCCCGGCCGCCTGCCCGACCCCGCCGAGATCTTCCAGGTCTGCCTGCGCGTGCTGCGCGGCAGGCCGCGCGACCTGGCCGGGCGCAAGGTGGTGATCTCCGCCGGGGGCACCCGCGAGGCGATCGACCCGGTCCGCTACATCGGCAACCGCTCGTCCGGCCTGCAGGGGTACGCCCTGGCCCGCACGGCGGTCGCGCGCGGCGCCGAGGTGACCCTGGTGGCGGCCAACGTCGCACTCCCCGATCCCGCGGGGGCCGCCGTGGTGCGGGTGGGGTCCACGGCCGAGCTGCGCGAGGCGGTGCTGGCCGCCACCGAGAAGGCCGACGCCGTCGTCATGGCGGCCGCGGTGGCCGACTTCCGCCCGGCGTCCCGGCACGAGACGAAGATCAAGAAGACCGACGGCGAGCCCGACCCCATCCACTTGACGAAGAACCCCGACATCCTGGCCGAGCTGGGCCGGCTGCGGGGCGAGGGCGGCGCCGGTCCCCGGGTGATCGTCGGGTTCGCGGCCGAGACCGACGACGTGCTCGCCAACGGGCAGGCCAAGCTGGCCAGGAAGGGCTGCGACCTGCTGGTCGTCAACCAGGTGGGGGAGGGGCTGGCGTTCGGCACGCCCGACAACGCCGCCACCGTCCTCGTCGCCGGCGCCGAGCCGGTCGAGGTGCCGCGCGGCCCCAAGGACGACGTCGCCGACGCCGTCTGGGACCTGGTCGCGCCCCGCCTGTCCTGACGCGCGTTTCGCGCAAGAACGATTACCTGATCGCCAGTTGCGGCACCCCGGACGCCTACCGATACTTGGGGGCAAAGGGGGACGGAATGCCGGTGGGTTCCGCTGTCAGGGATCGTTGCAGGAGATTGCTGGAAGATCAGGGAGGTCTCCGTTACGTCTTCCCCGCGTTGTCCGTGGGGCCGACGGGAACGGGCCACTTCCTCATCGTCGTCACCGATTCGTCCGTCTCGGTGCTCACCACCAGGACCCTCAGGAGCGACCGGCCGGTCGCGGTGTTCGCCACGTACCCGCGGCACACCAGGCTCGGCCCGATCCTGCCCGGCCCGTTCATCGAGCTCGGCAACACCGTGTTCGAGTTCGACGAGGAGTACGCGGCGGTGGTGTCCGCCGCCGACGCCGAGGTCTTCGCGCCGGAGACGCTGCCGCCGGATCCCCTTCCCGACCTGTGACCGGACACGTGACCGGACACGTGACCGGACAGGTGACCGGACAGGTGACCGGACAGGTGACCGGACACGGACACCGGACGGTTTCGCGACCGGACGTCGGGTGGGGCTAGACTTCGGCGAGGCCCTGGCGTGTTCTTCCGTCCCGGGCCCAACATCCGTCAGCAGCCGCTGCATGAGGAGCCACTGAGTTGTCACGTCGCCTGTTCACCTCCGAGTCGGTCACCGAAGGCCACCCGGACAAGATCGCCGACCAGATCAGTGACGCGATTCTCGACGCCATGCTCAAGGACGACCCCAAGAGCCGGGTCGCCGTCGAGACGCTGATCACTACCGGCCAGGTCCATGTCGCAGGCGAGGTCACGACCGAGACCTACGTCGACATCCCCGGCGTCATCCGGGAGAAGATCCTGGAGATCGGCTACGACGCTTCCCACAAGGGCTTCGACGGCGCCTCCTGCGGCGTGTCGGTGTCCATCGGCGCGCAGTCGCCCGACATCGCCCAGGGTGTCGACGACGCCTACGAGCACCGCGTGGGCGGCGACGCCGACGAGCTCGACCGCCAGGGCGCCGGCGACCAGGGCCTGATGTTCGGCTACGCCTGCCGCGAGACCCCCGAGCTGATGCCGCTGCCGATCACGCTCGCGCACCGGCTCGCCCAGCGCCTGTCCGAGGTCCGCAAGACCGGCAAGGTTCCCTACCTGCGCCCCGACGGCAAGACCCAGGTCACCATCGAGTACGACGGCGACAAGCCCGTCCGCCTCGACACCGTGGTCGTCTCCACCCAGCACGCGGCCGAGATCGACCTCAAGGAGATGCTCGCTCCCGACATCAAGGAGCACGTGGTCGACCCCGTGCTCGACGGCCTGGAGATCGAGACCGAGGGCTACCGGCTGCTGGTCAACCCGACCGGCCGCTTCGAGATCGGCGGCCCGATGGGCGACGCCGGCCTGACCGGCCGCAAGATCATCATCGACACCTACGGCGGCATGGCCCGTCACGGCGGCGGCGCGTTCTCGGGCAAGGACCCGTCCAAGGTCGACCGCTCGGCGGCCTACGCGATGCGCTGGGTGGCCAAGAACGTCGTCGCGGCCGGGCTGGCCGACCGGTGCGAGGTGCAGGTCGCGTACGCGATCGGCAAGGCGCAGCCGGTGGGTCTGTTCGTGGAGTGCTTCGGCACCGAGAAGCTGCCGGTGGAGCAGATCCAGGCCGCCGTGCTGCGCGTCTTCGACCTGCGTCCGGCCGCGATCATCCGCGACCTCGACCTGCTGCGTCCGATCTACTCCGAGACCGCCGCCTACGGGCACTTCGGCCGTGAGGGCTTCTCCTGGGAGTCCACCGACCGCGCCGAGGCTCTTCGGACGGCTGCCGGTCTCTGACCTACCCGGTCTCCGGTTTCTTGCAGGTGCCGCGTCCGGCCCGTTGAGGGTTGGGTGCGGCACTTGTCGTCGGCTGGGTGGTTCGGTGCGGGCGTTCGGCTGATCTCCTGGGGCGGGGCTCGCCGGCGACTGCCGGGCTGACTTGCTCTTCTGCCGTGCCTGGGGCTCCGTGACGATGTGGGCGGGAGCGCCTCCGCGTGCGCCAGGGCCCCCTTGGGTGATCTCCGGGGGTTCGTGTGGTGGGCGTTCGGGCTGGTGGGCTGCTCGGGCGGCCGGCGCGCGGCCGGTCGCCTGGGTGGTGCGGGGCGTGTGGTGGGCGTTCGGGCTGGTGGGCTGCTCGGGCGGCCGGCGCGCGGCCGGTCGCCTGGGTGGTGCGGGGCCGTGCGCCGGTGGTGTGGGGATGGCGGGGCGCGGGGTCTGGTAGACGTTAGTGCGTGACCCACTCCGACGACGCCCTCCTGCCGCTCGACGCCGTGCGGCCTCCTGCGTCGTCCAAGGACACCAAGGGGGCGGTGGTCGCGGCGCCCGAGCTGCCCGTGGCGCGGGTGGTCGTGGACAGCCCGCTGCCGCACCTCGACCGGCTCTTCGACTACCTGGTGCCCGCCGCCATGCACGAGGCGGCCCGGCCGGGGGTGCGGGTGCGGGTGCGGTTCGCGGGCAAGCTGATCGACGCGTTCCTGCTGGAGCGGGTGGACGAGAGCGATCACGAGGGCAAGCTGACGCCGCTCGAACGGGTGGTCTCTCCCGAGCAGGTGCTCACGCCGGAGATCGCCGGTCTGGCGCGGGCGGTGGCCGACCGTTACGCGGGCACCCTCACCGACGTGCTGCGCCTGGCCGTTCCGCCGCGTCACGCCAAGGCCGAGGCCGAGGTCCCGCCCCCCACCGGCCCGGCCCCGGCGCCCGCCCCCTCCGGCGAGGCCGCCGAGAACGCTTCCACCGCCGTGGCGCTGGCCGTTGGCAGCGAATCTCCTGCCGTGGCCCATGCTGCCGGGAGCGGGTCTCCCGCCGTCGCGGTCGCGCACGTCGCTCCGGGCGCGACTGCTGAGGGCGGGGGAGCGCAGGGCGCGGCGGGCTCGTCCTTGTCGGGACGGGGGGCGGAGCCCGCGGCGTCGCCTCCGGTGAACGGGCGGGCCGACCAGGACGGCGCCCGGCAGGCGGAGACCCGCGCACGCGGCCGTGCGGCGGCCGGTCCGGACCCCGTGAACGGGAAGGACGCCCCCGAGCGGGCGGCAGAGGGCCGCAACAGCGCCTGGGACGCCTACCCGACCGGCCCCTCCTTCCTGGACGCGCTGCGCCACGGCCGCGCCCCCCGGGCCGTGTGGTCGGCGCTGCCCGGCGCCACGGGATGGGCCGGGGCCATGGCGGAGGCGGTGCTCGCCACCCTCGACGGCGGGCGGGGAGCGGTCCTCGTGGTGCCCGACGGCAAGGACGTCGCGCTGGCGGACGCCGAGTTCGAGCGGCTGCTCGGCCCCGGCAGGCACGTGGCGCTCACGGCCGACCTCGGACCCGCCGAGCGGTACAGACGATGGCTGAAGGTCCTCAGAGGCCAGGTGCGCGCCGTCGTGGGCACCCGGGCCGCGATGTTCGCCCCCGTCGCGGAGCTCGGCCTGGTGGCCATCTGGGACGACGGCGACGACCTGCACGCCGAACGCCTGGCCCCCTACCCCCACGCCAGGGAGGTCCTCGGCCTGCGCGCCCACCGGACGGGCGCGGCCATGCTGATCGGCGGCTACGCGCGTACGGCCGAGGCCACCCAGCTCATCGCCACGCGCTGGGCCAGGCCGATCGTGGCCGCCCGCACCATGATCAGGAGCCTGGCCCCGCGGGTGCGTCCCGCCGGTGAGGACGCCGAGCTGGCCAAGGACCAGGCGGCCCGGCAGGCGAGGCTGCCCAGCCTGGCCTGGCGGGCGCTGCGCCAGGGGCTGGAGAGCGGGCCGGTGCTGGTGCAGGTGCCCAGACGCGGTTACCTGCCCGCGCTGGCCTGCCGCCACTGCCGTGCCCCGGCGCGCTGCGTCCTGCCGCCCACCAGGATCGCCCCGCACCTGGCCGCGCCGCCGGCCCTGGGCGAGGCGGGGGCACGCGGCGAGGCGGAACCGGACGCCGGGACTCTGACCACCGCCACGGACGCACCGGGCGCGACGCCGGACGGACACGGGAGCGGGGAGTCGCAGTGCCACGGGCCGCTCGCGCTCAGGGCCGGGCACGCCGCCCCCTACTGCCGCTGGTGCGGCCGGGTCGACGCCGACTGGCGGTGCCCGTCCTGCGGCAGCCCCCGGTTGCGGGCGGTCGTCACCGGCGCCAGGCGCACCGCCGAGGAGCTGGGCCGGGCCTTCCCGTCGGTGCAGGTGCGCACCTCGGGCCGCGACGGCGTGCTGGCCGGTGTGCCGGCCGCGCGCGCCCTCGTGGTCGCCACGCCCGGCGCCGAGCCGGTGGCCGAGGGCGGCTACGCGGCGGCCGTGCTGCTCGACGGGTGGGCGCTGCTCGGCCGGGCCGACCTGCGGGCGGGGGAGGAGACGCTGCGCCGGTGGATGAACGCCGCCGCGCTGCTGCGGCCGTCCGCCGAGCTGGTGGTGCTCGGGGACGCCGGGCTGCCGGCCGTGCAGGCGCTGCTGCGGTGGGACCCGATCACGCACGCCGAGCGCGAACTGGGCGACCGGGCCGAGCTGGGGTTCCCGCCCGCGGTGCGGATGGCGACGCTGACGGGTTCGGCGAGCGCCGTCCGGCAGATGCTCGACGAGGTGCGCCTGCCACCGGACGCCCAGGTGCTCGGCCCCGTCCCGGTGGACGAGTCGGGCCTGGAACGGGCCATGATCCGGGTACGGCGCGGCGGCGGGGCGGCGTTGTCGGCCGCGCTCAAGGGGGCCAGTGGGGTGCGTGCGGCGCGTAAGACACCAGATGTCGTGAGGGTGAGTGTCGACCCACTCGACCTGATTTAGACCGTTTCCCCGATTCGCTCATCTGTTGGTCAGCCGTTAGCGTGCCCCTGTGTCGATCGAATGGGTGAACCAGGCCATCGACGACCTGCGCGCATGGGGGCGCGCGCGGGAAGTCGAAGTGGACGCGGACGAGGTCCGCCTGCTCTGCGACTACGCCAGCGACTATCTCAACGTCAACGAACTGCGCGACTTCACGCCGGAGACCTTCGACGAGCTGCTGCTGTCCATCTACCCGCGCAAGGTCATCGCGCCGCCGGAGAGCGCGCCCGAGACCGTGGCGGCCGCCCGCACCCTGGTGGACTACCTCGGCGAGGCCGGTCACGTCAGCCCGGCCACCGTGGCCGGCATGCGCGCCCGGCTCGACGACATCGGCCCCCGCATGCCCGAGGCCCTGGCCGACCCGGCCAACTTCGGCATGGCCAAGAGCCTGTTCAGCTCGATCGGGCCCGAATCGCTCGAACAGGCGGTGCCGATCCCGTCCGGGGAGCTGCCCGACCTGGGCGAGGCGCCCTGCGAGTGTCCGGGCTGCACCCCGCTGCCCGCCGTCCGGCTGGCCTCGGAGGAGGAGCTGGCCGAGGCGCTGCGGACCGTTCCGAAGCTGCCCGGCGGCCCGCCGCCGGGCGACGGCGAGCCGCTGGGCGCCTGGGCCGAGACCGTGGCCCGCCTGCTGGAGGACGACACCGGCGGCGAGATCACCGGCCACGCCGAGCTCGACGATGGCCTCTACGACCTGTTCGACATGCTCTACCGCCTCCAGGCGCCGGTGCCGCTCCAGGTCGTCGCCGACTACCTGGAGGAGGTCTCGGGCGAGGGCGGCGTCGACGTGGCAGGGGCGCTCGACCGGCTGGCCGGGTGGGGCATGGTCCGCCTCGACGGCAAGTCGGCCGAGCTGACGCCCCTGGCGGTCTGGGGGCTGCGCGAGCACTACCTGTCCCTCGGCCTCGACGCCCCGATCGCCCCCGACCTGGGCGAGGCCGACGCGCGCGGCCTCATCGAGGGGCTGCTCGAAGGGCTGCCCGCCGAGCTGGCCGAGCAGGACATCTCCCGCTGGCTGTCCGGCCGCGCGCCGGGCGAGGCCGCGGCCGAGCTGCTGACCGCCGCCTCCGGCGCGCCCGCCGTGGCCCGCGGCATCGCGGTCACCATCGTCGACCGGCTGGGCGCCGAGGCCGAGCCGCAGGTGCGCGACCACCTCGACGACCAGGAGTTGCGCCCGCACGTCATACACTGGCTGGCCGCACGTGGTCTGGGCGCGCCGCCGCTCACCCAGGACGAACTGCTCTGGGTCAGCGTCGACATGCTCGCCCTGGCGATGCCGGCCGCGCGGGAGGATCCGGAGATCTTCGCCGAGAACATGGCGGCGTCCGGTCCGCCGGCCCACCTCATCGAGGAGATGTGGCGGGTCGACCACCCCGACGTCGTCGAGGTTCTGGAGCTGCTCGGACGCTCCATCCCCGACGACACGGTGGCCAAGGCGGCGCGCAAGGCGGCGTTCAAGGCGCGCTCCCGGGCCATCCGTTGAGTACGCCCTTGTGACTGCTGTGCAGTAAGTTTCCTGGGTGGCAAACAATGTCTTCGACCTCGCCGAGCTGCGCAAGCTGATCGATGAGCAGGCCGCCGTGCCTCCACGGCCACCTGAGGAGACCTCCGTGGAGCACGAGGCGCTGACCTTCCCGCCCGTCCTGCTGGCGAGCGACGCCGAGCTGGCCCGCGCGGTGCCCGCGGTGCCGCTCGTCGCCGACGCCATCCGCCTGACCGCCTGGACGGGCAGCCGCGAGGTGGCCGCCGACGGCATGCTCGGCGAGTCCGACGCCAGAGCCGCCGCGGAAGAGCTGGGGCTCCAGGAGTCCCGGCTGCGGCTGATCTGGATCGTCGCGGTCAACACCGGCCTGCTGCGCATCCTCGGCGGCCGGGCCTCGCGCGGCCCGCTGTCGATGCAGCTCACGGTCGAGGCCACGCTGGAGTTCTGGGACGGCGTGGTGATGGACGTCCTCGACCGCGCCGACGAGGGCCTGACCGGCTCCTCCGTGGTCGACGACCACCTGGCCGAGATGCTGGCCACGATCTACTCGGTGCGCTCCGGCGTCGCCGTGGGCAACCTGGCCAGGGGCATCCTGCAGTCGCACGAGGTCGCCTGCGCGCCGGGCCAGGTCGAGATGCGCAGACTGGCCGCCGCGCTGCCGGCCGAGCTGCTGGAGGCGGTCTCGCTGCTGACGTACTGCGGGCTGGTGGAGCAGACCGAGGCCGGGCGCACGGCGCTCACCCCGCTCGGGGTCTGGGCCGTCCGGCGCGACCTGCTGCGCGAGGGCCACGACGCGCCCACCGCCGCCGAGGTGCAGGTCTTCGCCGACCTGTCGGCCGCCGAGCTGGTGGAGGCGCTGGTGAAGGGCACCGCCACGCAGAGCGCCGTGGCGGGCTGGCTGGAGCGGCGGCCCCCCGAGGCGGCCGCCCGCGAGCTGATCGAGATCGCCGCCTCCGGCACCGCCGGGCAGCGCGGCGCGGTCGGCGCCATCCTGGAGGAGCTGGGCCCCGAGGCCGAGCAGCCCGTGCGGCAGGCGCTCGACCACCCGCTCACGCGCCGCTACGCCGCCTCCTGGCTGCACATCCGCGACCTGGAGGCCCCGCCGCTCAGCCCCGGGGACCACACCTGGATCGCGGTCGACAACCTCGCCGCGCTCATGCACCTGTCCGGTCCGGCCGCGGGCCGCCTCGACATGCCCGAGCCGGGCGAAGACCTGATCAAGCTCGTCGGCGAGATGCCCGCGGTCGGCCACCCCGACACGCTGGCCGTGCTCGACATGCTCGCCGGCTCCCACGACGACCAGGCGGTGGCCAAGGCGGCGCGCAAGGCCGCGATGAAGGCCCGCTCCCTGCGCCACGACCGGCCGCCGGCCCACCGCCGGTAAACTGGGCTGATCCACGTTCGAGAACAGGAGTGAGCCCCTTGGCGATCCAGTCGATCCGGCTGTTCGGAGATCCGGTGCTGCGCACCCCGGCGGCCCCGGTCGTCGACTTCGACAAGGAGCTGCGCAAGCTGGTCAAGGACCTCACCGACACGATGATGGACGCCCCGGGCGCGGGCCTGGCGGCCCCGCAGATCGGCGTCGGCCTGCGGGTGTTCACCTACTACGTCGACGACCGGCTCGGCCACCTCATCAACCCCGACCTCGACCTGTCCGCCGACCTCGACGAGGAGGGCGAGGAGGGCTGCCTGTCCTTCCCCGGCCTGTCCTACCCGACGCCGCGCGCCGTCCGCGCCGTGGCCAAGGGCTTCGACATGCACGGCGAGCCGGTCACGCTGGAGGGCACCGACCTGATGGCCCGCTGCTTCCAGCACGAGACCGACCACCTCGACGGCATCCTGTTCATCGACCGCATGGACCCCAAGCAGCGCAAGCTGGCCATGAAGGCGATCCGTGAGGCCGAGTGGAGCGGCCTGTCCGCCCCCGTGATCAGGATGTCGCCGCACGCCACCGGCGGAAGGGCGCTCTGACGATGCGGCTGGTCTTCGCGGGCACACCCGAGACGGCGCTGCCGTCGCTGCGCATGCTGATCGACTCGCCGCGGCACGAGGTCGTGGCCGTCGTCACCCGTCCCGACGCCCAGTCAGGGCGGGGGCGCAAGGTCCACCCCTCGCCGGTGGCCGAGCTCGCGGAGGAGGCCGGCATCGAGGTGCTGCGCCCGGCCAAGGTCGGCGACCCGGCCTTCCTCGACACGCTGCGCGCGCTGGAGCCCGACTGCTGCCCGGTGGTGGCCTTCGGCGCGCTGTTGCCGCAGTCGGCCCTCGACGTGCCCCGCCACGGCTGGATCAACCTGCACTTCTCGGTCCTGCCCGCCTGGCGCGGTGCGGCGCCCGTCCAGCACGCGGTGCTGCACGGCGACGAGATCACCGGCGCGACGACGTTCCAGATCGTCAAGGAGCTCGACGCGGGCCCGGTCTACGGGGTCGTCACCGAGGAGATCCTGACCCACGACACCAGCGGCTCCCTCCTCGAACGCCTGTCGGTCTCCGGCGCCGGCCTGCTGGCCGCCACGCTCGACGGCGTCGAGGACGGCGCGCTGGAGGCCCGTCCCCAGCCGCTCGACGGCGTGACGATGGCGCCCAAGATCAACGTCGCCGACGCGCGGGTCGACTGGTCCAAGCCCGCCATGCGGGTCGACCGCCTGATCCGCGCCTGCACCCCCAGCCCGGGGGCGTGGAGCGAGTTCAGGGGCCAGCGGGTGAAGCTCGGCCCGGCCAAGGTCGCCGTCCAGGCCGACCGGCTCGCGCCCGGCCGGATCCTGGCCACGAAGAGCCACGTGCTCGTCGGCACCGCCACCGACCCGGTCGAGCTGGGCGAGGTGCAGCCGCAGGGCAAGCGGGCGATGGGCGCGGTCGAGTGGGCGCGCGGCGTCCGGCTTGCGGGTGACGATGTCTTCGCGTGATCCCCGCCGGTTGCCGGGCGGGCCCACGGGCACCAAGCCGCGCGGCGCGGGCCGTCCGCGCCGACCTGCCCGCGACCACGCCCGCAACGCCGCCTTCGACCTCCTGCGGGCCGTCGACGAGCGCGACGCCTACGCCAACCTGCTCCTGCCGCGGATGCTGCGCGAGCGCGACATCCGGGGGCGCGACGCGGCGCTGGCCACCGAGCTGGCCTACGGCACGCTGCGCGGCCTCGGCACCTACGACGCGATCATCGAGATGTGCAGCGACCGCGCGCCCGACCCGGCCGTGCGCGACGCCCTGCGGCTGGGGGCCCACCAGCTCCTGCGCATGCGCGTCCCGCCGCACGCCGCCGTCGGCACCACCGTCGATCTCGTACGCCTGCGCATCGGGCAGGGCGCGGCCAAGTTCGTCAACGCGGTGCTGCGCAAGATCGGCTCGCGCGAGCTGGAGGACTGGATCCCCATCGTCGCGCCCGACTCCGACCAGGACCCGGTCGGCCATCTGGCCGTCGCCTACGGGCATCCCCGGTGGATCGTCTCGGCCTTCCGCGACGCGCTGGGCGGTGGCGGGGAGCTGGCCGACCTGCTCGACGCCGACAACGTCCGGCCGCTGGTGACGCTGGTCGCCCGGCCGGGGCGCAGCTCGGTGGCGGAGCTGGCCGAGGCCGGCGCCGCGCCCGGCCGCTACTCGCCGTACGCGGCCTACCTGCGGGAGGGCGACCCCGGGCAGATCGAGGCCGTGGCCGAGACCCGCGCGGCCGTCCAGGACGAAGCCAGCCAGCTCGTGGCGCTCGCCCTGACCCGCGTGCCGCTCGACGGCGAGGACGAGCTCTGGCTCGACATGTGCGCCGGGCCGGGCGGCAAGGCGGGCCTGCTCGACGCCGTCGCCACGTACGGCGACCTGGCGGGCCTCGACGGCGAGCGCCGCACAGGCGACGGCCCGGCGGCGGGCGAGAGCGGTGTGGCGGGCAGTGGTGCGGCGGGCAGCGGTGCGGCGGGCGACGGCCTGGTGGCGTTCCCCGGCGGGGCGCGGGTGCTGGCCGCCGACGTGCAGTACCACCGGGCGCGGCTGGTCTGGCAGACCACCAGGAACGCCTCGGTCGTCACCGCCGACGGCACCGAACCCGCCTGGCGGCCCGGGGTGTTCGACCGGGTCATGCTCGACGCCCCCTGCACGGGATTGGGCGCGCTGCGGCGGCGTCCGGAGGCCCGGTGGCGGCGCGACCCGGCCAGCATCGCCGAGCTGGGCGCGTTGCAGCGGCGGCTGCTCGGCACGGCCCTCGACGCCGTGCGCCCGGGTGGGGTGGTGGCGTACGTGACCTGCTCGCCGCACCTGGCCGAGACGCGCGTCGTGGTCGGCGACGTCATGGGCCGCAGGGGCGACGTGGAGCAGCTCGACGCGCGCGACTACCTGCCGGAGGTCGACGGGCTCGGCGACGGCCCGTACGCGCAGTTCTGGCCCCACCGCCACGGCACGGACGCCATGTTCCTCGCCCTCCTCCGCAAACGCCCCTGACCCCTCCCTCCTCGCCCGCGCGCCCGTGTGGTGGCGGGGGCGAGGCGGTGGGAGGGGGCGTCGAGGGGGAGCGGGCGGTTCAATAGACTGGCGCATCATGGCCGTACAGATCTCGCCCAGCATCCTCGCCGCCGACTTCGCGCGGCTGGCCGACGAGGCCGCCGCCGTGCCGAACGCCGACTGGCTGCACGTGGATGTCATGGACTACCACTTCGTGCCCAATCTCACCCTCGGGCTGCCCGTGGTGGAGTCCCTGCGCAAAGCCACCCAGACACCCCTCGACTGCCACCTGATGATCGCCGACCCCGACCGCTGGGCCCCCCAGTACGCCGAGGCCGGGGCGGGCAGCGTGACCATCCACGCGGAGGCGTCCAAGGCGCCGGTGCGGACGTTGCGCGAGATCCGGTCGCTCGGCGCCAGGGCGGGGCTCGCGCTCAACCCGGCCACGGCGGTGGAGCCGTTCGAGGGGCTGTTCGGTGAGATCGACATGCTGCTGCTGATGACGGTCGAGCCGGGGTTCGGGGGGCAGAAGTTCCTCGACATGGTGCTGCCGAAGGTGCGGGCGGCGCGGGCGATGATCGAGCGGCACGGCGGGTCGGTCTGGCTGCAGGTCGACGGAGGCGTGACGGCCGAGACGATCGAGCGCTGCGCGGAGGCGGGCGCCGACGTGTTCGTGGCCGGCAGCGCCGTCTACGGGGCCGCCGACCCGGTGGCGGCCATCGACGCCCTCCGCGCCGCCGCCACCCGCTGACCCTTCCTCAGCACCCGCTGACCGTTCCCCAGCACCTGCTGACCGTTCCTCAGCACCCGCTGACCGTCCCCCGCCATCCGCCGACCGTTCCCCACCACCGCTGCCCCTTCCTGCCACGGGCGTGCCCCGCGCGCTCCCGTGGCCCCTCCACCCCTCCGTGAGGCGTGCTCCGCGCAGGGCCGATGCTCCATCGCCTCTCCACGAGGCGTGCCCCGCGAGCTGGTGCCGCGCCTTTGCGAGGTGCTTCGGGCACTCCCGTGGCCTCTCCGCGAGGCGCGCACCACGGCCCTGCCGCCGCGCCCCGGCCCCCGCCTGTCAGGTGCGGGGTCCACCGGGGGGCGGGTCCGCTGGGGGTGCAGGCTCACTGAGAGTGCGGGCCCAGGGAAGTGCAGGCTCACTGGGGTGCAGGCGCGCTCGGAGTGCAGGCTCGTTCGGGGTGCAAGCCCACTGGAGGTACGGGCTCACTTGGGGAAGGCGGGCCTGCTGGGAGTGTGAGGTCCGCTGGGGGTGCGGGGGGTGGGGGCGGGCTTCCGCGGGGGGACAGCGGAGGGGGCCGGGGTGGTGAGCGGAGCGTGAGCGTGGGGTGATCGTCCCGGGGACGCCTTCGGGGCGGGCGGCAGCGTGCCCTCGGACCGATCCACTTCGGTCACCCGCCTGAGATCAAAAGCCGCGACGTCGCGAAATATCAATCCCCGACCTATTGATCAGTATGACGTGCGTCACTTTGGGATTGGGTTAATTTTTGTCAGGATTCTGTGACACACGCTGATCCGATAGCGCCGGTTACCGATCTTGTTAGCTCATGTTTCCCTAGGTCAAGCCCCATGTACGGCCATGATCGACGGCGAGGTGCCACGGTGCTTAGTGACCTTACCGTTATGTCGAACTATTGCTGACTGTGATGTTTGGCTAGATATCCTGCGTTTTGATCGCCGTTCCGCGTCATGACTTTTCGCGGCGTAAGACGGTCTTTTTCCATTGCGGGGGTCTTCTCCTACCGGGGTTTCCGGGCCCTCGTTCAGTGCGAACGGAGGGTAATGGGCAAGTACCTGCTCCGCAGGTTGGCGATCAATCTGATCCTGGTCGCGATCGCGGCCAGCTTGGCTTACATGCTCGCCGCGACGACCATGAACCCCCGCGGTGCGTATGAAGGCCGCCAACCTCCTGTCGCCGAGGAAGTCATCGACGCCACCCTCGACAACTACAACCTCAACGACAAGACGCCCGTCCTGGAGCGCTACGCGACCTGGGCCAAGGGCGTCGTCACGGGTGACTTCGGCAAGACCTGGAACGGCGGTTCGGTCAACGACGAGATGGGCCGGCGGATCTTCGTCAGCCTCCGGCTGCTGCTGGTGGGCACGATCCTCGGGTTCGTCTTCGGAGTGGCGCTCGGCGCCCTGTCGGCGATCAAGCAATATCGGGTGACCGACCGGGTGATCGGCGTCGGCTCGTTCGTGATCATGGCGATTCCGGTGTTCGTGCTGGCCACGCTGCTGGCGATCAGCGCCTACAACCTCAACCGCGGGCTCGGCTTCACGCTGATCGAGTTCACCGGCGAGTACAACCCCAAGCTGTCCGGCTGGGACCAGTTCGCCAACCGGCTGAACCACCTGATCCTGCCGACCATCTCGCTCAGCCTCGGCGCGATCGCCTTCTACAGCCGCATCCAGCGCAACATGATGCTCGACGTGCTCGGCCAGGACTTCGTCCGCACCGCGATGGCCAAGGGCCTGCGGCGCAGGACGGCCCTGATCAAGCACGCGCTGCGCACCGCGCTGATCCCCGCGGCCACGTACTTCGCCTTCGCCTTCGGCACGATGCTCACCGGCGCCACCTTCACCGAGAAGATCTTCGCCTGGAACGGCATGGGCGCCTGGCTGGTCGACTCGATCAACCAGAACGACGTGAACTCGGTCGCCGCGGTCAGCATGTTCGCCTCCGTCTGCGTCCTGTTCGCCGGCTTCCTGTCGGACCTGCTGGTGGCGGCCCTCGACCCACGAGTGCGGGTGAGCTAAGTGCGTTCCAAGGTTGTTCTCGGGCGGATGCTGCGTAACCGGCAGGCCCGCTACGGCTTCATCGCCCTCCTGCTGCTGGTGGCGCTGGCCTACATCGGCCCCTTCTTCGGCGCCTACGACTGGACGGACAAGGACTTCCTGTCCTTCCTGTCGGCCCCGTCGTCCGACCACTGGTGGGGCACCACCACGATCGGCCAGGACATGTACGCCGTCACCCTGCGCGGCATGCAGAAGTCGATCATCATCGGCCTGCTCGTGGCGCTCATCTCGACCGGCCTGGCCGCCGTGGTCGGCGCCTTCGCCGGGTACTTCGGCGGCTGGGTGGACCGCGTCCTCATGTGGGGCGTGGACCTGCTCCTCGTCCTGCCCAGCTTCCTGATCATCGCGATCGCCTCGCCGCGCCTGCGCGGCGCCTCCTGGCTCTGGTTCGTGGTCCTGCTGGCGGCGTTCGCCTGGATGATCACCTCCAGGGTGGTGCGCAGCATGACGCTCTCGCTCCGTGAGCGCGAGTACGTGCAGGCGGCCGTCTACATGGGCATCCCCCGCTGGAAGATCATTTTCCGGCACATCGTGCCGAACCTGTCCTCCTTGCTGATCATCGACGCCACCCTCAACGTGAGTGGCGCGGTCATCGGCGAGGCCGCGCTGTCCTTCTTCGGCTTCGGCATCCAGCCGCCCGACGTCTCGCTCGGCACGCTGATCGCCGAGGGCTCCCGCAACGCCACCGGCTACCCCTGGCTGTTCGCCTTCCCCGCCGGGCTCCTGGTGCTGCTGGTCCTGAGCATCAACCTCATCGGAGACGGCCTGCGCGACGCACTCGACCCGGGGAGCAACTCATGAGCATCCTGGAGGTTCAAGACCTCACCGTGACGTTCCCCGGCGGCATCGAGGCCGTGCGCGGCGTCAGCTACGAGGTCGCCCGCGGCGAGGTCCTGGGCATCGTGGGCGAGTCCGGTTCGGGCAAGTCCGTCACGTCCCTGGCGATCATGGGCCTGCTGCCGCGCAACGCCCAGATCAGCGGCTCGGTCAAGCTCCACGGCCAGGAGCTGATCGGGATGAAGGAAGACGACCTGGTCAAGGTCCGCGGCAAGTCGATGAGCATGATCTTCCAGGATCCGCTGTCGGCGTTCACGCCCGTCTACACGATCGGCGACCAGATCTCCGAGGCGCTGCGCGTCCACCAGAAGCTGGGCAAGGACAAGGCCGCCAAGCGCGCGGTCGAACTGCTCGACCTGGTCGGCATCCCGCACCCGGACGTCCGGGCCAAGGCGTTCCCGCACGAGTTCTCCGGCGGCATGCGGCAGCGCGCGATGATCGCGATGGCCATCGCCAACGACCCCGACCTGCTGATCTGCGACGAGCCGACCACCGCGCTCGACGTGACCATCCAGGCCCAGGTGCTGGAGGTGCTCAAGACCGCCCAGCGCGAGACGGGCGCCGGCATCGTCATGATCACGCACGACCTGGGCGTCGTCGCGGGCATGGCCGACCGGGTGCTGGTCATGTACGCCGGCAAGCCGGTCGAGCAGGGCAACGTCGACGACATCTACTACCGGCCGCGGATGCCGTACACGATGGGACTGCTCGCCTCGATCCCCAGGATCGACGGCGAGGAGGGGCCGCTGGTGCCGATCGAGGGCAACCCGCCCTCCCCGGCGGCGCTGCCGCCGGGCTGCCCGTTCGCGCCGCGCTGCCCGATGAAGATCGACTCGTGCGACGACGAGGAGCCCCCGCTCACCGACGTCGGCGGCGGCAGGCACGTCGCCTGCATCCGCTCCCGCGAGATCGAGTACAAGGGCCTGACCGGCACGGACGTCTTCCCGGTCCCGGTCATCCCGGTCAGCGAGGTGGTCCGCGTGCCGCGCGAGCAGCGCGCGACCGTGCTGGAGCTGGACAACCTCATCCGGCACTACCCGCTGATGAAGGGCGCGGTGTTCAAGCGCCGCGTCGGCACCGTGCACGCCGTGGACGGCATCAGCTTCGACATCGCCGAGGGCGAGACGCTGGCCCTGGTCGGCGAGTCGGGCTGCGGCAAGACCACGACCCTGCAGCAGATCATGCAGCTCGCCCCGCCGCAGAGCGGCCGGATCGTCGTGCTCGGCCAGGACAGCGCCAAGCTCGGCCCGTCCGGGCGCAAGGCGCTCAGGGGCGACCTGCAGATCGTCTTCCAGGACCCGATGGCGGCGCTCGACCCGCGCATGCCGGTCGGCGACATCATCGCCGAGCCGCTGCGCGCCCACGGGCGCAAGAACGTCAAGCAGCGGGTCGCCGAGCTGCTCGAACTGGTGGGCCTGGCGCCTGAGTACGCCGAGCGCTACCCGCAGAGCTTCTCCGGCGGCCAGCGCCAGCGCATCGGCATCGCCCGTGCCCTGGCCCTGGAGCCCAAGCTGCTCGTCCTGGACGAGCCGGTCTCGGCACTGGACGTGTCCATCCAGGCCGGCGTCATCAACCTGCTGGACGAGCTGAAGAACACCCTGGGGCTGTCGTACCTGTTCGTGGCGCACGACCTGGCCGTGGTCCGGCATCTGGCCGACCGCGTCGCGGTCATGTACCTCGGCAGGATCGCCGAGATCGGCACGGTCGAGGAGGTCTACGACCGCCCCGCGCACCCCTACACGCAGGCGCTGCTGTCAGCGATCCCGCTGCCCGACCCCGAGATGGAGCGCACGCGCAAGCGGATCCTGCTCGAAGGCGACCTGCCCAGCCCGGCCGACCCGCCATCGGGTTGCCGGTTCCGTACGCGCTGCCCCAAGTTCGCCCTCCTCACCGAGGCCGAACGCCGGCGCTGCGTGGACGAAGAGCCCTCGGTTGCCCGGCTCGCGACCGCCGTGGACCACGGCGCCGCCTGCCACTACGCGGAGGAAGTCGAGGTCATCACGGCCTCGGACGATCAGGAGGAAAAGTGAAGGTTCGTTACCGGGCGGCGGCGGGAATCGCCGTCCTCGCCATGGCCGCGGCGGCTTGTGGCGGTGGTGGCGGCGAGGCCAAGAAGCCGAGCGCCGAGCAGTCGCAGCAGGCTCAGCAGCAGATGTCGCAGACCCCTGGCATCTCGATCAACCCCGTCGCGTACGAGCAGGTCAAGGACGGCGGCACGCTCACCCTCTCGGTCGGCCAGTGGCCGAGCCAGTGGAACGGCAAC
The DNA here is from genome assembly GCF_040630865.1 of Nonomuraea sp. NPDC005730. Taxonomy (NCBI): domain Bacteria; kingdom Bacillati; phylum Actinomycetota; class Actinomycetes; order Streptosporangiales; family Streptosporangiaceae; genus Nonomuraea; species Nonomuraea sp. NPDC005730. The sequence continues at coordinate 243,646 of NZ_JBEXYK010000003.1, forward strand.
CACGTCGACGGCAACCAGCGCGACACGGCGGACATGCTGGACTCGCTGATGCCGCAGCTGATGGTCGCCGACGCCGAGGCCAACTTCAAGGCGAACCCCGACTACCTCACCGACGTCAAGATGGACCTGTCGTCGGGCAAGCAGGTCGTCACCTACACGCTGAACGAGAAGGCCCAGTGGTCGGACGGCACGCCGATCACCTGGAAGGACCTCGAGGCGGCGTGGAAGGCCAACAGCGGCAAGGACAAGAAGTTCAAGCCGGCCTCCACCGACGGCTGGGACCGCATCGAGTCGGTCACCAAGGGTGACAGCGACAAGGTCGCCGTCGTGACGTACGGGAAGAACTACCCCGAGTGGATGGGGCAGTTCTCGCGCTCGCCGCACCTGTACCCGGCCTCCCACATGGAGAGCCCGGAGAAGTACGAGAAGGACTACCTGCAGAAGATCCCGGTCACCGCCGGGCCCTTCAAGGTCGAGAGCATCAACGAGGGCACCAAGACCCTGACCGTGGTGCGCGACGACAAGTGGTGGGGCAGGAAGGCCAAGCTCGACAAGGTCATCTTCCGTACCATCGAGACCCCCGCCGCGCAGGTCAACGCCTTCGCCAACGGTGAGCTCGACGCGGTGGAGATCCCGCCGGGCAGCCCGGCCGACCTCAAGCGGGCCAAGGAAGTCCCGAACGTGGACGTCCGCAAGGCGCTCAGCCCGAACTGGCGGCACATCACCGTCAACAACCAGAGCGAGTTCCTGAAGGACAAGTCGGTCCGCCAGGCCGTCGAGTACGCGATCAACCGTGACGTGATCACGCAGTCCGACCTCAAGGACATGGACTGGCCGCTGCAGACGCTCGGCAACCACGTCTTCATGAACAACCACAAGGCGTACGCCGACAACTCCGGCGACCTGGGCAAGTACAACCTGCCCAAGGCCAAGGAGCTGCTCGACGCGGCCGGCTGGAAGCAGGAGGGCGACGTCCGCAAGAAGGACGGCAAGGAGTTCTCGCTGAACTTCGTCGTCCCGGCGGGCCTGCCGTACGCCAAGACCGAGGGCGAGCTCACCCAGGCCATGCTCAAGGAGGCCGGGATCAAGCTGACGATCCGCCCGGTCCCCGATGACAAGTTCTTCACCGACTTCATCATCAAGGGCGACTTCGACCTGGTGCCGTTCTCCTGGATCGGCACGCCGCTGCCCCTCGGCGGCCTGCCGCAGATCTACAAGACCGGCTCCGAGTCGAACTTCCCCAAGGGCAGCGACCCGGCGCTGGACGCCGCGATCGACGCCGCGGTCAGCGAGATGGACCCGACCAAGGCCTACGAGCTGGCCAACGCGGCCGACAAGCTGATCTGGGACCAGGTGCACACCATCCCGCTGTACCAGCGTCCTGACATCCAGGCCACCAAGAAGACGCTGGCCAACTACGGCGCCTTCGGCTACCAGAGCGCCGACTACACGGCGATCGGCTTCACCGGCTGATCTCCGTAGCCTCGTCGAAAACCCCTGGCCGGTTCCCGGCTGGGGGTTTTTGGCATGGTTTGTCGTCCAACTGGGTAACTGTTCACTTATGGACGACGACTATGGGATCTTCGGCCCCGAGTCGGTGACCTGGCGGGTGATGGGGGAGCCGATCCAGCTCGTCGGCGGCTTCCGGGCGCTGCTGATGCAGGGGCTGCACCCCAGGGCGATGCGCGGCGTGCTGCAGAACTCGGCGCTGCTCGACCCGGCCGAGGCGTGGTCGCGCTTCCTGCGGACCAGCGAGTTCGTCCGGGTGCGCACGTACGGCACGCGCGCGGAGGTCGAGCGGGCCGGACGCCGGGTGCGCAAGATCCACGCCACGCTGACCGCCCGCGACCCCGACACCGGCGAGACCTACCACCTCGACGACCCCGAGGCGCTGCGCTGGGTGCACGTCGGCGAGGTCGACTCCTACCTGACGGTGGCCCGCCGCGCCGGCGTGCGGCTGTCCGACGCCGACGCCGACCGGTTCGTCGCCGAGTGGCGGCGCGCCGCCGAGGTCGTGGGCCTGGAGCGGGACGACGTGCCCGGCTCGGTGGCCGAGCTGCGCGACTACATCGACGGCCGGCGTCCGGGGCTGCGGCTCGTGCCCGAGGCCGCCCATCCGCTGCGGTTGTCGCTGCACACGCCGCTGCCCGGCGCGCTGTCCGCGCTGCGGCCCGCCGTGCCCGCGCTGACCGTGCTGGCCCTGGCCACGCTGCCGCGCTGGGCCCGCCGCCTGTACGGCCTGCCCGCCACGCCCGTCGGCGACCTGTGGGCCTCGGCCACGCTGCGCGCCCTGCACACCGGCATCGGCCTGGTCCCCGAGCAGGTCCGCTACGCGCCCTCGGCCCGCCGGGCGCGCAAGCTGATGGCTGCCTGAGCGAGCGCTTGTTCAAATAGCACGGGGGCGGTCGCGCTTTCCGTAATCGGCATGGCAAACTGGTACAAGAAGAGAGCTAGCGTGCTCCGGGGTCGGTGAAAGTCCGAACCGGCGGTTACAGTCCGCGACCCGGCCGATGCCATCGGCCGGTTGACCTGGTGAAATTCCAGGACCGACGGTTAAAGTCCGGATGGGAGGAAGCGCGCGAGGTGTCCGGCGTCCAGCCGGGCTCCTGACGTGGTGCCGTGACGGCACCAGAAAACCCCCCGGGGCCCGCCGTGGCTTGAAGCTACTGGCGAGTAGGAGACCCGGGTGGACATCTCAGCCGCCGACGCCGCGCACATGGCGCGCGCCGTCGAGCTGGCCGCGCGAGGACACGGCGGCACCAGCCCCAACCCCGTCGTCGGCTGCGTCGTGCTGTCGGCCGCCGGGCAGGTCGTCGGCGAGGGCTTCCACGCGTACGCGGGCGGGCCGCACGCCGAGGTCGTGGCGCTGGCGCAGGCGGGCGAACAGGCGCGGGGCGGCACGGCGTACGTGACGCTGGAGCCCTGCGACCACACCGGCCGCACCGGGCCGTGCAGCCGGGCGCTGCTGGCCGCGGGCGTGGCCCGGGTGGTCGTCGCCGTGGCCGACCCCAACCCCAAGGCCGCCGGCGGCGCGGCGCGGCTGCGCGCGGCCGGGGTGAGCGTGACGCGGGGAGTGCTGGCCGAGGCGGCCGAGCGGGTCAACGAGGAATGGCTCACCTACGCCCGGCTCGGCAGGCCGCACGTGACCTGGAAGTTCGCCGCGACCCTCGACGGCAGGTCGGCCGCCGCCGACGGCACCAGCCAGTGGATCACCTCGCCGCAGGCGCGGGCCGACGTGCACCGGCTGCGCGCCGCTTCCGACGCGATCGTGGCCGGGATCGGCACCGTGCTCGCCGACGACCCCCACCTCACCGTCCGCCTGCCCGAGAGCGTCGCGGCGGGCACCGGGGTGAACGCGGCGGAGGGCGACGCGGGGGCGCTGCCGGCCGGCAGCCCGCCGCTGGCCGGCCGGCCCCTGGGCGCCCGCCCGCCGCTGCGGGTCGTCGTGGACACCGAGGGCAGGACGCCGCCCGCGGCCCGCGTCCTCGACGACGAGGCCCCCACGCTGGTCGCCGTCGCCGTCGACGCCGTGACGGGGCTCAAGGCCGGCCTGCTGCGCCTGCCCCGGCACGCGGAGGGCGGCCTCGACCCGCACGCCCTCCTGCGCGAGCTGGCCGCCCGCGAGGTGGTCAGCGTGTTCCTGGAAGGCGGCCCCACCCTCGCCGGCGCGTTCCTGCGGCAGGGCCTCATCGACCGCGTGATCGCCTACCTCGCCCCCGCCCTCCTCGGCGAGGGCAGGGCCGCGCTCGGCCCGGCGGGCGTCGGCACGATCAGCGGCGCCCACCGCCTCACCTTCGACGAGTTTTCCCCCATCGGGCCGGATCTGCGGCTGACCGCGCGGCCCGCTCCGCATCAAGGCAGGGAGAAGTGATGTTCACCGGAATCATCGAGGAGAAGGGCGAAGTCGTCGCCATCGAGCTGGCGGGCGGCGGCGCCCGGCTGTCCGTACGCGGCCCGCTCGTCACCTCCGACGCCGCCCACGGGGACTCGATCGCCGTCAACGGCGTCTGCCTGACGGTCGTCGAGGCCAAGGACGACGTGTTCACCGTCGACGTCATCAGGGAGTCGCTCGACCGCAGCTCGCTCGGCGGCCTCACCGCCGGCTCGGCGGTCAACCTCGAACGGTCCGTACGCGCCGACCAGCGCCTCGGCGGCCACATCGTCCAGGGCCACGTCGACGGCACCGCCCGCCTGCTGTCCCGCGCCCCCGGCGAGAACTGGGACGACCTGCGCTTCTCCCTGCCCGGCCCGCTCAGCCGGTACGTGGCCGAGAAGGGCTCGATCGCCATCGACGGAATCAGCCTGACCGTCACGACGGTTGACGACGAAAGCTTCGGCGTGAGCCTCATCCCGACCACGCTGAAGCTGACCACCATGGGCGACCGCCAGGTGGGCGACGTGGTGAACCTCGAGGTCGACGTGATCGCCAAGTATGTGGAGAGGCTGGTGGGCACCCGATGAGCTGGGTGGACGCATCGATTGACATCTTCGGTCTGCCGGTGAAGTGGACCGACCTGCTGGGCAACGTGTTCGCCCTCGCCACGGTGGCGTTCGCGATGCGCAAGTCCATGTGGACCTGGCCCGTGCAGTTCACCGGCTCGGTGCTGCTGTTCCTCGCCTCGATCAGCGCGCACGTCACCGGCAACGCGCTCAAGCAGGCCCTGTTCGCCGTGCTGGCCGTCTACGGGTGGTGGAAGTGGCGGCAGGGCACCCAGGAGCACGCCCTGTCCGTCCGGCCCGCCACGGGCGGCGAGCGGTGGCGGATGCTGGCGGCGCTCGCGGTGGGCACCGCGGTGGTGACCGTCCTGTTCAAGGCGTTCGACCTGTCGTGGTACCCGGGCGCGCCGGTGGCCGTCGTGGCCTCCGACGCCTACATCTTCGTCGGCGGCGCGGTCGCCACCTGGGCGCAGGGCCGCGCGCTGGTCGACTTCTGGATCGTCTGGGTGCTGGTCGACCTGGTGGGCGTGCCGGTGGCGTTCAACTCCGGCCTCTACGTCTCCGGCGCCGTCTACGCCGTGTTCTTCGTCATGGTCCTCACGGGCTTCGCCAAGTGGCTGCGCGAGTACCGCGCCGCCCGTCCGGAACTGGTGGCAGCGGCATGAGCGAGTTCAAGCTCGACCCGATCGAGCGGGCCATCGAGGACATCCGCAACGGCCGTCCCGTCGTGGTCGTGGACGACGAGAACCGCGAGAACGAGGGCGACCTGATCTTCGCCGCCCAGAAGGCCACGCCGGAGCTGTGCACGTTCCTGATCCGGCACACCAGCGGCATGATCTGCGTGGCCATGGACGGCAAGGAGCTCGACCGGCTTGGGCTGCCGCTCATGGTGGCCCAGAACCGCGAACGCCTGCGCACCGCGTACACGGTCACCGTGGACGCCCGTGACGGCGTCACCACCGGCATCTCCGCCGCCGACCGCGCGAGGACCATCCGCACCCTCGCCGACTCGGCCACCGAGCCCAACGAGCTGGTCCGGCCCGGCCACGTCTTCCCGCTGCGCTACCGCGAGGGCGGCGTGCTGGCCCGGCGCGGCCACACCGAGGCGGCCGTCGACCTGGCCAGGCTCGCCGGGCTGTCGCCGGCCGGGGCGCTGGCCGAGGTGGTCAACGACGACGGCACCATGGCCAGGCTGCCCCAGCTGCGCCGCTTCGCCGACGAGCACGACCTGGCGCTGGTCTCCATCGAGCAGCTCGTCGACCACCGCCGCCGCGCCGAGAGCATGGTCACCAGGGTCGCCGAGACCCGGCTGCCCAACGCGTACGGCATGTGGCGGGCCTACGGCTACGCCAGCGCCCTCGACGGCGGCGAGCACGTCGCGCTGGTCTACGGAGACCTCGGCGGCGGCGACAACATCCTGGTCAGGGCCCATTCCGAGTGCCTGACCGGCGACGTGTTCGGCTCGCTGCGCTGCGACTGCGGCGTGCAGCTCGACCACGCCATGGGCGCCATCGCGCAGGAGGGCCGCGGCGTCGTCGTCTACCTGCGCGGCCACGAGGGCCGGGGCATCGGCCTGCTGGCCAAGCTCAAGGCCTACAGCCTCCAGGACAACGGCAGCGACACCGTCGACGCCAACGTCGAGCTGGGGCTGCCGGTGGACGCCCGCGAGTTCTCCAACGCCGGGCAGATCCTGGCCGACCTCGGCGTGCGCTCGGTGCGGCTGCTCACCAACAACCCGGCCAAGCTCAAGGGCATGGACGGCTACGGCATCAAGGTGCTCGGCCGCGAGCCCATGCCCGTGGCCCTGAACCCGCACAACGAGCGTTACCTGGAGGCCAAGCGCGAGCGGCTCGGCCATGACATCGCGGCGGGCGTCCCGCACGACATCTCGGAGGCATCATGAGTGGCGAAGGCCGTCCCGGCGTGGCCGTGGTGGACGCGGCGGGCCTGGTCGTGGGCGTGGTGGCGGCCAGCTGGCACGCCAAGATCACCGACCAGCTCGTGGCGCGGGCCGTGCAGGCGTGCGACGACAGCGGCGCCACCGCGACCGTGGTCCGCGTGGCCGGCTCGCTGGAGATCCCCGTCGTGGCCCAGGCCCTGGCCCGGCGTTGTGACGCGGTGGTCGCCCTCGGCGCGGTCATCAAGGGCGAGACCGCCCATTTCGACTACGTCTGCGACTCGGTCACCAGCGGCCTGACCCGCGTCTCGCTCGACGAGGAGACGCCCGTCGGCAACGGCGTGCTCACCTGCGAGACGATGGACCAGGCGCTCGACCGCTCCGGGCTGCCCGGCAGCAAGGAGGACAAGGGCTACGAGTCGGCCCTGGCCGCCCTGGAGACCGCCCTCCTCCTGAGGGACCTCCACTGACCTGCGGTAGGTTTCCCTCGTGCCCGAGCCCGTGACCCCGCCGCCCCTGCCCGTGACCTGGCGTCCCCGCCGGGGCCGGATCGTGCCCTACGCCTTCGCCCTGGTGGTGGTGGCGGGGGCGGTTGTCATGGCGGTCTTCATCGCCGACCCGTTCAAGCTGCCCGACCGGGTGGCGATCGTGGGCTTCGGCCTGGCGGTGGCGTACGTGCTCCACCTGCTGGGCCGGGTCCGGGTGGAGGCCGACGACAAGGGCCTGACCGTCGTCAACGCCCTGCGCATCCACCGCTACACCTGGCCCGAGGTCATCGACGTGACCCTCCTGGTGGGCGACCCGTGGCCGAAGATCGACTTCTCCGACGGCCGGACGATCGGCGCCATGGGCATCCAGGGCTCGGAGAAGGCCCGCGCCCGCCGGGCCACGGCCGAGCTGGCCGCGCTGATCCGCGAGCGCGGCGAGGCGTCCGAGTCCGGCGACTGAACCGGGCGACTGAAACCCGTTGCGAGGGCGAGCCGATATCGCCGGAGCGGGGTTGCGACGTAGCCTGAAGCCGTGCTGCGGCGGACAATCAGGGCAATGGACATCGAGTCGCCGGACAAGCTCATCGAGCTGCTCGACCGGCACGACTACCTGGCCGACCGGGGGCTGGCCACGGCCGCCTTCCTGGCGCTGCGGATGGGGCGGCCGCTGTTCCTGGAGGGGGAGGCGGGCGTCGGCAAGACCGAGCTGGCCAAGACCCTCGGGACGCTGCTCAAGGCCCCGCTGATCCGGCTGCAGTGCTACGAGGGCCTCGACGCGTCCCAGGCGCTGTACGACTGGGACTTCGCCCGCCAGCTCCTCCACCTCAAGGCCGCCGAGGCCGCCGGGATCACCGACGCCGCCCGGCTGGAGGGGGAGATCTACGACCGCCGCTTCCTGATCGCCCGTCCCCTGCTGAAGGCCGTGGAGACCCAGCCGAGCGTGCTGCTGGTGGACGAGATCGACCGGGCCGACGACGAGTTCGAGGCGTTCCTGCTCGAAGTGCTCTCCGACTTCACCGTCTCCATCCCCGAGCTGGGCACGATCAGGGCCGCGACGCCGCCGGTCGTCGTGGTGACCTCCAACCGCACCCGCGAGGTGCACGACGCGCTCAAGCGGCGCTGCCTCTACCACTGGCTGGAGCACCCGAGCTTCGACCGCGAGGTCGCGATCCTGCTGCGCCGCCTGCCCGGCTGCACCGAGGAGCTGGCTCTGCAGGTGGCGCGGGCGGCCGAGCGGCTGCGGCGGGCCGACCTGGTCAAGCCGCCGGGCGTGGCCGAGACGCTCGACTGGACCGAGGCGCTGCTCACGCTCGGGGCCAGGGAGCTCGACCCCGACCTGGCCGCGGCCACCCTGGGCGCCGCGCTGAAGTACCGCGAGGACGTCGCCGCCGTCCTGGCCGACGGGCTGCTGTCCGGTGGATGAGCTGGTCCGGACCGTGACGGGCTTCGTCAGGACGTTGCGCGCGGCGGGCGTGGACGCCGACCACGAGCGCACGCGGAGCCTGCTGCAGGCCCTCGGCCACCTCGACGCCGGAGACCGGGAGGCGTTCTACTGGGCCGGCCGGCTCACCCTGTGCGCCACGCCCGACGACCTGCCCCGCTACGACCGCTGCTTCGCCGCCTACTTCGGCGGGCGGCGGGCGGCGGTGGCCCGTACCGGGACGACCAGCGTCACCCGGCACCTGGCGGCCGGCGACGGCGACGAGGCAGGGGCGGGCGAGGACGCCGCAGCCCCGGCCACGGCCAGCCGCGCCGAGGTGCTGCGGCACCGGGACGTCGCCCGGCTCACCGAGGCAGAACGGGCCGAGGTGCACCGCATGCTGGCCCTGCTCGGCCGTGGCCGGGCCGCGCGCCGCTCACGCCGTTTCGAGCGGGCCCACCGGGGCAGGCTGGACCAGCGTCGCACCGTGCGTGAGGCGCTGCGCAACGGCGAGGTGGCCCGGCTCCGCCGCCGCCGGCACACGACCAGGCCCCGGCAGGTGGTGCTGTTCGTGGACGTCAGCGGGTCGATGGCCCCCTACGCCGAGACCCTGCTGCGCTTCGCCCACGCGCTGGTCAGGAGCGAGCCGCGGGCCACGAGGGTCTACTCGGTCGGCACCCGGCTCACCGAGGTCACCGCGGAGCTGCGCCACCGCGACCCGGGTACGGCGCTGAACGCGGCGTCCGCGGCCATCCCCGACTGGAGCGGCGGGACCCGGCTCGGAGAGGAGTTCAAGGAGTACCTGATCCGTCACAGCGCCCGGGGGGCGATCGTGGTCATCGCCTCCGACGGCTGGGAACGCGGTGACCCCGCGCTCCTGGGCGCCCAGCTCGCCAGGCTGGCCCGGCAGGCGTACCGGCTCATCTGGGTCAATCCGCACAAGGGACATGCGGACTACCAGCCGCTGACCGGAGGCATGCGGGCCGCCCTGCCGCATCTGGACGATCTGGTGGCCGGGCACAGCCTGGCCGCCTACGAGGAACTCAGCGAAAGGCTCGCCCATGCGTGACGTGCTCCCGGAGATCATGCGGTGGTGGAGGTCGGGGCTCAGGTTCGGGCTGGCGACCGTGGTGAGCACGTTCAGCAGCGCGCCACGCCCGCCGGGCGCGGCGATGGCGGTGCGCGGCGACGAGGTGGTGGGCAGCGTCTCGGGCGGGTGCGTCGAGGGGGCGGTCTTCGAGCTGGCCTCCGAGGCCGACACACCCGTCCTGCAGCGGTACGGCGTCAGCGACGACGACGCCTTCGCCGTCGGGCTGACCTGCGGCGGCATCATCGACATCCTGGTCGAGCCGGTCTCCATCGAGACCTTCCCCGAGCTGGGCGAGATCTTCGCCGCGGTCGAGGCGCACCAGCCGGTCGCGGTCGCCACCATCGTCGCCGGCCCCGGCCCGATCGGCGCCCGCCGGATCGTCTGGCCCGGCCGCTCCTCGGGCACCCTGGGCCTCGACCGCCTCGACGAGGCCGTGGACGACGACGCCCGCGGCATGCTCGCCCAGGGCCTGACCGGCATCAGGCACTACGGCGGGCACGGCGAGCGGCGGCTGGACGACCTGTCGGTGTTCGTCCAGTCGTTCGCGCCGCCGCCGCGCATGCTGGTCTTCGGCGCGATCGACTTCGCCGCGGCCGTCGCCAAGGTGGGCAAGTTCCTCGGCTACCACGTCACCGTCTGCGACGCCCGGCCGGTCTTCGCCACCCCCAAGCGGTTCCCCGAGGCCGACGAGGTGGTGGTCAAGTGGCCGCACGACTACCTGGCCTCGGTGCAGGTGGACGAGCGCACGGTGATCTGCGTGCTGACCCACGACCCCAAGTTCGACGTGCCGCTGCTGGAGGTGGCCCTGCGGACCGGGGCGGGCTACATCGGGGCCATGGGCTCGCGCCGTACGCACGAGGACCGGCTGGCCCGCCTGCGCGAGTCGGGGCTCACCGAGGCCGAGCTGGCCCGGCTGAGATCGCCCATCGGCCTCGACCTCGGCGCCCGCACACCGGAGGAGACGGCCGTGTCGATCGCCGCCGAGCTGATCCAGCTGCGGTGGGGTGGCTCGGGCCGGCCCCTGTCGCAGACCGGCGGGCGCATCCACGGGGAGCCGGCGTGATCGCCGGGCTGCTGCTCGCCGCGGGGGAGGGCGCCCGGCTGGGCACGCCCAAGGCGCTCGTGGAGTTCGGCGGCGAACGGCTGGTCGACCGCGGGGTGCGTCTGCTGGCGGAGGGCGGCTGCCATCCGGTGGTGGTCGTGCTGGGCGCGGCGACCGTACAGGTGCGCGGGGCGGTCAGCGTGCGCAACCCGGACTGGCACACCGGCATGGGGTCCTCGCTGCGCGCCGGGCTGGCCGCGCTGCCGCCGGAGGCGACGGCCGTGGTGGTCGCGCTGGTGGACCAGCCCCTCGTCCGGGCGGGCGCGGTGCGGGCGCTGGCCGGCTCGGGGGCCGGGCTGGCGGTGGCCACGTACGGCGGGCGGCGGGCGAACCCGGTGCTGATCGCGCGCGAGCACTTCGCCGGGGTGGCGGAGCTGGCGGTGGGCGACGTGGGGGCGCGGGCGTTCATGAAGGCGCATCCCGGGCTGGTCACCGAGGTCGCCTGCGACGAGCACGGCGACCCGGCCGACATCGACACGCCGCAGGACCTGGAGCTGCTGGAAGGCCGCTAGAAACGCAGCGAGGCGATCGCCGCGCGGTGGTCGCTGCCGGTCGCCGGGGCCACCCCCGCCCTGGTCGCCGTCATGCCCCTGAACAGGATGTGGTCGGGCCGGGTGATCGGGAACTCGGCCGGCCAGGTGAACCCGAACCCGTCGCCGGCCACGCTCTGGGCGTCGGTCAGCGGCGGGGTCAGCCCGCGCATGCCGCGGTCGGTGGTGGCGGTGTTGAGGTCGCCGAGCAGCAGGACGCGCTTGCTGGGGTCGGCGTCGACGAGCCGGCGGGCGTGGGCCAGGGAGGCGTCGCGGGAGGCGGTGTGGCCGGGCCTGGCCGAGGCCAGGTGCATGACGTAGACGGTGACCTTGCCCTTGGGGGTGCTCACCACCGCGCGCAGCGCCCGCGGCCAGCCCATGCCGACGTCGAGCGGGCGGGTCTCGCTGATCGGGTAGCGGCTCCACAGGCCGACCGTGCTGACCGGGTAGTGGTAGCGGAACATCTTGTTGAGCTGCTTGGCCGCGGGCCCGCCGGGGGTCAGCTCCTGGGCGGCCAGCAGGTCGAGCTCTTCGGCGATGGCCTTGACCGCCTCGCCGGACGCGCTGTTGCGCACGCCCACGTTGACCGTGCCCACGGCCAGGTCGCTGGGGCCGCCGGGCGGCGCGGCCAGCAGCGTGGAGCCGAACATCGCCGCCCACACCAGGCCGGGCGCCAGCGCCGCGAGCGCGGCCGCCCTGGACCGCGCCAGCAGGGCGAGGAGCAGCAGCAGCGGCACCGCCACCCCCATCCAGGGGAGCAGGCTCTCCAGGACGGGCGTGAACCCGCCGAGCGACGGGATCAGCGAATGACCCGCCAGGGCCAGGGCGACCACTGCGGAGGCGATGACGACGACCCGGCTCAGCACCCGAACCAGGCTAGTGCTTCGCCGTGCGACACGCCGACACGCTAACCTGTTGACGTCGCAACGGAACAACATTCGGTTCATCGGGAGCCCGGCATGCGCATCGGTATGGCACTCAACTACTCGGGCGGTTTCAAGGAGACGGTCACCGAGCTGGCCGACTACGAGAAGGCGGGCCTCGACATCGTCTTCGTCGCCGAGGCGTACAGCTTCGACGCCGTCAGCCAGATGGGCTACATCGCGGCCAAGACCGAGCGGGTGCAGATCGCCTCGGGCATCCTGCCGATCTACTCCCGCACGCCGACGTTGCTGGCCATGACCGCCGCGGGCATGGACTTCGTCTCCGACGGGCGCTTCACGCTGGGCATCGGGACGTCGGGGCCGCAGGTCATCGAGGGCTTCCACGGGGTGCCGTACACCGCGCCGATCGGGCGTACCAGGGAGGTCATCGAGATCTGCCGCAAGGTGTGGCGGCGCGAGCGGCTGGAGCACGCGGGCCGCAACTACCAGGTGCCGCTGCCCGCCGGGGAGGGCACCGGCCTGGGCAAGCCGCTGAAGATCATCAACCACCCGGTGCGCCCGCGCATCCCGATCGTGGTCGCCGCCATCGGCCCCAAGAACGTGGAGATGACCGCCGAGCTGGCCGAGGGCTGGGAGCCGATCTTCTACTACCCGGAGAAGGCCGCCGACGTGTGGGGCCCCTCGCTGGCCGCCGGCCGGGCGAAGCGCGACCCCGAGCTGGGCGAGCTCGACGTGATCGCCCAGGCGGCGCTGGCCATCGGCGACGACGTGGCCGGGCTGCGCGAGTTCGGCCGGGCGATGGCGGCCCTGTACATCGGCGGCATGGGCGCCAAGGGCAAGAACTTCTACAACGACCTGGCCCGGCGCTACGGCTACGAGAAGGAGGCCGAGCAGATCCAGGACCTCTACCTGGAGGGCAAGAAGGACGAGGCCGCCGCGCTGGTGCCCGCCGAGCTGCTGGAGAACATGTCGCTGATCGGCAGCGAGGGCTTCGTCCGCGACCGGATCGCGGCGCTGAAGGAGTCGGGGGTGACGACGCTCAACGTCGCGCCGCTCGGCCGTACCCACGAGGAGCGCGTCCGCCTGCTGGAGAAGGTCAAGGAGCTGGCCGCCTGATCGGACGGGCTCCGGAAGGGGTGTGACGCACGTCACAATGTCGAGCGGGAATATGCCCCGTTTCGCATGGTGTTGTACGTCCTCGTGAGGTTCTCTGTGGTCATCGTGCGGCTCGTCGAGCGTCTGCACGTGGATCTGTGCCGTCTGCACGGATCCCTCTGTCGCTGATCGGCGCGTCCCCCAGACTCCCCCCTTCCTCACTCGCATGCCTCCCTTCGCTGTGGCGTGCCCGACTTCCGGAGCCTTCCTTCCGTGAAGAGATTCACCTTCTCCCTTCAGCTGCTGCTCGGCCTCGTGGCCGGCGTCGCCCTGGGGTTCGTCGCCAAGATCTGGGACGTGGCCTGGCTGGCCGAGACGCTGACCCAGGTCGGCAAGCTCTTCGTCCAGCTCCTCAAGCTGGCCGTGCCGCCGCTGGTGTTCACCGCCGTCCTGGTCAGCGTGGCCAACCTGCGCAACGTCAACGGCGCCGCCCGCCTGGCCTCCAAGACCCTGCTGTGGTTCCTGATCACCGCGTTCGTCTCGGTGGCCTTCGCCATCGCGCTCGGCCTGATCATCAACCCGGGCCAGGGCGTCACCCTCGACACCGGCGCGGCCAAGGCCGTCGACACCGAGGGCGCCGGCACCTGGCTCGACTTCGTCACCGGCATCCTGCCCACCAACATCGTCACGGCCTTCACCGAGGTGAACGTCCTCCAGATCGTCTTCCTGGGTGTCGTCCTCGGCGCGGCGGCCCTGGCGGTGGGCGAGAAGGCCGAGCCGTTCCTCAACCTCAGCCGTTCGGTGCTCGAACTGGTGCAGAAGGCCCTGTGGTGGGTCATCCGCCTGGCCCCGATCGGCACCGCCGGCCTCATCGGCAAGGCCGTCTCCACCTACGGCTGGGACCTGCTGGCCCCGCTGGCCAAGTTCAGCGTCGGCGTGTACGTCGGCTGCTTCATCGTCCTGCTGGCCGTCTACCCGACGCTGCTCGCGGTCTGGGGCAAGGTCAACCCGATCACGTTCTTCCGCAACGCCTGGCCCGCCATCGAGCTGGCCTTCGTCTCCCGTTCCTCGGTCGGCACGCTGCCCCTGACCCAGCGCGTCACCGTCGAGCGCAACGGCGTGGACCGTGACTACGCCTCCTTCGCGGTGCCCTTCGGCGCCACCACCAAGATGGACGGCTGCGCCTCGGTCTACCCGGCGCTCGCCGCGATCTTCGTGGCCCAGGTGTTCGGCGTGCACCTCGGGGTGGGGGACTACCTGCTGATCGCGTTCGTCTCGGTCGTCGGCTCGGCCGCCACCGCCGGTCTGACCGGCGCGATCGTCATGCTGACGCTCACGCTGAGCACGCTGGGCCTGCCGCTCGAAGGCGTCGGCCTGCTGCTGGCGATCGACCCGATCCTCGACATGATCCGCACCGCGACCAACGTGGCCGGCCAGATGGTCGTCCCGGTCCTGGTGGCCCGCTCGGAGGGCCGCCTGGACGAGGCGGTCTTCAACGCGCCGCCGCAGCCGCTCGACGACGCCCCGGCCGCGGCCGCCCGCACGCCGCGCGCGCCGGAGCCCGCGACGGCCTGACCGGAATTCCGCTGAGGGCGGGTGGCCGTACGGCCACCCGCCCTCAGTCGTAGGTGAGCAGATCGCCGGGCTGACAGCCCAGGGCCTCGCACAGCCTGGTCAGCGTGGAGAAGCGGATCGCCTTGGCGTGGCCGTTCTTGAGTATCGACAGGTTCACCACGGTGATCTCGACCTTGTGCGACAGCTCGGTGAGCGTCATGCCGCGCTGGGCGAGCAGTTCGTCCAGGCGTACCCGGATGGTGCCTTCGGGCATCAGATCGTGGCCTCGACCTCGTCGAGCAGCGCCACGCCCCGGCGGACGATCTCCGAGACCCCGAGCGCGCACAGGCCCGCCACGAGGCCCGCGAGCGGCACGCCCGGCGCCGGGACGAACGCCGGACCGGTCGTCAGCAGCATGCCGGACAGTATGGCCTGCGCCGCCGTGCCGAGCCCGGCCGACACGAGCGAACCGGCGATCAGGATCCAGCCCAGCCGCCGCAGGTGCCCGGCCGTCACCGCGGAGAACAGCGCCCGGTCGCCCGACCGCGCCCTGCGCAGCGCGCGGACCACGGTGTACAGCGCGAGCAGTCCGGTCGCCGTGGGCGGCGCCCACAGCAGGAGGTAGAGCAGCGCCGCCGCGGGCGAGGGCCCCACGGGACGGAGGGTCACGTCGGCCGCGGCGCTGACGATCTCCACCCCAGGGACGGGGGTCACGGGCGGCGTCACGCCGGAGACGTGCAGCGGGACGCCGATGCCGTTGGCCGTGCCGAACACGGCGATCAGGACGGTTGCGCCCAGGGCGGTGAGCGCGCCGACGCAGCCGAGGACGAGACCGATGCTCAACACGACCTCGAGCCGGTTGATCCATTTCATGGACATAACGATAATCGTAAATAACGAATTTCGTTATGTCGAGGGACGGCAGACGCTGTGCGACGGCGGGTGCGAAGTGTGGATCATGGGGCGGGGAGGGGCTGGAGGGCCCTATGGTGGGTCGGAAATAGCCCACTTTTCGAGTTTTTGGCGGGGATATGTCCGACGCTACGCCTTCGATGGTCGCCGACCGGTACCGGCTTGACGAGCTCATCGGCAGCGGTCCGATGGGTGAGGTGTGGCGGGCCTACGACACCCGCGCCGACTGGGTCGTGGCCGTGAAGATCCTGGGCGCCGGCGCGGCCGGCGAGGCCGCCAGGGAGGCGCTGAAGCAGCACGCCCAGGCGGTGGCCAGGGTGATCCACCCCAACGTGGCCATGGTCCTCGACGTGGGCGACCAGGAGGGCGCCCCCTTCCTGGTGACCGAGTTCCTCACCGGGACCAGCGTGGGGGAGGACCTGGCGGCCGAGGGTCCCATGCCGATCGTCGAGGTGTGCGACCTGGTCGGCCAGGCGGCCGCGGGGCTGGACGCCGCGCACCGCGCCGGGGTGTTCCACGGGCAGATCGACTCAGGCAGCTTCCGGCGGGCGGCCAGCGGCGTGCTGAAGGTCGTCGGGTTCGGGCTGCCGGACGAGGAGCCGTCCCAGGCCGAACGCCGTTACCTCGCCCCTGAGCGGGCCTCCGGCCGTCCCGCCACGGCCGCCGCCGACCTGTACGCCCTCGGTGCCGTCTGCTACGAGCTCCTCTGCGGCCGCCCGCCCGCTGCCACCCCTGACATTCCGGTAACCGGCATGCGCGCCACCCCGCCGCCCTCCGCCGCGTCCCCCGGCGCGTCCCCCGAAGTCGGGGCCCCGGGAGCCGAGGCCGCCGGTGGTGCGGGTGCCGGGAGTGCCGGGCAGGGGGTCGTCCCGCCCAGCGCGATCCGGCCCGAGATCCCCGCCGAGCTGGACCGGCTCGTCCTCGCGATGCTCGCGCCCGACCCCGCCAGGCGGCCCTCGGGCGGCGAGCCCGTCCGCCGGGCCCTGGCCGCCATCGCCCGGCCCGGCGCGGCTCCAGGAGCGGCCCCCACGGCCCCGAACCCCGCCGCCGCGAACCCCGCCGGAGCCCCGGCGGGCCGGCCGGGCGACACCCGGGTCTACGACTTCAACGGCGTCCCGCGAGCCGGCGACACCGCCGTCTACGAGTCGGCCGAGCTGGATTCGGCGCCGCCGCGTACCGGCAACAAGCTGCTGATCCAGATGGGGATCGCCGTCGCGGTCATCGCGGTGGTGACCGTCGCCATGGTGTTGTGGGCCGGCTCCCGCAAGGAGACCCCGGTGGCCGAGCCGAGCGCCGGCACGCCGCCCACGCCCGTCCTGTCCCCGGACGCCACGTCGACCGCCGGCCCGACCCCCGGACTCACCGAAGCCGGCCCCACCGACCTCACCCCGGGCGACACCCCCACCGGCCTGGTCCAGACCGTCGGCCCCAAGGTGACCCTGGGCCGCGGGCAGACCCCGGCGGGCGGCTGGGACCACTGGCTGGTGAAGTTCGACGAGGCGGTGACGGCCCAGGAGGACATCGGCGACATCAACCCCCGCGTCGCCGAGAAGGTCCACGACAAGCTCAGGAAGGTCGCCAAGAAGCTCCAGGACGGCCATTTCGAGCCCGCCCGCGGCCAGATCGCCGGCGTCTACCAGGACCTGCGCAACGCCCAGGCGAAGGGCGACGTCCCCCTGTCGGGCCCGCTCGCCTCCTTCCTGAACGACTTCGCCCTCTCCTGACCGGCGCGGTGGAGGGGGGCGCGTACTCTCCCCCTCGTGACCCGGATGGGGGAGGGAGGCGGGCACTTTCCCCACCCTGACCGGGGGTGGGGGAGGGGCGGGGCGCGCGTACATTGGCGGGATGACCATCGACCACGCGGCGCGCCGGGCGCGCCTGGCCGCCGCGCTGCCCGCCCACGAGGTCCCCGCGCTGCTCGTCACCTCCCCCGTCAACGTCCGCTACCTCACCGGGCTGGTCAGCTCGAACGCGGCCGTCCTGGTCAGGGCGGACGGCTCGGCGCTGCTGGCGACCGACAACCGCTACATCGACAAGACCCGCGCCCTCGACGTGCCCGCGGTCGAGGCGTCCGACGTGGCCGCCCGGCTGGCCGCGCCGGGCGTGGGCATCGAGGCCGCCGCCATGACCGTGGCGACCTTCCGCCGCCTGGAGTCGGGCCTGGGCGAGGGCGGCGAGGGCGGCAAGGGCGGCAAGGGTCAGGGCGGGGGCCTGGTGCCGCTCGGCCCGGTGGTCGAGGAGCTGCGCGCGGTCAAGGACGAGGCGGAGCTGGAGCTCATCCGCACCGCCTGCGCCCTGACCGACCAGGCCTTCGCCGACGTGCTCCCGCTGATCGCGCCGGGCCTCACCGAACGCGCCCTGGCCCGCCTCCTGGACAACCGCATGACCGAGCTGGGCGCCGACAAGCCGGCGTTCGACACGATCGTCGCCGCCGGTGAGAACGGCGCGATCCCGCACCACGCCCCCACCGACCGCGAACTGCGCGCCGGCGACCTGGTCACGATGGACTTCGGCGCCCGCTACCACGGCTACCACGCCGACATGACCAGGACGGTCTGCCTGGGCGCGCCCGCCGCGTGGCAGCGCGACCTGTACGACCTGGTCAGGCGCGCCCAGCGGGCCGGCCGGCACGCCCTGACCCCGGGGGCCGCGGCCAAGGACGTCGACGCCGCCGCCCGCGGCCTGATCGAGGCGGCGGGCCACGGCGAGCACTTCCGGCACGGCCTGGGCCACGGCGTCGGCCTGGAGATCCACGAGGACCCGTTCCTGGGCCCCTCCAGGACCGGTAGACTAGAGGATCGAGTTCCGATCACCGTCGAGCCTGGGATCTACCTCCCCGAGCGGGGCGGGGTTCGCATCGAGGACACCCTCGTGACCCGTGAGGGCGGGCCGGAACTTTTCACCAAGACCACCAAGGAGCTGCTCGTCCTTTAGAGCGGCCACACGCGGGAGAGAACGAGTGGCGACGACCAACGACCTCAAGAACGGCATGGTGCTGAAGCTCGAGGGCGGTGAGCTCTGGAGCGTTGTCGAGTTCCAGCACGTCAAGCCGGGCAAGGGCGGCGCGTTCGTGCGTACCAAGCTCAAGAACGTCCTCTCCGGCAAGGTGGTCGACAAGACCTTCAACGCCGGCGTGAAGGTCGACGTGGCCAACGTCGACAAGCGCGAGATGCAGTACTCCTACAAGGACGGCGACGACTTCGTCTTCATGGACACCGAGACCTACGACATGGTCAACGTGCCCGCCCGCACCGTCGGCACCGCCGCCAACTACATGCTGGAGAACACCCTCGCCACGATCGCCTTCAACGAGGGCTCGGCGCTCTACGTCGACCTGCCCGCCGCCGTCGAGCTGCTGATCTCCAACACCGAGCCCGGTCTGCAGGGCGACCGCTCCACCGGCGGCACCAAGCCCGCCACCCTGGAGACCGGCGCCGAGATCAAGGTGCCGCTGTTCATCACCACCGGCGAGAAGGTCAAGGTCGACACCCGCAGCGGCGAATACCTCGGCCGGGCCTGAGGTGTCTGCACGCGGCAAAGCACGCAGGCGCGCCCTTGACATCCTCTTCGAGGCCGAGCTGCGCTCGGAGGATCCGCTGAGGATCCTCGCCGAGCGCGTCGAGCGGCAGGAGCCGCCGGTCAACGAGTACACCTCGACCATCGTCGAGGGCGTCGCCCGCCACCATGCCCGTATCGACGAGTTGATCACCACCTACTCCGAGGGCTGGACGCTCGACCGCATGCCCGCGGTCGACCGCAACCTGCTGCGCGGCGGCACGTACGAGCTGCTGTGGATGCCCGACGTGCCCGAGGGCGTGGTCATCAGCGAGTGGGTGCACCTGGCGGGCGAGCTTTCGACCGACGAGTCGCCGCAGTTCATCAACGGCCTGCTGGCCCGGTTCAAGCAACTCAAGCCAAGCCTCACCCTTTAGACAAAGGCCGCGAAGGCCGTTTCGGGGTACGTTCCACTCACACGGTCCGTACGACTCGCGAAGAGGCGACGGAAGGCGCGCCGGCGCGCGGCCTTCCGGTGCGGCCCCGGCCTGTTCCGCGGGGGCCGTGAGCCGGTCCGGGGAAGTGGCGCGTCACCAGCCGCGACGCGCCCTTTTCCGGCCGTCGGGCCCCTGTGTGAGCATCGACCCCATCGAGGTGCGCGCCCTCGCCCTGGCGCTGCCCGAGACCGCCGAGAAAGCCATGTACGGCCCGCCCGCCTTCTACCCGCGCGGCAGATGGTTCGCCCGGATCACGCGGGAGGGCGGCGTGCACGCCGTGCCGGTGGGCGGCGAGGAGCTCAAGCGCGAGCTGATCGCCGCCGTCCCCGGCACGTTCTTCTCCGCACCCCACTACGACGGGCACGCCGTGGTGCTGGTGCGCCTGGCGGCCGGCCGAGCTGCTGACCGACGCCTGGCGGCTGCGGGCGCCGAAGAGGGTGGCGGCGGCCTGCGACGGTCAGGGTCCGGCCTGCGGGCGACGGCGCGTACGGCGTAGGCTGGGCCCGTCCGCACAGGGCGAGGGCCGCCCGCGGAGGAGAGAGAGGCGAGCCGACGTTGCGAGCAGAAGGCGTCACCACGAAGACCCCGGCGGTGCGCACCGCCGTCGTGTGGGGCGCGTTGCGATCGGTGCTGGCCGAGCGTGCCGAGGCCGTCGGCCGTGACGCGCTCGACATCGTCGACGCCGGCGGGGGCACCGGCGGGTTCGCCGTGCCGCTGGCCGAGCTCGGCCACACCGTCACCGTCGTCGACCCCAGCCCCGACTCGCTGGCCGCGCTGGAGCGCCGGGCCAAGGAGAAGGGCGTGGGCGTGCGCGGCCTGCAGGGCGACACCGCCGACCTCGGCGACCTGCTCGACCACGACAGCGCCGACCTGGTCCTGTGCCACAGCGTCCTGGAGTACGTCGACGACCCCACCGGCGCGCTGGCCGCCGTCGCCGGGCTGCTGCGCCCGGGTGGCGCCGTCAGCGTGCTGGCCGCCAACCCCGTGGCCAGCGCGATCCACCGGGCGCTGGCCGGGCAGTTCGACGAGGCCAGGGCCGTGCTGGCCGACCCGCGCGGCACGTGGGGCGACCGCGACCCCACGCCGCGGCGTTTCACCGCCGAGATCCTGGCGCAGCTGCTGACCGCCACGGGCTTCACCGTCGGCGCGGTCCACGGCGTGCGGGTCTTCGCCGACCTGGTGCCCAGCCGGCTCGTCGACGGCGAGCCCGGCGCGGCCGACGCGCTCGCGGCGCTGGAGCAGGCCGCCGCCGTCCACCCCGTGCTGCGGGACATCGCCACCCAGGTGCACGTCCTCGGCCACCGCCCCTAGTCTGGAACGTCTGTTCGGATAGACTCGCAGGCGTGTCCCGCAAGCAGATCACAGGCATCGGCCCCGCGCCGCGGACCGGGGTCGATGACAGCGGCTGCCCGATTCTCCACGTCGACATGGACGCCTTCTTCGCCAGCGTCGAGCTGCTGGAGCGGCCGGAGCTGCGGGGCCGCCCGGTGATCGTCGGCTCGCCGGCCGGGCGCGGCGTCGTGCTCAGCGCCACCTACGAGGCCAGGGCGTTGGGCGTCCACTCGGCGATGCCGATGAGCAGGGCGCGCCGGTTGTGCCCGCAGGCCACGATCATCCCGCCCAGCCACGGCAAATACTCCGAGGTCTCCAGGGGCGTCATGGAGATCTTCCACTCGATCACCCCGCTGGTCGAGCCGATCGCCTCCGACGAGGCGTTCCTCGACGTCGGCGGCGCCCGGCGGCGGCTCGGCCCGCCCGCGGCGATCGCCGCCATGATCAGGGAGCAGGTCCTCGACCGCTACGGCATCACCTGCTCGGTGGGGGTGGCCTCCAGCAAATTCGTGGCAAAGCTGGCCTCCAAGCAGTGCAAGCCCGACGGGCTGCTGGTGGTGCCCGAAGGGCAGGTGGTCGACTTCCTCCACCCGCTGCCGGTCGCGGCGTTGTGGGGCGTGGGGGAGCGCACCGAGCAGTCCCTCGTACGGCTCGGCATCCGCACCGTCGGTGACCTGGCCAGGGTGCCCCTGAACACGCTCCAGCGCGAGCTCGGGCAGGCCGTCGGCGGCCACCTGGCGACGCTGGCCTGGGGTCGCGACGAGCGTCCGGTGACCGCGCACGTGCCCGACAAGAGCATCGGCAACGAGGAGACCTTCGCGGCCGACGTCGACGATCCCGAGGTGATCCGGCGCGAGCTGCTGCGCCTGGCCGAGCGCGTGGCGGCCCGGATGCGTAAGGGCGGACACGTGGGCAGAACTGTAAGTGTGAAGCTGCGCCGGGCCGATTTCACCACGATCACCCGGTCGCGCACCCTGCGGGAGCCGACCGACGTGGCCCAGGTGATCTACGCCACCGCCTGCGAGCTGTTCGAGGCCGCCGGTCTCCAGCGGGTGCGCCTGCGCCTGGTCGGGGTCCGGATGGAGAACCTCCGCCCGGCCGGCGAGGCCACCCACCAGCTCGGTCTGGGCGAGCGCGAGACCGGCTGGCGCGAGGCCGAACAGGCGATGGACAAGGCGATCCGGAGATTTGGCCCCGATGCGGTGCTCCCAGCGTCGCTGGTACGTGGCAAGCTTGATGAAATAGAGACATGACGCCCATGTCCTACTTGATCGGTCAGTCGGGTAGGAGAAGGATGTCGCGATTTTGGGGGAAGGGGTGCGAGATGGTCCACAATGGAGCCATGACGTCACCTCCGGTTTGGTCTGCGTTGGACGTTTGCTTTCGCCTACGTCTACAGCCTCGTATTCTGGGGATAACCGACCGCGAGGTTCGGACACCCCGTGTCGTCCGTTGCCGTCTTCCCCGTCCTGGGGCTGTCCTTGGGAGGCGCCGTGCCGCTCTCTGAGCACGAGCAGCGCTTGCTCGACCAGATCGAGCAGGCCCTCTACGCCGAGGACCCGAAGTGGGCCAACACCGTAAGGATCAGTGACCCGCGCAGCCATTACAAGCGTCGCCTGATCAAAGCCTCCATCGGCTTTGCCCTCGGCGTCGTGATCATGATGGTCGGCGTGGTCATGAGTCAGATCCCGCTCGGCGTCGGCGGTTTCGTGGTCATGCTCGCCGCGTGTCTGTGGGGTCTGTCCAGCTGGAAGCGCATGAACGGGTTCGGCGACTCGCCGCCGGCTCCGGGCGCGGGCGCTGTGGGCAGGCAGCCCCGGCGCGCCAATCGGGGCACCTTCATGGAGCGCATGGAAGAGCGCTGGCGCCGTCGTCACGACGAGCGCTGACCTCCTCCCCGGCGCCGAACTTCTCGCCATACGCGAACGTGCGGCCGTTCCCCTTCCGGGGAGCGACCGCACGCTCGGTCCTGGGCGGGCGGCTCAGGCGCCCTTGTGGGCCGCCGTCCGCCGCAGCCTGATGTTCTCCAGCAGGTCGAAGCCGTCCAGCAGGCGCTCGCCCAGCGCCCGCAGCCGCCGCAGCGTCGAGGGCGGCAGCAGCACCGCCCGCATCCGCCTCCCTCGCGACACCGTCGCCGCCAGGGCCTGCCGCACCTTGCGCAGGTCCTTCTTCATGGGCCCGATCGTGCCCGGGTCCCTGGCGAACAGCACCCGCTCGACCGTCGTCGCGATGGCCGTCATGGCGGCCGCCGACTCGGCGTCGAACTCGTACTGCCGGCTCAGCCGTCTGGCCAGCGCCCTCGGGGTCTCGCTGGCGCCGCGGGTCATGCCGTAGTCGCACAGCACGTCGTCCAGCTCGGCCCACACGGCCGCGACCGACGGGTGGTGTGCGGTCGCGATCCTGGCCGTCAGGTCGTCGGCCGGCTGGGAGACCTTCCAGCCCAGCGCGCGCACCCGCCGGTTCCTGGTGAGCAGCCGCAGCGCCGCCGGGACCAGCAGGAGCAGCAGCAGCGCGCCCGCGCCGAGGCCGATCTTGCCGATCAGCGGCATCGAGTCGTCCGGCGGCAGGCCGCCCGTGGCGATCAGGCCCTCACGGTCGAGCTCGCGCGGGTTGCGCCGGGTGGAGGGGTTGATCGGGTCGTCGGCGCCGGACTCGGTCGCGCCGCTGCTCGGCGAGGTGGACGGCGTCGTGGAAGGCGCCGGCGGGACCGTGTAGTCCGGCACCCGCGCGCTGCCCTGCCCCAGCGTCCCCGACGGCGTCGGCTCGAACGGCAGCCAGCCCACGCCCTCGAAGTACAGCTCGGGCCAGGAGTGCGAGTCGCCGGTCGTGACCGTCCAGTTGTCGCCGACCTTCGTGCCGCCGGTGTAGCCGATCGCCACCCGCGACGGGATGCCGACGATCCTGGCCAGCACCGCCATCGAGGCCGCGAACTGCTCGCAGTAGCCCGTACGGTCGCGCAGCAGGAAGTCCCGCAGCGCGGAGTTGCCGTGCCCCTGTGTCCGCAGGTCGTAGCGGAAGTCGCCGTCCTTGGTGAAGAACTGCTGGAGCTTCACCGCCGCCTCGTAGTTGGAGTTGGTCTGCGCGGTCAGCGAACGCGCCAGCCGGACGATCTCCGGCGGCAGGTTGTCCGGCAGCTTCAGGTACCGCCGGTCCACGCTCGGCTGGACGCCCTCCAGCGACTCCAGCAGCTCCGGCGTGGCGGCCGGCTCGCTGGTGGCGACCTCGTACTCCAGGCCGGCCGCCTCGTCGGGGATGGAGAAGACCATCAGCGTGCCCACGTCGGCGCGCCAGTCGCCGTCCACCCGGATCTGCCGCGGCGGGTACGGCAGCGGGAGGAACTGCAGCCGCTCGATCTCGTCGCTCATCCGGATCTTGGTGACGACGTTGCCGACCTTCGTGCTCGCGCTCAGCCCGGGAGGCGGCGGCAGCGGGCCGTTCTCCGTCCTGTTGTCCGGCGAGCCCTTCGGCTCGGTCATGCCGAACTGCTGGCCGTCGAAGGTGTCCAGCGCGTAGATCCGCAGGTACCTGGGCTTGTTGTCGTTGTTGCTGTAGGTGAGCACCACGCGCCGCTCGGGCAGTTCGAGCTGCCCGCGCAGGCTGGCGATCGGGCTCGCGATGCTGATCGAGTTGCCCTTGCCGCCGCCCCGGCCGCCCACGCCGAACTGGAAGAAGGAGACCGGCTCCATCACCGGCAGCGCCGCGGGCAGCAGCACGGCCAGCGCGATGGCGGCGAACCCGATGCGCTTGCCCGACAGCCGCAGGCCGCTGGTGTCGGCCCTGGCCCCGCCGGTGTCCGGACGCGGCCCGGTCGCCACCCTGGTCCGGCGGACGAGCACCGCCCGTCCCCAGTGGCCCACCCGCTCGCGCCCGTCGGCGACCAGCAGGCTGACGAAGCCGAGGGCGGCGATGATGAAGGCGGGCCAGCTGATCGGCTCGGCCAGGATCGTCGCCGGGACCGTGGCCAGCGCCAGCAGCGGCAGCCCGGCCAGCGCCGCCCGCCGCAGCCGCGCGGCCAGCAGGTCCACGGCGATCGCGATGACGCCCACGCCGCCCGCGGTCAGCAGCGTGATGCCGTCCGTGGACGGCACGGGCGCGGCGTAACGCTGGATGTCGGCCCAGCCGACCCCGATCAGCCGGCCCAGCTCCCACACCGACTCCTTGGTCGGGATCACCAGCGCCCACGCCTTGCCCGAGGCGAAGACCACGGTCAGGAAGATCCACAACGCGGCCAGCCCGGCCGGCGGCGCGGCCCAGGCGGGCAGCGACAGGCGGGAGCTGAGCAGCCCGGCGGCCATCACGGCCAGCACGGCGCCGAGCGACGTCCAGAACCAGGCGCCGCCCTGGAAGAGCGGATAGAGCAGGATCGCCGCGGCGAACGCGGCCACACCCGAGGCGGCCGTCAGCCTCATGCCGCACCTCCCGTGGGGTTGAGCGCGTACCTGCCGCGGTTGGCGGCGTCCGGCCAGACCGAGGCGATGGAGGTGCCGGCGGGCAGGCGGACGATCCGCCAGCCGTAACCGGCCAGGACGCCCTGCACGGCGTCGAAGTTCTCGTGCGAGCCCCGGCCGGCGCCCTCCCAGGTGCCGGCGTCGAGCAGGACCGCGACGCCGGTGACGCCGCTGTGCCGGAGTCTGGCCAGCTCCCTGGCCTCCTCGGGGTCGAGCGCGCCGAGCACGGCCACGATCAGGCCGTCGCCGCCGCCCTGGCGCAGGGCCGAGACGCCCATCTCCAGCGAGCGGGCCGAGCTGTGCCGCACCATGGCGAGCGTGTCCAGCAGCGAGTAGCTGAGCCCCTGGTCGGTCAGGTGCTCGGCGCCCTGGTCGGTCACCAGCCGCAGGCCCAGGCCCTCGTGGGCGAGGTGCACGCCGATCGAGGCCGCGGCCGAGACCGCCACCTCGAAGGAGGAGCGCGGGCCCTCGCCGCGGTGGGCGTGCCTGCGGGTGTCCAGCAGGAGCGCGCCGCGGCTCTGCCACTGCTGCTCCTCGCGGCGCACCATCAGCTCGCCGTACCGGGCGGTCGAGCGCCAGTGCACCCGGCGCAGGTCGTCGCCCTGCCGGTACTCGCGCGGCGCCACGTCGTCGTCGCCGGCCGCGGCCACGCTCCTGGTGCGGCTGTCGCCGCCGCCCGTCCACTCGCCCGACAGCCGTACGTGCGGTAACGCCACCACCTGCGGCGTCACCACGAGCGTGTCGCTGATCGTGAACGCCCGCGTCAGCTCCACCAGCCCGAACGGGTCGGTGATGCGCACCGACAGCGGCCCGATCGTGTACCTGCCGCGCAGGTCGGACCGGACCCGGTAGTCGATCTCACGCACCCCCTTGGACTCGACCCGGTCGAGCACGAACCGCGGCCGCACGCCCAGCGCGTACGGCACGGTGTCCTCGATCAGCAGCAGCCCGGTCGGCAGCCTGGTCACGTTCTCCAGGCGCAACGTCACCGTGGCCTCCCCGCCCACCTCCGCCCTGGGCGGGTCCAGCCTCCGCGCGCAGCTCAGCCGGTACCTGGTACGTGCCACCACCAGCGCGGCCAGCAGCGGCAGCGCCGTGACCAGCACGCCGATCCTGAACAGGTCGTTCTCGCCCAGGATCAGCGCCATCAGCAGCGCCGCGATCCCCGAGGCCAGGAACGACCTGCCGCGGGAGGTCAGCGCCCGCAGTCCGGCCCTCACGACGCTCGCGTCTCCGGCACCGGCACACGCCTGACCAGGTCGGTCACCACCTGCTCGGGCAGACGGCGCTGGCCCTGGGCCTCGACGCTGGGCAGCAGCCGGTGGGCCAGCACGGGCACGGCCAGGTCCTGCAGGTCGTCGGGGATGACGTAGTCGCGTCCGGCCAGCGCCGCGTGCGCCCTGGCCGCGCGGACGAGCTGCAGCGTGGACCGGGGGGAGGCGCCCAGCCGCAGGTCGGGGGAGTGGCGGGTGGCCACGACGAGGTCGATGGCGTACTTCTTGACCGGCTGCGAGACGTACACGCCGCGCACGGCCTCGATCAGGGCGCGCACCTCGGCGGTCGTGGCGACCGGCTCCAGCTTGTCCAGCGGCGAGGTGCTGCCGTGCACGTCGAGCATCTCCAGCTCGGCCGTCGGCTCCGGGTAGCCCATGGCGACCCTGGCGGTGAACCGGTCACGCTGGGCCTCGGGGAGGGGATAGGTGCCCTCCATCTCGATGGGGTTCTGGGTGGCGATCACCATGAAGGGGGCGTCCAGGGGGTACGTCACGCCGTCCACGGTGACCTGGTGCTCCTCCATGCACTCCAGCAACGCCGACTGTGTCTTGGGGGAGGCGCGGTTGATCTCGTCGCCCACCACGATGTTGGCGAACACCGGTCCGGGCTTGAACTCGAACTCACGCGTCTGCTGGTTGTAGGCGCTGACCCCGGTGATGTCACTGGGCAACAGGTCGGGCGTGAACTGCACGCGGCGCACCGGGCAGTCGATGGACCGCGCCAGCGCCTTGGCGAGCATCGTCTTGCCGACCCCCGGCACGTCCTCGATCAAAAGGTGGCCCTCGGCGAGCAGGACGGTCAGCGTGAGACGGACGGCGTCGCTCTTTCCCTCGATCACCGACTCGATGGCCTGCCGGATTCGGTGGGCGGTGGAGACCAGCTCGTCAAGCTGGGGAGGGACGTCATGGGTTAGTGCCACCAGGCCTCCATAGTGCGACGGCTGTCCCGCACGGTGCCATTACGGGAGCCATGCCATTCCTTTTCCATTGTCTGTACGACCCTACGACGCTGCGGGTTCTTGAGCGACATTTGTGGATATTCCAGGGAACCCCGCTGATGTTCCTGTTCTTGTCGCATAGCAGTGCGAATCCCGTGACACTGGCCCCCTCGGCCGCTCCACTTTCCGCCACCCCCGCCTTGGCGCCCGCCGCGACCCCCTATATCGCCGGTCTTTCGAACCCTCGACACGCCCATGAGGGTTGGCCCGCCCCCCGGCGCCCCCCACCTCCGCTCCACCCCGCTGACCTGCGGTAACGCAACGGAAACTGATGATGAAGACGGTTCGAATCAGTTGACGGTGGGGAGAAGTGGAGTATGGTGGTGCGCAGTGGAGGGCCCGGTGCGCCAGCGCTGAGCGCTTCGCTGAGGCACGGGAGGTGGCGCCGATGTTCCTCGGCACCCATCAACCGCGTCTTGACGACAAGGGACGGCTGTTCCTGCCGGCTAAGTACCGTGAGGAGCTGGCGGAGGGTCTTGTGATCACCAAAGGCCAGGAGCGATGCCTCTACGTCTTTCCAGTAGAGGAGTTCCAGCGCATAACCGAGGCTCTCAGCACCGCCCCGGTCACCGCCAAGGCGGTGCGTGACTACAGCCGCGTCTTCTTCGCCAGCGCGTCCGACGAGAAACCAGACAAGCAGGGACGCGTCACGATCCCGCAGAGCCTGCGCAAGTACGCCGGCCTGGAGCGTGACTGCGTCGTCATCGGGGCCAACACCCGGCTGGAGATCTGGGACTCGCAGGCTTGGGACACCTACCTCAACGCGCAGGAGCAGGCGTTCGCCGATCTGTCGGAGGAGGTGCTGCCAGGGATCTTGTAGTGACCACGGTCGATCCGTCGGTGATGTCGTTCGGCGAGGTCTCCACCCGCAACCACTGCCTGCCAACTGATGCACCTTCCCCGGTGTCAGAGGGCGGGCGTCCACGAAGAGGGTGCGGATGGGGACCTGGCCGGGCGGCGCCGGGTGGGGACCCGAGAATGACTGACGATTGATCGATACGCGTCATCCGCGAGCAGGACGCGAGAGGGGGGGTTGGAGATGGACGACAACGTAGGCACGGGCGGTCACGTTCCGGTGATGCTCGAGCGCGTACTGGAGCTGCTGGGCCCGGCGCTGTCGGGGCCGGAGCCGGTCGTCGTCGACGCCAACCTCGGGCTCGGCGGCCACTCCGAGGCCCTGCTCGCCGCCTTCCCCTCCCTGCACCTCATCGGGATCGACCGCGACCCGTTCGCGATCGACTTCTCCACCCGCAGGCTCGCCCCCTACGCCGGCCGCACCACCCTGGTCCACGCCTCCTCGGGCGACCTGGCCCAGATCATCGACGAGGCCGGGCATCCCGCGGTCCACGGCGTGCTGTTCGACCTCGGCGTCTCCTCACCGCAGCTCGACGAGGCCGAACGCGGCTTCGCCTACTCCTACGACGCCCCGCTCGACATGCGCATGGACACCGAGCAGGAGCTGACGGCCGAGCGGGTGGTCAACACCTACCCGGCCGGCGACCTGGCACGAATCCTGCGCGACTACGGCGAGGAACGTTTCGCGCCGAGGGTCGCGGGGCTTATCGTCAAGGAACGCGCCAAGGAGCCCATCACCTCCACCAAGAGACTCGCCGACATCGTGCGCGACGCGATCCCCGCGGCGACCAGGCGCACCGGCGGCAACCCCGCCAAGAGGACTTTCCAGGCGCTGCGCATCGAGGTCAACGCGGAGCTGTCCGCCCTGGAGGCGGCGCTGCCCGCGGCGCTCGACGCGCTGGCGCTGGGTGGGCGGGTCGTCGTGCTCTCCTACCACTCCCTTGAGGACCGGCTCACCAAGCAGGCCCTCACGGCGCGAACCAAGGACACCAGCCCGCCAGGGCTGCCTGTCCCGCTACCGGCACACCAGCCGAGGTTCCGCCTGCTGACGAGGGGAGCCGAGCTCCCCAGCGATGAAGAGCTCGCCCGCAACCCGCGGGCGGCCTCGGCCCGGCTACGGGCGGCAGAGAGGATCCGCGTTGACGATTGAGCAGGAGACCGGCCGGGTCGCGCCCGTCCGCCGCGCCATGCCCAAGCCGGGCACGCGCAGGCCGGGCGTCTCTCACCAGACCAAGCCGCGGCCTCGTCCTGACACCGGCGGCCGGCGGCCGGCCGACGCGCGTCCCGGCGAGAGCGCCGCGCCCGCGCGCCGTCCCGCCGCGCGGCGACCCTCGACCAAGCGGCAGCGGGCGCCGTTCGTGCTGCTCGTCGTCGGGTTGATGTGCGGCGGCCTGGTGAGCCTGCTGCTGCTCAACATCATGCTCAACCGCGACGCCATCACCGACGCCAAGCTGCGCGACGAGATCGCGGTGGCCCGGCAGGAGAAGGAAGCGCTCCAGCAGAAGCTCGACAGCAAGATGCAGCCCCAGAACCTCGCCGATCGTGCCGAGGCGCAGGGCGACCACCTGGACAAGAGCCTGCGGCCCTACAACGCGGGCGACCCGAGTGCTCAGGCGGTCCCGGAGCGGTGAGGGATTCAGGCGGCAGGGGACAGGGTCCCGGCCGCGGCGCCGGCGGCGCCGGCTCTCCCGGAGGGCCCGGCGCCGCTCGTCGTACGCCGGGCGGTCCGGGGCGGGCGGGGCGAGGGGGCTCTGCCCGTTCCGAGGGGGCGGGCCGCCCGTCGCCGCCGGACGACTCGTCGCGCAAGCGCCCGCCCGACCCGTTCGACCTGCCGTTCGACGACGACCTGAGGGGTCGCCGGCCCCAAGACCCCGGCGACGACGCGCGCGGCAGCGCCCGACGCGACTCCGCCGGCGGTTCCCGCGGCCGGCAGCGCCGCGACGACGGCGACCGGACGCGGCCCCGCGACGACTCCCGCGACGACTCCCGCGGCCGCGCCGCCTCCCAGGGGCGCGGCGACGACGACCGCCCGCGCGGGCGCACCTCGCAGAGCCGCGACGGTGACGACCGTCCGCGTGGCCGTGCTGCCCAGGGGCGGGACGAGAGCGACCGGGCGCGCGGGCGCGCGTCCCAGGGGCGCGACGACGGCGCCCGGGACAGGGCGCCGCAGGAGGGGCCGCGCCGTCGCGGCGACGGTCCCGGCCCCGACCAGGCCCGCGGCTCAAGAGCGGACCAGGGGCGCGGCTCGCGGCCCGACCCGGCGCGCGGCTCGCGGTCCGAGCAGGCGCGGCCCGGCTCAGGGCCGGGCCAGAGCCGGGGCTCCCGGCCCGATCAAGGGCGCGGTGCCAGGCCTGGCCAGACCCGCGGTCCGGCGTCCGGCCAGGCGCGCACCTCCGGGCTGGACCAGGCGCGCGGGCGTGAGCGCGGCATGTTGCGCCGGGGCGCGGACGTGCCGCCCCCCAGGGGCCCGCGCCGCCCGCCCACCCCGCCGCGCCCGCCGCGGCCCCCGCTGGTGCTGCGCCTGGGCAGCCCGCGCCGGCGCATCAACATCGGCCTGATCGGCATGACGTTCATCCTGTCGATCTTCGCCGGCCGGCTGATCCAGATGCAGGGCCTCGACTCCAAGGTCTACGAGGCCGCCGCCGTCGGCCAGCGCCAGCACGTCGAGGAGATCCCCGCCAAGCGCGGCACGATCACCGACGTCAACGGCAACGCGCTGGCCCGTACGTCGGAGGCCCGCGAGGTGTCCATCGACCCCTCCAAGGTCCCCGAGGCCGCCCGCGCCAACGTGGCCGCGATCCTGGCCAGGCAGCTCGGCAAGACCGTGGAGGAGATGACCGCCAAGCTGTCCAGGACCGGCAGCCGCTACCAGCTCCTGGCCAGAGACGTCGACCCGGTCGTGGCCACCCGCCTGCTGCAGGCCCGCGTGCCCGCGCTCAGCGCGAAGAAGACCTACCGCCGCGACTACCCGGCCGGCGACCTGGCCGGCAGCCTCATCGGCTTCGTCGGCGACGAGGGCAACGGCCTGGGCGGCATGGAGCAGGCCAGGAACACGATCCTGGCCGGCCGCGACGGCAAGCAGCGGGTCGAGACCGGCCGCGACGGCCTGCGCATCCCCATGACCAGCAGCGAGCGCACCGCGCCCGTCAACGGCCAGGACGTACGGCTCACCATCGACCGCGACATCCAGTGGGCCGCCCAGAAGACGGTCGCCGAGCAGGTACGCGAGTCGGGCGCGAGCAGCGGCGCGGTCATCGTCATGGACGTCAGGACCGCCCAGATCATCGCCATGGCCAACGCGCCCGAGCTCGACCTGGGCAACTGGCGCAGGGCCCCCGCGTCCTCCTACGTCAACAAGGCCGCCGCGGACGTGTTCGAGCCCGGCAGCACCAACAAGGTGATCACCGCCGCCGCCGCGCTGGAGGCCAAGGAGGTCACCCCCGACACGGTGTTCCAGGTGCCCGACAACATCAGGTGCGCCGACCGGGTGCTGCGCGACGCCCACGCCCACAAGCCCGAGGCGATGACCTTCCGGCAGGCCATGGCCCAGTCCAGCAACGTCGCCACGATCATGGCCGCCCGCAAGGTCGGCAGCGAGCGCCTGTACGCGATGCTCAGGGCGTTCGGGTTCGGCACCACCCCGGCGGGCGGCGTGCCCAACGCCGAGGCGGGCCTGCTGCCCAACTACAAGAACTGGTCGGGCAGCCAGAGCTGCACGGTCGCCTACGGACAGGGCGTGTCGGTGACCGCCCTGCAGACGGCCAGCGTCTACCAGACCATCGCCAACGGCGGCGTCCGCGTCGATCCGCAGATCGTGGCGGGCACCACCGACGCGTCCGGCAGGTTCGTCCCGGCTCCCGCGGGCAGGCAGACCAGAGTGGTGAGCGAGACGACGGCCAAGGAGATCACGACGATGCTGGAGACCGCGGTGAGCGCCGAGGGCACCGGCGCGCTGGCCGCCATCCCCGGCTACCGGGTGGCGGGCAAGACCGGCACGGCCGACCGCTACGACGCCGAGCTGGGCCGCTACGACGGTTACACGGCCTCCTTCGTCGGGTTCGCGCCCGCCGACGCGCCCCGGCTGGTGGTGCTCTCGGTGCTCCAGAACCCCAAGAACGGCCATTTCGGCGGCCAGCTCGCGGCCCCCGTCTTCAAGGATGTGATGACGTTCGCCATCAAGAGCAGGAAGATTCCTCCCACAGGCTCGGACGCGCCGCCGGTGCGTACGCGCGCGGGACAGTGAGCAGGGAAGGTACGCTCTCGCCGTGCGTCCCCCGTCGTCTATGCGTCCCAAGACCAGCCCGCCCCGTCCGCTGACCGGGCTCGCGACCATGCTCGACGCCGATTCCGGCACGTCGAGGTCGCCCCATGCCGCCCTGACCGGCGTCACCATCGATTCCCGCGCCGTGCAGCGCGGCGATCTCTACGTGGCGCTGCCGGGCAACCGCGTGCACGGCGCGACCTTCGCCGCCGAGGCGATGGCGCGCGGAGCCGTGGCCGTCCTCACCGACCCGGCAGGGCGGGAGGCCGCCGTGGCCACCGGCCTGCCGGTGCTGATCGTGCCCGACCCGCGCGCGCTGCTCGGGCAGGTCTCCTCCTGGGTCTACGGCCAGCCGGCCCACGACGTCCAGGTGATCGGGGTGACCGGCACGAGCGGAAAGTCCACCACCACCTTCATGGTGGAGGCCGGCCTCCGGGCGGCCGGCCACACGACGGGCCTGGTCGGCGGCGTCGAGATCGCCGCCGGAGACCTCCGCTTCGAGCCCACGCTGACCACGCCGGAGGCCCCGCAGCTGCACGCCCTGTTCGCGCTGATGCGCGAGCAGGGGGTCACCGCGGCCACCATGGAGGTCTCCAGCCACGCGCTGGCGCTCGGCCGGGTCGACGGCATCTTCTACGACGTCGCGCTGTTCACCAACCTCTCCCAGGACCACCTCGACTTCCACAAGGACTTCGAGGACTACTACGCCACCAAGGTCAGGCTGTTCCAGCCCGAGCTGAGCCGCGTCGGCGTGACCAACATCGACGACCCGCACGGCCGGGAGCTGCTGCACCGGGCCAAGGTGCCGATGACCACGTTCTCGGCGCTCGGCGACCCGGAGGCGGAGTGGCGGGCGCTGGAGGTCCGGCTCGGCGCCGACGGCAGCGCGTTCCGGGTGGCCGGCCCCGGCGGGGTCGAGGCCGACGCGCAGATCTCGCTGCCCGGCCCCTTCAACGTCGCCAACGCGCTCGGCGCGATCGTCTGCCTGGTGGAGTCGGGGGTGCCGCTCCAGACCGCCGTGCACGGCGTGGGCAGCCTCACCGGGGTGCCCGGGCGCATGCAGCGCATCACCTCCGCCGAGGAGGAGTTCCAGGCGCTCGTGGACTACTCCCACAAGCCGGGCGCCGTGGAGTCGGTGCTGCGCTCGCTGCGGGAGGTGACCGCGGGCACGCTGACGATCGTCCTGGGTTGCGGCGGCGACCGCGACACCGGCAAACGCCCGCTCATGGGCGAGATCGCCGCCCGGCTGGCCGATGTGGCGATTTTCACCAACGACAACCCGCGCTCGGAGGATCCGCTCGCCATCCTGGCCGCGATGATGGAGGGAGCGCTCGGCGTTCCGCCCCGCGACCGCGCCCATGTGATCATTGAGCCCGACCGCGCGGCCGCGATCGACCTGGCCGTCGGCCGGGCCGGCCGCGGCGACGTGATCGTCGTCGCGGGCAAGGGTCACGAGCAGGGCCAGTACGTCTCAGGCGAAGTGATCCCGTTCGACGACCGCGAGGTGGTCGCCGAAGCGATCGACGCACGCAAGGAAAGCAGGAAGCACCGATGATCCCGTTGCCGCTGGCCAGGATCGCCGAGATAACCTCGGGCGCCCTGTCGGGCATGGCAGACCCCCGCGCCGTGGTGCGCGGGCCCGTAGTGATCGACTCACGCGCGGTGGAGCCGGGATCGCTGTTCGTCGCCTTCGCCGGCGAGCGGGTCGACGGCCACGACTACGCCGCGCAGGCGATCCGGGCCGGCGCGGTCGCCGTCCTGGCCTCCAGGCCGGTCGACGCGCCGGCGGTGATCGTCCCCGACGCCGCGGTCGCGCTGGCCGAGCTGGCCGCCGCGCAGACCGCCGCGCTGCCGCAGGCCACCGTGATCGGCGTGACCGGCTCGGCGGGCAAGACCAGCACCAAGGACCTGCTGGCCAGGCTGGCCGGCCGGATGGGCCCGACCATCGCGCCCGTGGGCAGCTTCAACAACGAGCTCGGCCATCCGCTGACCGTGCTGCGCGCCGACGTCGACACCCGGTTCATGGTGCTCGAACTGGCCGCCCGCAACATCGGTCACATCAAGGACCTCACCCGCATCGCGCCGCCCACGATCGGCGTGGTGCTCAACGTCGGCACCGCGCACCTCGGCGTGTTCGGCGGCAAGGAGGCCATCGCCAAGGCCAAGGGCGAGCTGGTGGAGGCGCTGCCCCGCACCGGGGTGGCGGTGCTCAACGCCGACGACCCGCTGGTGTCGCAGATGGCCTCGCGCACCGACGCGCGGGTGACGTACTTCGGGCGCGGCGAGGGCGCGGCCATCAGGGCCGAACAGGAGACGGTCGACGGGCGCGGGCGGGCCTCGTTCACGTTGCGCACCCCGTCCGGGGCCGCGCCGGTCACGCTCCAGCTCTACGGCGCGCACGCCGTGGAGAACGCCCTGGCCGCCGCGGCCGCGGCCTACGAGCTCGGCCTGCCGGTCGCCACGATCGCCGAGGAGCTGTCGGAGGCCACGCCGCGCAGCCGCTGGCGCATGGAGGTCACCGACCGGCCCGACGGCGTCACGGTGGTCAACGACGCCTACAACGCCAACCCCGACTCGATGCGGGCCGCGTTCGACATGTTCGGCGTGATGGGGCAGGAGCGGCGGCGGTTCGCGGTCATCGCGGCGCTGCGCGAGCTGGGCGAGGAGAGCGCGGCGCTCAACGCCGAGCTGGGGCGGCTGGCGGGCGGTTCCGGGCTGACCGGCCTGGTCGTCGTCGGCCCCGACGCGGGCCCGGTGCTGGAGGGCGCGAACGCGGCGGCCTCGGCCGCCGCGGGACCGCCAGGTGGCGGAGGGCCATATGCTCCCCAGATGACCCGGATCGTACACGTCCCTGATGCCGAGGCAGCGGCGGCCGCACTGGCCGGCCTGCTGCGCCCCGGCGACGCGGTGCTCGTCAAGGGCCCCCGCGCGATGGGCCTGGAACGCACGGCGGAGCTCCTTCTCGGAGGTGCCGCTCAGTGATCAACATCGTCATCGCCGGCGCGGTGGGCCTGGTCCTGTCGATGCTGGGGACCCCCTTGGCGATCAGGCTGTTCTCGCGGCGCGGCTACGGCCAGGAGATCCGCGAGGAGGGTGTCCAGGCCCACCTGGGCAAGCGTGGCACCCCCACCATGGGCGGCATCGTCTTCGTGCTGGCCGCGCTGCTCGCCTACGGCGGCTCCCACCTGGCCACGCTGTCGCCGCCGACGGTGTCGGGCATGCTCGTGCTGTTCCTGATGACCGGCCTCGGCGCGGTCGGCTTCCTCGACGACTTCATCAAGATCTACAAGCAGCGCAGCCTGGGCCTGCGCAGCGGCGCCAAGGCCCTCGGCCAGCTCGTCGTCGGCGCCGTGTTCGCCGTGCTGATCACCCGCCAGCCCAACGTCTACGGCATCACCCCCGCCGAGACCCGGCTGTCGTTCCTGCGCGACATCGGCCCCTCGATCGGCATCGTCGGCTTCACCATCTGGGTGCTGTTCATGATCGTCGGGTTCTCCAACGCCGTGAACCTCACCGACGGCCTCGACGGCCTGGCCAGCGGCGCGACCGGCGTCGTGCTCGGCGCGTACGTGCTGATCGGCAACTGGCAGCTCCGCAACAACTGCATCGACCAGCTCGGGCCCAACTGTTACTGGGTGCGCGACCCGCTCGACCTGTCGGTGGTGGCCGCGGCCGTGCTGGGGGCGCTGGTCGGGTTCCTGTGGTGGAACGCCCCGCCGGCGAAGATCTTCATGGGCGACACCGGCTCGCTGGCCCTGGGCGGCGTGCTGGCCGGGCTGGCCATCGCCACCCGTACGCAGCTCCTGCTGATCATCCTGGCCGGGCTGTGCGTGATCATCACGGCGTCCGTCATGATCCAGGTCGGGTTCTTCAAGATGACCGGTAAACGGGTGTTCAGGATGGCGCCGCTGCAGCACCACTTCGAGCTGAAGGGCTGGGCCGAGACCACGATCGTGGTGCGGTTCTGGCTGATCGCCGGGCTCTGCGCGGCGCTCGGGCTCGGGCTGTTCTACGTCGAGTGGATGCCCAAGCCATGACGTTCACGTGCGTGGCCGGGCTCGGCGTCTCCGGCACCGCGGTGGCCAGGGCGCTGGCCGAACGCGGCGAGCGGGTCGTGGTCGTGGAGGCCGTGGAGGGTGAGCGGCAGCTCGCCGCCGCGGCCGAGCTGGCCCGTGCCGGGGTCGAGACCAGGTTCGGCGAGATGGTGCTGCCCGAGGGCGCGACCAGGCTCGTCACCACCGGCTGGGCCCCGCACCACCCGCTGGTCGCCGCCGCGCTGGCGGCCGGCGTCGAGGTCGTCGGCGAGGTGGAGCTGGCCTGGCGGCTGCGCCCGCCGCACGCGGCCCCCTGGCTCGCGCTGACCGGCACCAACGGCAAGACCACGGCCGTGCGCATGCTCACCTCGATCCTCCAGGCCGCCGGGCTCGACGCCCTGGCCGTGGGGAACGTGGGCGTCCCGGTCGTCCGCGCCGTCGCCGAGCCGTACGACGCCCTGGCCGTCGAGCTGTCCAGCTTCCAGCTCCACTGGTCCAGCACCCTGGCCCCGCACGCCGCGGCGATCCTGAACATCGCCCCCGACCACCTCGACTGGCACGGCTCCATGGCCGAGTACGCCGCCGCCAAGGGCCGCATCTACGAACGCGCCGGCACCGTGATCTACAACGCCGACGACCCCGAGTGCGCCCGCCTGGCCGAGCCCTACGAGGGCGCCGTCGGCTTCACGCTGCGGGCGCCGCGCAGCGGCCAGCTCGGCGTGGTCGAAGACCTGCTGGTCGACCGGGCGTTCGTGGCCGACCCGGTCGAGGCGGCCGAAGAGCTGGCCACGTTCGCCGACATCCGGCCCCTGGCCCCCCACAACGTGGCCAACGCCCTGGCCGCCGCCGCCCTGGCCCGTTCGCTCGGCGTGCCGTCCGAGGCCGTACGGCTGGGCCTGCGCGCCTTCAGGCCCGACCCCCACCGCCTGTCCCACGTCGACCGGGTCGGCGACGTCGACTACGTCGACGACTCCAAGGCCACCAACCCGCACGCCGCCGCGGCCGCGCTGAGCGCCTACCCGTCGATCGTGTGGGTGGCGGGCGGTCAGCTCAAGGGCGCCGACGTCGACGACCTGGTCCGCCGGGCCGCGCCCCGGCTGCGCGGCGCGGTGCTGCTGGGCGCCGACCGCGCGGCGATCGCCGAAGCACTCGCGCGACACGCGCCGAATGTCCCCGTCGTGGACATCCCGGGCCAAGACACTGGTGTGATGGACACCGTCGTCACCGAAGCCGCGCGCCTGGCCTCGCCCGGGGACACCGTGCTGCTCTCCCCCGCGGCCGCCTCGCTCGACATGTTCCCCGGCTACCCGGCACGAGGGGAGGCCTTCGCGCGTGCCGTCCACGAGCTGAGGCGGCGGCGTGAGCAGTAGCACCGGCACCACCGGCGCCCGTCCGGCCGCGGACAAGCCCAAGACGCAGTCGAAGGCCCAGGAGGGCCCGGCGAGCTGGGTCCGCGAGCAGCGCGCCGTGCTGAAGGAGCTGCTCGACAAGCCGCTGACGACCTATTACCTGATCATCATGTGCAGCGCGCTGCTGCTCGCGCTCGGGCTCATGATGGTGCTGTCGGCCTCCGCGATCGAGGCCCAGCAGAAGACCGGCAACCCGTTCTCGTGGTTCATCAAGCAGTCGCTGTCGGCCGGAGTCGGCGTGCCCGTGATGTACGCCTGCTCGCGCCTGCCGCCGAAGTTCTTCCGCTGGGCGGGCTACCCGCTCATGGCGCTGGCGGTGCTGGCGCTGGTCATGGTGCTGTTCATCGGCGAGTCCGAGCTGGGCGCGCAGCGGTGGATCTACCTCGGCCCGTTCACCCTTCAGCCGTCCGAGCCGGCCAAGCTGGCGCTCGTCCTGTGGGGGGCCGACCTGCTGGCCAGGCGGGCCAGGCAGGGCCGGATCGAGTGGCGGCAGATGCTGATCCCGCTCATGCCCGGCACCGCGATCCTGGTCGTCATGGTCCTGCTCGGCCGCGACCTCGGCACCACCCTCGTGCTCTTCATGATCTTCCTGGCGCTGCTGTGGGTGGTGGGGGCGCCGGTCAAGCTGTTCGGCGGCATCCTGGCGCTGGCGGTGCTGGCCGCGGTCATCATGATCAAGGTGGAGCCGTACCGGATGGCGCGCATCGGGGCCTTCCTCGACCCGTGGGCCGACGCCCAGGGCGCCGGCTACCAGGCCGTGCAGGGGCAGATCGCGATGGGCTCGGGCGGCTGGTTCGGCCTCGGGCTCGGCAGCAGCCGCCAGAAGTGGAGCTGGCTGCCGCACGGCGAGAGCGACTTCATCTTCGCCATCCTCGGCGAGGAGCTGGGGCTGATGGGCACGCTGATGGTGGTGGCGCTGTTCGGCCTGCTCGGCTACGCGGGGCTGCGGGTCGCGGTCCGGGTCAACGACGGCTTCGTCCGCCTGGCCGCGGCCGCCATGGTGGCCTGGATCGTCGGGCAGGCCACCGTCAACATGGGCGCCGTGCTCGGCGTCCTGCCCATCACCGGCATCCCGCTGCCGCTGGTCTCCTACGGCGGATCGTCCCTGCTCCCCACGCTCGCGGCGCTGGGCATCCTGCTGTCGTTCGCCAAGCGCGAGCCCGGCGCGCGCGAAGCCTTGGCCGCGCGTGGCCCCGGACCCGCCGCACGGGGCCTAAGCTGGCTTGGCCTGGGGGGTACGTCCAGAGGCCGAGTGAGACGTTAGGGAGTGACCGAGATGAGGGTGGTCCTCGCCGGTGGGGGGACGGCCGGGCACATCGAGCCCGCGCTCGCCCTTGCGGACGCGCTGCGCCATCTTGACCGGAGCGTCGGCATCACCTGCGTGGGCACCGAGCGCGGCCTGGAGACGCGGCTCGTGCCCGCCAGGGGCTACGACCTCGAGCTGGTGCCGGCCGTGCCGCTGCCCAGGGCGATCACCCCGAGCCTGCTGACCGTGCCGGGCCGGCTGGCCGGGGCGATCAACGCCGTGTCGGGCGTCCTCGACCGGGTCGGCGCCGACATCCTGGTCGGTTTCGGCGGCTACGTCGCCACGCCCGCCTACCTGGCGGCCAAGCGCAAGGGCCTGCCGATCGTCGTCCACGAGGCCAATCCCCGTCCCGGCCTGGCCAACCGGCTGGGCGCCCGGCTGACCGACCACGTCTTCACCGGCTTCCCCGACGCCGCGCTGCCCAAGGCCGAGTTCATCGGCACCCCGTTGCGCCGCGAGATCGTCACGCTCGACCGGCTGTCCACGGGGGACAAGGCGCGCTCCTGGTTCGGGCTGGAGAACGACCGGCCCACGCTGCTGGTGTTCGGCGGCTCGCAGGGCGCCAGGTCGCTCAACCAGGCCGCGCTGGCCGCCGCGCCGGTGTTGCGCCGGGCCGGCATCCAGGTGCTCCACGTGCTCGGCCTGAACAACACCGTCGAGCACGAGCCGCCGCCCGGCGACCCCCAGTACGTGCTGCTGCCCTACGTCGACCGCATGGACCTCGCCTACGCCGCCGCCGACGTCGCGCTGTGCCGCAGCGGGGCCCTGACCTGCGCCGAGCTGACGGCCGTCGGGCTGCCGGCCGCGTACGTGCCGCTGCCGCACGGCAACGGCGAGCAGACCGTCAACGCCGAGCGCGTCGTGCGCGGCGGCGGCGGCCTGATGGTCGACGACTCCGACCTGTCACCCGATTGGATCATCCAGAACGTGCTGCCCATGCTCCACGACCCCGAACGGGTCGCCGTCATGTCGGAGGCCGCCTCCCGGCTGGGGCGCAAGGACGCCGATATCATGCTTGCCAGGAAAGTGTTGGAGATAGCCCGATGAGTCTCGTCAAGCTGGTCGATCCCGTAGCCGTCGAAGACCTCGGCCGCGTGCACTTCATCGGCATCGGCGGCGCGGGCATGTCGGGCATCGCCCGTATCCTGCTCAAGCGCGGCGTCCGCGTCACCGGAAGCGACGCGCGCAGCTCCGAGCTGGTGACCGAGCTGCGCGAGCTGGGCGCGACCGTGCACATCGGGCACGCCGCCTCCCACATCAGAGACGTCGACACCGTCGTCGTCTCCACCGCCATCCGCGACTCCAACCCCGAGCTGGGCGAGGCGCTCAAGCAGGGGCTGCGGATCATCCCGCGGGCCGCCGCGCTGGCCTCGGTGATGGCCGGCCGCACCGGTGTGGCCATCGCCGGCACCCACGGCAAGACCACCACCACCTCCATGCTGACCGTGGCGCTGCAGAAGTGCGGCGCCGAGCCGTCCTACTGCGTGGGCGGCCAGCTCGTCACCACCGGGCTGGGCGCCGACGAGGGCACGGGCCGGGTGTTCGTGGCCGAGGCCGACGAGAGCGACGGCTCCTTCCTCATGCTGGCCCCCGACATCGCCGTGGTGACCAACGTCGAGGCCGACCACCTCGACAACTACGGCGACCCGCGCGCGGTGCACGACAGCTTCGCCCGCTTCGCCGACCGGGTGGGCTCGCTGCTCATCGTCTGCGCCGACGATCCGGGCGCCGCCGAGCTGGTCGGGCGGGCGCGCGAGCGCGGGCTGCGGGTCAGGACCTACGGCGAGCGGGGCGAGGACTACCGGGTGACCGGCGTGCGTCCCGACGGCTTCGGCACGGTGTTCTCCATCGAGGGCAGGGGAGACGTGCGGCTGGCCGTCCCCGGGGCGCACAACGCCCTCAACGCCACCGCCGCCATCGCCGTGGCCGACGAGCTGGGGCTGGCGTTCGAGGACATCAGAGACGGCCTGGCGGCCTTCACGGGGGCCAAGCGGCGCTTCGAGGCCAAGGGCGAGGCGGGCGGCGTCGCGGTGTTCGACAGCTACGCCCACCACCCGACCGAGCTGGCCGCCGACCTGCGGGCCGCGCGCGACGTGGTGGCCTCCTACTCGGGCACCGGCCGGGTCATCGCGATCTTCCAGCCCCACCTGTACTCGCGCACCCGCTTCTTCGCCGACGAGTTCGGCGCCGCGCTCGCGCTGGCCGACGAGGTCATCGTGCTCGACGTCTACGGCGCGCGGGAGGATCCCGAGCCGGGCGTGTCCGGCGCGATGGTGGCCGGGCGTGTGCCGCTGCCCGCCGAGCGGGTGGCCTACGCCCCCGACCGGGCGGCGGTGCCCGACCTGGTGGCCGGGCGGGCGCGTCCGGGTGACATCGTGCTCACGATGGGGGCGGGCGACGTGACCGAGCTCGGGCCGCAGCTCGTGGCGCGCCTGTCCTGAGCCGTACGGGCGTGGCGGGCGGGCGCCGGGCGGCCCGGCGGCGTACGTTCGAGGCCGGCGTACGAGGAGGGCGATGAAGGCGCGTAACGCGTTCCTGGTGCTGTTGACGGCGGGGGTGGTCGGCTCGGCCGCCTGGCTGGTGTTCTTCTCGCCGGTGCTGGGCGTGCGGTCGATCGAGATCGTGGGAAATCTCACAGTCACCAGCGAGCACATCAAGCAGCAGGCCGCCGTGCCCGACCTGCATCCGCTGGCCACGGTCGACCTGGCCGACGTCCAGGCGCGCGTGCTCGGCATCCGGCAGCTCGCGACGGCGAGGGTCGACCGGGTGTGGCCGGGCACGCTCAAGATCGAGGTGGTCGAGCGCGAGCCGGTCGCGGTGATCCCCGCGGGCGGCCGGTTCGCGGTGATCGACAAGCAGGGCGTGGTGATCGAGGTCAAGGACACGTCGCCGTTCATGCTGCCGTTGCTCAAGGTCGACCGGCCGGCCGCGGGCGACCCGGCCACCATGGCGGCGCTCCAGGTCGTCCAGGCGTTGCCGCCCGTGGTGGCGGGCAAGGTCCGGCAGGTTCGCGCCGCCTCGGCCGAGGGCGTGACGCTGGAGCTGTCCGACGGCCGTACCGTCCTGTGGGGCGGGGCCGACAGGGCGGAGGAGAAAGGCCGCATCCTGGTCTCGCTCCTGGGCCGCAAGGCCACCCTGTACGACGTCAGCTCTCCCGACGTCGTCACCTTGAAGTGATCACGAGTGTCAGGGTCTGGCAACTCCGTGGCAAGGGCATCGCGTGCCTGTGCGAGGTGGGGGTCGCGGCGTGAGAGCCTGTAGATCGGAGCTTCGGCAGAGGAAGGCCCCGACCAGGCGCGACTTCGGAGCGAATCGGACAGCCCGCGACACGCCGGACGTGCTTGCGGCGCGGTTAGTTGACCCGCCTGGTAGGGGCCTCCTACTGTCCGTATCAATCCTCAGGTTGACATAAATCTAAATCTCAACCTGAGGTTGAGAGTTACGAAAACTGAGAAAAAGCGGAGACGATCCGCACCGAAATGGCAAGTCAACGAGCGGAAAGGCCCCTCGTCGTGGCAGCACCGCAGAACTACCTCGCGGTCATCAAGGTCGTCGGCATTGGCGGCGGCGGAGTGAACGCCGTCAACCGGATGATCGAGGAGGGACTCAAGGGCGTCGAGTTCATCGCCATAAACACCGACGCCCAGGCGCTGCTGATGAGTGACGCCGATGTGAAACTCGACGTGGGCCGCGAGCTCACGCGCGGACTGGGCGCCGGAGCCAACCCCGACGTGGGGCGCAAGGCGGCCGAAGACCACCGTGAGGAGATCGAGGAGGTCCTCAAGGGGGCCGACATGGTCTTCGTCACGGCCGGCGAGGGCGGTGGCACGGGCACCGGCGGCGCGCCGGTCGTGGCCAACATCGCCCGGTCGCTCGGCGCGCTGACGATCGGCGTGGTGACCCGGCCCTTCAGCTTCGAGGGGCGGCGTCGCGCCTCGCAGGCCGAGGCCGGCATAGAGACGCTGCGCGACGAGGTCGACACCCTCATCGTGATCCCCAACGACCGGCTGCTGTCGATCTCCGACCGGCAGGTGAGCGTGCTCGACGCGTTCAAGGCGGCCGACCAGGTGCTGCTGTCCGGTGTCCAGGGCATCACCGACCTGATCACCACGCCCGGCCTGATCAACCTCGACTTCGCCGACGTCAAGTCGGTCATGTCGGGTGCGGGCTCGGCGCTCATGGGCATCGGACACGCACGCGGCGACGACCGGTCGGTCGCCGCCGCCGAGATGGCGGTCTCCAGCCCGCTGCTGGAGGCGAGCATCGACGGCGCCCACGGCGTGCTGCTGTCGATCGCGGGCGGCTCCGACCTCGGCCTGTTCGAGATCAACGAGGCGGCCCAGCTCGTGTCGATGGCCGCCGCGCCCGACGCCAACATCATCTTCGGCACGGTCATCGACGACGCCCTCGGCGACGAGGTGCGGGTCACCGTGATCGCGGCGGGCTTCGACGACGTGCCGCCGCCGGTCGAGAAGCCGCTGCCGAGGCCCGCGGCCCGGCCTGCCGCGCAGCCCGCCGCGCCGGTGTCGTCCTCGGTCCTGCGGCCCGGCGTCCCGGCTTCGCCCAGCGTGAAGTCCGAGCCGCCCGCGCCGCGCCCTGAGCCGAGGCCCGAGCCGCGTGCCGAGCTCCGGTCGGAGCCGCGCCAGGAGTTCAGGCCGGAGCCTCGCCAGGAGTTCCGTCCCGAGCCCCGGCAGGAGTTCCGTCCCGAGCCGCGCCCCGAGCCGCGCCCGGAGCCGCGCGAGTTCAGGCCGGAGCCGCGTCCTGAGCCTCGCCCGGAGCCGCGTCCCGAGCCGGTGCGCCCGGTGGAGTCGGTCCAGCCCGCCGAGCCCGTCGCCGCCCTCGGCGACGACGAGCCGCAGGCCCCCGTCTCCATCCCGAGGCCCACGCCCGAACCGGCCAACCCGCCCACGCCCATCACCTCCCGCATGTCGGAGCCTCCCAAACGTCCTCGGGTGATCTTCGAGGAGCAGGAGGAAGAGCTCGACGTCCCCGACTTCCTCAAGTAGCTCACCACCCACCGCCGCTCCCCGCAGGCATACGGGAGCGGCGCCGTCGTGTGTGCCGGGAACCGACCCGCGGCACGGAAAGGGGGCCATCGTGGCGTACGGCGTGCAGGCCGAACTGCGAGGCGATGGAGGCAGGGAGAGGGAGTCAGGCGTGCGTAGGGACGAGATCGCGGCCGGTCTCACCGAGATCGAGGCCCGCATCGGCGCGGCCTGCCACGCGGTGGGCCGCGACCGCGGCGAGGTCACCCTGATCGCGGTGACCAAGACCAGACCGGCCGACGACATGCGCATCCTGTGCGAGCTGGGCGTGCGCGACGTCGGCGAGAACCGCGACCAGGAGGCCGCGCCCAAGGCGCACGAGCTGGCCGGCCTGCCGCTCACCTGGCACTTCGTGGGCCAGCTGCAGACCAACAAGGTGCGGTCCGTCGTCGGGTACGCCGACGTGATCCACTCGCTCGACCGCCTCCGGCTGCTGGAGGCGATCAGCAAGGAGGCC
This sequence comes from Nonomuraea sp. NPDC005730, assembly GCF_040630865.1. Taxonomy (NCBI): domain Bacteria; kingdom Bacillati; phylum Actinomycetota; class Actinomycetes; order Streptosporangiales; family Streptosporangiaceae; genus Nonomuraea; species Nonomuraea sp. NPDC005730. The sequence continues at coordinate 288,466 of NZ_JBEXYK010000003.1, forward strand.
GTGCGGCAGGGCCGCAGGGTCGGCTGCCTGATCCAGGTGGCGCTCGACGACGACCCCTCCAGGGGCGGTGCCCGGCCCGCCGACGTGCTCGCGCTGGCCGACGAGGTGGCGCTGGCCGACGGCGTGTGGCTGGGCGGCGTCATGGCGGTCGCCCCGCTGGGGGTGGAGCCCGCCCGCGCCTTCGCCGTGCTGCGCGATGTCGCGGGCCGCGTCCAGGAGCAGCATCCGCGGGCCACGATGGTCTCCGCGGGCATGAGCCAGGACCTCGACGAGGCGGTCGCGTACGGTGCGACACACGTGCGGATCGGTACGGCGTTGCTCGGTCGTCGCAGGCCCTTCGTCAGGTAATGTCCCCTCAAGTGGGCCTTCAGGCCCATGATCAAGTAGAGGTCGATCCGCGGTGAGCTCCAAGGGGGTACGGCTGCCGCCTCGGCCCCGGCGACGGGTCCGAGCCAGTGCGACCATGAGCAGGAGGACGACGTAGCGATGGCCGGCGCGATGCGCAAGATGGCGGTCTACCTCGGTCTCGTGGAGGACGACCGCTACGAGAGGTACGAGACCTACACCGACGAGTACGCCTACGACGACGATGTCCAGCGGACCGGCGAGGAACGGCCCGTGGCGGTCCAGGACCGCGACGAGGAGGCCGACTCCGCGGTCCCCGCGCCCAGGCCCGCCACGACGATCCTGGAGCGCCGTACGACCGACCTGGCGCGCATCACGACCCTCCATCCCCGGACCTACAACGAGGCCCGAACCATCGGAGAGCACTTCCGCGACGGCACCCCGGTCATCATGAATCTGACCGAAATGGTTGACAGCGACGCGAAGCGGCTCGTGGATTTCGCGGCAGGTCTGGTCTTCGGCCTACATGGAAGCATTGAACGTGTTACCAACAAGGTGTTCCTGTTGTCCCCTGCCAATGTCGAGGTGACCGCCGAGGACAAGGCCCGAATCGCGGAACGCGGGTTCTTCAACCAGAGTTAGAGTCTCTGTATGTCCATCGCACCCAACCGGGTCCACGCGCGGCCGGGAGGGCACACCAGAAGTGGAGGCGCGGCCGGGCCGTGGAGATCGTGAGTGGGATCTTGGTCGTAGTCCTGTCTCTGTATTTGGTGCTGCTCATCGGCAGGATGATCTTTGAGACGGTGCAGGCGTTCGCCCGGCAGTGGCGGCCTTCCGGGGTCGTGCTGGTGCTGGCGGAGGCCACGTACACCGCGACAGACCCACCTCTCAAATTCCTCCGCCGTTTCATTCCCCCGCTCCGGTTGGGTACGGTGGCCTTTGACCTAAGCTTCACTGTCCTGTTCATCGTCGTTCTGATCTTGATCCAGATCGCTGGGTCACTGGGCGGCCGGTGAGGCGGGCTGGTGGGGTGCCGGTCGTGATCCAACTCGTGTCCGCGCTGAAGTGATTCGGGTTCACCGTCCCTCCGGACAGACTCCAAGCGCGCCAAGGAGACCAAAAAATGCCGCTGACGCCCGCTGATGTGCGGAACAAGCAGTTCAGTACCACCCGGCTGCGGCCGGGCTACGACGAGGAAGAGGTCGACGCCTTCCTCGACGAGGTGGAGGCTGAGCTCGACCGCCTGATCCAAGAGAACGAGGAGCTACGCGCCAAACTGGCCGAGTGCCTGCGTGGGAAGGTGCCGGGCGGCATGGGCATGCCCATGGCCTCCGCCCCCGTCCAGGAGCAGCCGAAGCCGGAGATGATGGCGCCGCCGCAGCCGGAGCCCATGCGGGCCCCCGAGCCGCAGCCGATGCGAGCCCCCGAGCCGCAGCCCGTGGCCATGAGCATGCCTCCCGCCGAGGACAACATGGACACCGCGGCCCGCGTGCTGGCCCTCGCCCAGCAGACCGCCGACCAGGCGATCTCCGACGCCCGCCGGGAGGCGGACGAGACGGTGACCCGCGCCCGCCGCGAGGCCGACGAGATCCTCACCAAGGCCCGCCGCCAGGCCGAGCAGGTCATCGGCGACGCCCGTGCCCGCGCCGAGACGCTCGAGCGCGACGCGCAGGAGCGCCACCGCCAGGCGATGGGCTCGCTGGTGCAGACCCGCGACGAGCTCGAGCGCAAGGTCGAGGAGCTGCGCAGCTTCGAGCGCGAATACCGCAGCCGCCTCAAGCTCTACCTGGAGAACCAGCTCGCCGAGCTCAACGTCTCCGCCGAGGGCAGCGGTGGGTTCCCGGTCATGTCCGGTCCGCAGGGTCAGGCTCCCGCCATGTCGCACGCGGTTCCCCAGGGTGGCCAGCAGCCTCTCCCCGGTGGCCCCAACCCGTTCGGCGGCGAGGCTCCGCAGGGCGTCTTCCCCGGCGGCGACGGTCCGCACAACGACCGCCGGTAAAGTAACGGGTCACTAGGACCTGTCACTCGAAAGAGCCCCCTGTGATCCTTATCAGTGCTGGTTTGGTGCTCGCGGCGGTCGTGTTGCTGATCGCGGGCTTCGTACTGGCTAAGCCGTTCCTGATCATGTGGTCCATCGTGGTCAGCGTGCTGTCCGCGCTGTTCCTGGTGATCGGGGCGTTGCTGCGGCGTCACGAGCTGTTTCCCGGTGGTGGGCGGGCCGCTGCGCCGGCCACCCCTCCGGCCCCGCTCCCGCCGCCCGGCCTGCCGTACAACCAGACCGGTCCTGCCGGGCCCCAGCCGCACCCGCGGCCACAACCCCATCCGCATCCGCAGCCGCAGACGCTTCAGCGGACCGCCGTTCCGGCCTCCGCGCCTCGCCGCCCCGCGGCGAGCGGCATCTCGCCGGACGCGATCGTGATGGTGATCCCGGGCCGCAGGAGATACCACGTGCCAGGCTGCCGCCAGCTGGCCGGACGGGATCACGAGGAGCTCACCTACGAGGAGGCACGCGAGGAGGGCTTCACGCCCTGCACCACGTGCCTTCCGGACGCCGCGCTCGGCGGACGGCAGTTGCCGCCTGCCGCCGACCCCGGCACCGCCGCCACCCCCTCCGCCGTGGCGGAGAGCCGGGCCGAGAGCCGGGCCGAGACCTCCGCGGAGACCCGGGACCTGCGCCCGCCGGTCGTACCGCCGAAGCCCGACACGAAGGCTTCCACCCCCACCCCGGAGCCCGCCGCCTCCAGCGAGGAAGGCCCAACCGGGTGGTTCGGCCGTCCGGCCGCCGTCGCGCAGGCGAGCGACCCGGCCAAGTCCCCCTCCTCCGCCGCCGCGCCTGATTCCGGGGCCGGTCCGGACGACGAGCAGGGGGAGATCCAGACCTCCTACTTCCGGCCGCCGTCGGAGCGCGAGCGGCCCGCGCGTCCCTCTTCGCCGGACGACGCCAAGGGCCCGTCGGGCGCCCCTTCGAGCCCTGCTGCGGCCTCCAAGAGTTCGCCGGCTTCGGGGCCGTCCAAGAGTTCGGCCAAGCGCCCGTCGGAGAGTTCGTCGGAGAGCGCGGCGGCTTCCGGGGCGGCTGAGGGTAAGGCTTCGGCTCCGCCGTCCAAGGGGGCGGCTCCGGCCAAGGCCGGTGCGGGTGCGGCGACCTCGGGTCAGAAGGGCGATGACGCGGCTGATTCCGGCAAGTCGGTCGAGAGCGCGCCCGGCAGGCCGTCCTCGGCCGCTCGGCCGTCGCCCGCCGCCCGGCCCGCCGAACAGCCCGCCCGGCCCGCCGAACAGCCTGCCGACGACGGTGACGACGCGTCCGACCCGGACACGGCTCCGCAGCCTCGCGTGACGTCCTCCGGGCTGCCGGTCCAGGCGGAACCCTCGGGTGGGGCGTCCGGGGCGTCCGAGCGGCCTTCTGGGGCTGCGCCGGCCCCTTCCGCCCGTCCGGCGGGAGCGACCGCCCCGGCACCGAAGACCGAGAGCGAGGACGCCGAGTCCGGCAAGGAGAGCGCGGCCAAGGGCGAGACGTCCGGTGCCAAGCCCGGCAAAACGGGTGAGGGCTCGAAGGGCGAGACCGGCGGTACGTCCGGTGCGGGCGGGCGGCCAGGGACGGTCAAGGTCATCACCGGCACCCGCCGCTACCACAGCGCCACCTGCCCGCTGATCAGGGGCGCGGGGGAGACGGGCGTGGAGACCATGACGATCCCCGAGGCCGAGGACGCCGGTCTGACCAGCTGCCCGGTGTGCCAGCACGACCGCGAGACGGCCAAGTAACACCCGACCGCCCCGGGCCCGCTGCGCTGTCGCCGGCGGGCCTCCGGGGCTCGTCAGGCATCCACGCAGGCGGGCCTCCGGGCTCGAGGGACGTTCACGTCGGCGGGTCTTCGGGTGCGAGGGACGTTCACGTCGGCGGGTCTTCGGGGCTTGTATGACGTCCGCACCAGTGGGCCGGGCTCATGGGCGTCCGCACCGGCGGGTCTTCGGGGTTCATGACGTCCGCGGGGGCGGGCGTCAGGGGCGGAGCTCGGTGGGGGCGGTGCGGTGCAGGCGGGTGAGCCACGGGTGGGTGGTGTGCTCGGTGCGCAGGGCCGCTGCCAGCCAGTGGCGGCGACCGTCGTCCAGATGTGGCAGGACGGTCTCGAAGTCGATCTCGTCCTTCGGGCGGGGAGCCGTGGACTTGTAGAGGAGCTGCACTTCCGGTGCGAGGTGCCGGAAGCCGTTCCACATGATTGTCAGGTCTGTCAGGGGACGGCGGATCCGCGGGTCGCGACGGTAGATCCACTCGTCCTCGGCGGACTCGTCGAGCATGAGCTGGAAGCGCCAGGGGGCCTCGGGGTGGTCGCGCACCCAGATGTCGTGGGCGGAGGCGGGCAGCACCTCGTCCACGGGCCAGGGGCGCAGGGTGCCGGGGATGGTCGCGGCGTGCACGTCCCAGCCGGTCAGGAGGCGCCGGACGGCGAGCTGGTCGCGGCGCAGCAGTGCGACGTCGACGTCGTCGTGCTCGCGGTACGCGCGTCCGACGGCCAGTTCCAGCGCGTGGCCGCCGGCCACCCACCAGGGCGCGGCCAGTCCGCGCAGCAGCGCGACGACCTCCTCCAGGGGTGCGGCCTCCCAGGGGCCCCACGGCGTGTCGATACGCGTCATACGGCCATTGTCCGTCCTTCGCCGGACGAGAGGGCTTCCGTCGGGAGAAGTCAGGAAACCTGAGGAGATGTACGAAGCGGCGGCCGCCATGCTGCTCAGCGGGCCGAAATCACTGCGCTCTCCACGCGGCCGCCGTCCTGCTGGTGGACTTGGCCACGACGGGCTCGGCGTGTGGGGCGGGCCACACCTGGATCAGGTACTCCTCGACGGGGGCGCCGTCATCCCGCGGGTCGCCGTCGTCGCGGTTGCGTCCGTGGACGCGCAGCCGGTAGTCACCGGGGCCGGGCAGTTCCAGCTGCTCGGCCGGGTTCTCGCCGCCGTCCGTCGTCGCGAAGTCCATGAACGCGGACCGCCAGACGACGGACACCTCGGCGACGTCCTGCCAGCCGTCGGTGGTCAACGGCGGGGCGGCGTCCCACAGTTCGGCGGTGACACCGATGTCGCCGATCTCCTGACCGCACACGATGCGCGCGCCGTCGCCGTCGGGGTCGGCCTGGACCAGGCCCGTCGCGGTCATGTCCCACTCGAGTTCGGTCACGAGATCTTCGCCGGTCAGGTCGACGGTGGACGCGTCCACGAACACCTGACCGGAAGCGCGGCGGATCAGAGTCGGCACGGGACCAGATCCTTTCGGAACGCGAGAGGAGGCAAACGATCACTACGACCGGTGGGGCGCCACCGAGGTGATCGGTGGCGCCCCCACGTGGTCGCCGGTCGGACCGCGGCCCGGGTCAGGCGCGGCGCAGGTGGAACGTCAGGCCCAGGTCCTCGTCGTGGTGGGCCGGGAGGTCCTCCTGGGCGCCCTCGGTGAGGGACGTGGCCAGGACCTCCTCGGCGACCGTTCCGCCGCCGGAGCGCAGGGCGGCGGCCAGGTCGGGCGAGGAGGCCGTCCACCACAGGTCGATGCGGTCGCTGATCGACAGGCCGGAGGACTTGCGGGCATCCTGGACCAGCCGGATCACCTCGCGCAGCAGGCCCGCGCGGCGCAGCTCGTCGGACAGCTCCAGGTCGAGGGCGACGGTCTCGCCGGTGCCGGTGCCGATGGCGCCGGTCTCCACGGCCCAGCCCGCGCGCGGCTGCTCGGTGACGATCACCTCGTCGGGGCCGAGCATGATCTCGCCCAGCTCGTCCGCCTCGATCATGACGGGGGTGCCGCCACGCAGCGTACGGGCCACGCGGGTGGCGTCGGCGGCGGTCACCGCGGCGGCCACCAGCTTGGTACGCGACCCGAACCGCTTCCCGAGCGCCCGGAAGTTCGGCTTCACCGTGTACGACACGAGATCGGCGTCGAATCCGGACATGTCCTCAAGGGCCTGGACGTTGAGCTCGTCCGCCACCAGCCCCCGCAGCTCGGCGGGCAGCGACGGCCAGCCGTGCGCACCGACCAGCGCCCGGCGCAGCGGCTGCCGCGTCTTCACACCGGAGGAGGCGCGGGCCGAGCGGCCCAGCTCGACCAGCCTGCGGACCAGGGCCATCTGGTCCGACAGCGCCGGATCGAGCAGGTCCTCGCGCACCTGCGGCCAGCTGGTCAGGTGGACCGAGGAGGGCGCGCCGGGTGCGCGCAGCACGTCCCAGAGGTAGTCGGTGACGAACGGCGTGATCGGCGCCATCAGCCGGGTGACCGTCTCCAGGCACTCGTACAGGGTGGCGAACGCCTCGCGCGAACCCTGCCAGAAGCGGCGGCGGGAGCGGCGGACGTACCAGTTGGACAGGTCGTCGAGGAAGTCGGCCAGGCGGCGGCCGGCGCGCTGGGTGTCGTACTCGTCCAGGGACGCGGTGACCTCGGCGACCGTCCGGTGCAGCTCGGCCAGCACCCAGCGGTCCAGCAGCGGACGCTCGGCGGCCGGCGGAGCGGGCTCGGACGGGGTCCAGGACTCGGCGTTGGCGTACAGGGTGAAGAAGGAGGAGGTGTTCCACAGGGTCAGCAGGACCTTGCGGACGATCTCCTCCAGGCCGTTGTGCCCCACCCGACGGGCCGCCCAGGGGGATCCGGAGCAGGCCATGAACCAGCGCAGCGCGTCGGCGCCGTGCTGGTCCATCAGCGGGATCGGCTCCAGGATGTTGCCCAGGTGCTTGCTCATCTTGCGGCCGTCCTCGGCCAGGATGAGGCCGAGGCAGAGCACGTTCTCGTAGGAGGACTGGCCGAAGACCAGCGTGCCGACCGCCATCAGCGAGTAGAACCAGCCGCGGGTCTGGTCGGTGGCCTCGCAGATGAACTGCGCGGGGTAGACGCCCTCCGGCTTGCCGTGCTCGCCCCACTGCGCGAACGGCATCGAGCCCGAGTCGTACCAGGCGTCGATCACGTCGGGCACGCGGGTGGCGAGCGCGCCGCAGGAGGGGCAGTCGAAGCTCACGTCGTCGACGTACGGGCGGTGCGGGTCGAGCGCGGAGACGTCCTGGCCGGCCAGCGTGCCCAGCTCGGCCAGCGAGCCGACGCAGGTGACGTGGCTCTCGTCCGCCGAGCACACCCACAGCGGCAGCGGCGTGCCCCAGTAGCGCGAGCGCGACAGCGACCAGTCGACGTTGTTGCGCAGCCACTCGCCGAACCGGCCCCACTTGATGGTCTCGGGGTACCAGTTGGTGTTGGCGTTCTCCGACAACATCTGGTCCTTGACCGCGGTGGTGCGGATGTACCAGGACGGGAGCGCGTAGTACAGCAGCGCGGTGTGGCAGCGCCAGCAGTGGGGGTAGGCGTGCTCGAAGTGGGTGCCCCGGTACAGCAGGCCGCGCCGGCGCAGGTCCTCGGTGAGCTCCTCGTCGGCGTCCTTGAAGAAGCGGCCGCCGACCATGGGCACGTCGTCGAGGAACCGGCCGTCGGGGCCGATCGGGTTGACGATCGGCATGTCGTACCGCTTGATGACGGCCATGTCGTCGGCGCCGAAGGCGGGGGCCTGGTGAACCAGGCCGGTGCCGTCCTCGACGGTGACGTAGTCGCCGAGCACGACGTAGTGGGCGCCGGGGATGTCGACCAGGTCGAAGGGGCGGCTGTAGCGGGTGCGCTCCAGCTCGCGGCCGGTGTAGCGGGCCACCTCGGTGACGTCCTCGCCGAGGACGGCCAGCAGCGGCTCGGCCACCACCAGCACCTCGCCGTCGGCGGTCCTGGCCGCGACGTAGGTGACGTCGGGGTGCACGGCGACGGCCGTGTTGGACACCAGCGTCCAGGGCGTGGTGGTCCAGATCAGCAGCGCCGCGCCCAGCTCGGCCAGCGGCCCGGACGTGACGGGCATGCGCACGTACACCGACGGGCTGGAGACGTTCTCGTAGCCGCCCGGCTGGCCCAGCTCGTGGTCGGACAGGCCGGTGCCGCAGCGCGGGCAGTACGGCGTGATGCGGAAGTCGCGGAACAGCAGCCCCTTGTCGAAGACGACCTTCAGCGACCACCAGACCGACTCGATGTAGGACGGGTCCATCGTCCGGTACGCCTGGGACAGGTCGATCCAGTAGCCCATGCGCTCGGTCATCTGCTCGAACGCGTCGACGTGCCGCAGCACCGACTCGCGGCACTTGGCGTTGAACTCGGCGATGCCGTAGTCCTCGATGTCCTTCTTGCCGGTCAGGCCCAGCTCCCGCTCGATGCCGACCTCGACGGGCAGGCCGTGGCAGTCCCAGCCGGCCTTGCGCGGGACGCTGAAGCCGCGCATCGACTTGTAGCGCGGGAACAGGTCCTTGAACACCCTGGCCTCGACGTGGTGCACGCCGGGCAGGCCGTTGGCGGTGGGCGGGCCCTCGTAGAACACCCAGGCGGGGTTGCCGGCGTTCTGCTCGACGGACCGCTCGAAGATCTTCCCGTCCCGCCAGCGGTCGAGGACCTCGCGCTCGAGCGCGGGCAGGTCGACCTGCGCGGGAAGAGGGCGGAATGATGGGGAAGACATGTCGGGCGGGACCTCCACGCGTCGTCGGCCGGTTGTGGCGTGCGCGAAGGGACGAAGCCTCGCGGCTCCGCGGTACCACCCTTCTTGGCCTCCGGGGAGGCCCTCTTCATTCGCTTGCTGCCGGGTCTAGTGAGCTCTGCCGAGCCGTTCTTCCGGCGGCTCCGGGGTGATATCCCTCACAGCGGGGCCCCATCAACGCCTTGCAGTCTCAAACCATAACGCAGAGTGGAGCCGAAGACTTCCAGGTTTCCTCCCGCTGCGGGCGGCGTTGGTACGCGGGGAGGAAATTTGTGGGAATGGACGTCCCTGGGGAGGAGTTGAACGGGCGAGGCGGGATAGTACGGGTGAGGTAAACCATCCGGCGGGTCGTTTGCCGTTCCGTTATGAGGATCCTAAGCTGCCCGCACCATTCACGGCCTTGATCAGCATGGAGGCAGCCATGGCGGCAGTCACGCAGACCGCTACACCGTCGATGTGGTCGGAAGAGGAGCTGGCCGAGGTACGCGGCAGGCTGCGGACCGAGATCGACGAGCTCGAGGCCGACATCCTTCGCCACGAGTCGGAGATAGCCTCTGGTGACGTCACCCAGGGCGCGGGCGACGACCAGGCGGACGCCGGCGCCAAGACGTACGAGCGCGAACGCGAGATCGCCCTTACCCTGAATGCGCGCGATCTGGTCGCGCAGAACGAACGTGCGATCGCCAGGATCGACGCAGGGACCTATGGAGTGTGCGAATCGTGCCACAAGCCGATCGGCAAGGAACGTCTTCAGGCGTTCCCGAGGGCGACGCTGTGCGTGGCCTGCAAGCAGAAGGAGGAACGCCGCTAGGCAGGCCACGCGGACGCCTCCTCGCGATCCTCACCTCGCTGGCGGTCGTCGTCTACGCGGCTGACCTGATCAGCAAGACGATCGTGCTGCGTACGCTCGAAGGCAAGGCGCCGCTCGTCGTCCTCCAGGACGTCCTGCAGTTCCGGGTGATCTTCAACTCGGGCGCGGCGTTCAGCATCGGCACGGGGATGACGTTCGTGTTCACGTTCATCGCGGCGGGCGTGGTGGTGGCGATCGTGCGCACCGCGCGCAAGCTCCACAGCCTGCCGTGGGCGATCACCCTCGGGCTGCTCCTCGGCGGGGCGCTCGGCAACCTGACCGACAGGTTGCTGCGCCACCCGTCGGGGTTCGGCCGGTCGACGCAGTTCCAGGGGCACGTCGTGGACTTCATCGAGGTGCTGCCCGGTCACTTCCCGGTGATCGACTACTTCCCGGTGTTCAACGTCGCCGACTCGGCGATCGTCTGCGGCGGCATCCTGGCGGTGCTGCTGGCCTGGCGCAACGTGCAGATCGACGGCACCAGGGAGACGGAGAACACTGTGGAGACCGGGAAGGAGCCCCAGGATGGCTGAGCGGCGGAGCCTGCCCGTCCCCGACGGGCTGGAGGGCGAGCGGGTCGACGCGGCGATCTCGCGGCTGTTCGGCTTCTCGCGCACCCGCGCGGCCGAGCTGATCGCCGCCGGCGAGGTGCAGGTCGACGGCGGGCAGCCGGCCAAGTCCGACCGCGTGCACGCCGGCGCCTGGCTGGAGGTGACGCTGCCGCCCCCGGTCAGCACGCCGATGCCGGTGGCCGAGCCGGTGCCGGGCATGACGATCGTCTACGAGGACGACGACATCATCGTGGTCAACAAGCCGATCGGCGTGGCCGCCCATCCCACCGTCGGCTGGACCGGCCCGACCGTGATCGGCGGCCTGCTCGGCGCCGGCCACACGATCGCCACCAGCGGCGCGGCCGAGCGACAGGGCATCGTCCACCGGCTCGACGCCAACACCACGGGCGCGATGGTCGTGGCCAAGAGCGAGCACGCGTACTCGGCGCTGAAGCGGGCCTTCAAGGAGCGCACGGTCGACAAGCGCTACCACGCGCTGGTCCAGGGCCACCCCGACCCGTTCCGGGGCACCGTCGACGCGCCCATCGACCGCCACCCCTCGGGCGAGGGCAAGTTCGCCGTGGTCGCGGGCGGCAAGCCGTCGGTCACCCATTACGACACGATCGAGGCGTTCCGGGCGGCCTCGCTGCTGGACATCAAGCTGGAGACCGGCCGTACGCACCAGATCCGCGTGCACATGTCGGCCCTGCGCCACCCCTGCGTCGGCGACATGCTCTACGGCGCCGACCCCACGCTCGCGGCCCGGCTGGGCGTCACCCGGCAGTGGCTGCACGCGGTCGCGCTGGGCTTCGAGCACCCGGCCACCGGCGACTGGATGTCCTTCAGCACCGACTACCCCGAGGACCTGCAGAAGGCGCTCGACGCCGTCGCCGCCGACACCTGAGCCGGCCGCTACTCCTCGCCGTCCTGCGACGGGTCGATCTGGCCGGGGGATCTGGAGGGGGCGTCGTCCTTCTTCTCCTGCTCGTCCCGCTGGGCCGCCGACCTGGTCGGCGTCGGCTTCTTCGCCGGGGACCTGGCGGGGGTGCTGGTCCGTTCGCCGCTGGTGGGCGAGGGGGCGTTGCTTCGCGGCGGTGCGGTGGATCGCGGGGGATGCGAGGTGGCGGGAGGCGGCTCGGAGTCGGTGACGGTGGTCTTCGGCGTGTCCTTCGGGGCGTCGCTGCCGGGCGGGGTGACGACCGCCGGGATCGTCGGGGCGCGGCCCTGCACCGGCTGGTCCGACTGCTTCGTCCACCAGGCCGCGCCGCCGGTGACCAGGCCCACGAGCAGCGCGCCCGCCGCGATGGCCAGGATCGGCATCCGGCGTGTGCGGCGTACGGCCATCGGGGGCACCGGGACCGGGCCGGTCTGCTCCAGCGGCCCGCCGGTCAGGACCAGTCTCAGCCGCTGCTCGGCCTCCTCCAGCGACATGCGCTGCGAGGGGTTCTTGCGCAGCAGCCCGAGCAGCACGGGGGCGAGCACGCCCGCGCGGGCCAGCGGTTCGGGCTCGGCGTGCATGACCGCGCCGAGCGTGGCCAGGGCGTTCTCCCGGTGGAAGGGGGAGTGGCCCTCGACCGCCATGTACAGCGTCACGCCCAGCGACCACAGGTCGGAGGCGGGCCTGGCCTGGCCGCCGGCCGCCCGTTCCGGGGCCATGAAGGCGGGGGTGCCGATGAGGATGCCGGTCCTGGTGACGGGGGCCTCGTCCTCGGTGGTGGCGATGCCGAAGTCGGTGAGCACCGCCCGGCCGTCCTCGGTCAGCAGCACGTTGTCGGGCTTGACGTCACGATGGAGCACGCCCGCCGCGTGCGCGGCGCGCAGCGCCTCCAGCAGTTGCAGCCCGATGGCGGCGACCTTGGTCGGGGGCAGCGGGCCGTCGGCGCGGATGGTCTCGCCCAATGTACGGGAGTGCACGAGCTGCATGACGATCCACGGATGCCCGCCCTCCTCCAGCACGTCGTAGACGGCCGCCACCCCCGGATGCGCCACCCGGCCGGCCGCCCGCGCCTCGCGGAACGTGCGCACGGCGAACACCTCGCGCTCAGGGCCGGTCAGGTCCGGCGGCGGCAGCACCTCCTTGACGGCCACGTCACGGCCGAGCACCTCGTCGTGCGCCTGCCACACGGTTCCCATACCGCCCTGGCCGATCGTCCTGAGCAGCCGGTAGCGGCCACCGACCATCCCCGCAGAATCGGACATGCACGGCGACTACCCAAGAAACATCCGGGCAAGCGCGGTGACGACGGCCGCCGCCGCCAGGACGACGAGGAACGGCGCCCGCAGCACCAGGGCGACCACGGCCGCCACCAGCCCGGCCGTACGCGCCGGGTCGAACGCGGGCCTGCCCTCCTCGGTGAACATCTGCACCGCGATCAGCGCCGACAGCAGCGCCACGGGCACCAGTTCGGCGAACCTGCGCACCGCCGGATGGTCCAGCACCCGGCGCGGCGCGGCCAGCCCGGCCAGCTTGAGCGCGTAGCAGCCGAGGCAGACCGCGACGATCGCCCACCACACCGTCATCGCACCATCACCACCAGCACCGCGACCGCCGACAGCAGCACCGGCACGCCCGGCGGGAAGAACGGGCTGGCCGCCAGCGCGACCGCCGCCCCGGCCACCGCCAGCACCCGCAGCCGCCCGCTGGCGGCCAGCCGCGGCCACAGGATGGCCAGGAACGTGGCCGGGCCCACGGCGTCGAGCCCGAGCACCCGCGGGTCGCCCAGGAAGGACGTGCCGACCGCGCCGGCGAGGGTGGTGAGGTTCCAGGCGACGTACAGGCTGGCGAAGGTGGTGAGGAAGCCGGTGCGCGCCGACGGCTCGTCCGGCTGGGCCAGCGTGACGGCCGTGGTCTCGTCGATCACGCCGTGGGCGGCCAGCAGCCGGCGCGGGCCGCGGACGTTCAGCAGGTCGGCCAGGCGCAGGCCGTAAAGGGTGTTGCGGCCGCCGAGCAGCAGCGCGCCCGCGGCCGCGGCCGTCAGGTCGCCGCCCGCGCCGATCGCACCGGCCAGCGCGAACTGCGAGGCGCCGGTGAAGGCCAGCAGGCTCAGCACGCACGCCTGGGGCACGCTGAGCCCGGCGGTGATCGCCGCCGCGCCGAACGCGAGACCGGACAACCCCACGGCCAGACCCACACCCAGGCCGTCACGCACCGCGGCGGAACGGCGAATTGTCTGTTCCATGGGAAACAGCTTATGAACTGGGCAAATATCCGGTCTTGTACGTTCCTGCGGCCCGTTGGTAGGCGGCGGGCGGCACGCCCACGACGCGCTTGAAGTGCCGGTTCAGGTGGGCCTGGTCGGTGAAGCCCACGTCCGCCGCCACCTGCGCCGGGCGTACCCCCGCCAGGAGCAGCCGGCGGGCCTGCCGGACGCGCAGCGAGGTGAGGTAGGCGTGCGGCGGCAGCCCCGTCACGGCCTTGAACGCGCGCAGCAGCGGGAACGGCCGCACCCCCACCGCCGCCGCCAGCGCCTCCAGCGTCGGCGGGTCGAGCAGGCTCTCGTGCAGCAGCGCCATCGCCTCGCGCACCGCCTGCCGGCCCGCGCCCGGCGGGTCCGCGTCCGGCCTGGGCGTGGCGTGCCTGCTCAGCAGCCGGGCGAACAGCGTGCGCGACAGCGTGGAGGCCGCCAGCGCGTCGCCGCGCTCGGCCGCCTGGTGCGCCCGCCCGAGCAGCACCGCCACCTCCGGGTCGCGCACCACCTGCTCGGGGAAGTAGGGGGTGGCGAGCGGCGCGTCGAGCTCGGCCGCGATCCCGGCCAGCGCCTCGACCGACGGATACAGCATCCGGTACGCCCACCCGCCCGGCGTGCCCGCCTGGCCGGTGTGCACCGAGTCCGGGTTGACCAGCACCAGCTCGCCCGCGCCCGCCCGGTGCAGGGTGCCGCGGTAGTCGAACTCCTCCACGCCCGCCACGATCAGCCCGATGGCGTAACCGTCGTGGACGTGCCGGGAGAAGCGGTGGGTGACGTAGCGGGCCTTGAGCAGGTCGGTCCCGGGGACCGCAGGATGCCGCCAGAACCTGGCCCGTTCGCGCGCGCCGTCGTGCTCCGGCGTCATTCCGGGCGGAAGGTCTTGACGAAGGTGTCGAACCAGTGCCGGTCGGCGGCCCAGCGGGAGTCGAGGGTCTCCCAGTACAGGGCGTACGGGCGGCCGGCCGCGGTGTGGAAGCCGCGGTTGATCACGTGGATGAGCCGGCCCTTGCGCATCTGGGTGAACTCCCAGTCGGAGGCGCGCAGGCCGAGGTACTCGGTGGAGGTGATGCCGATCCGGGTGTAGCGGTCGAACTCGCCCTTGGCCTTGATCTCCTTCTCCAGGCCGATCCAGTGCTGCTCCGGGTCCTTCCACGGGATGTCGGGGACGGTCCACTCGACGATCATCGAGCCGGGGGTGCCGGGGCCGGAGAGGCGGATGCTGTCCCTGGTCGGGTTCTTGGCGGCCGTCCAGGTCTTGGGGATGGCCATCGAGAAGTGGCCGGTGGCGCTGGTGAGGGGGCGCCAGCCGGCGGGCACCGGCGGGGCCGTGGGGGTCGGCTCGCCCGTGGGCTCGCCGGTGGGTTCCTTGGTCGGCTGCGGGCTCGGCTCGGGCGTCGGTTCCTTCGACGGCGGCGTCGAGGGATCGGACGTGGGGCCGCCGGTGGCGGGCGGCTGGGCGCCGGCCGTCGGGGTGGGCGTGGAGAACTGCTCGTAGAGCAGCACGCCGCCGCCGCCGAGGAGCGCCAGGACGGCCAATGTGGCGGGCACCGCGATCCACAACGTCCGGCCGCGCCGCCGCGGCTCTCCCGGGACCGTCCGGTGCGGCGGCCGGGCGTCGCCGGTGACGGGCTGCGGGCCCTGCGGCGGTGGGTAGGGGCCGCCCGGCGTGGGATGCGGGGCACCGGGGCCGCTGGGAGTGGCGTGCGGGCCGCTCGGGGGTGGGCCTTGCGGGTACGGGCCGGGTGCGGCGGGCCCCGGGGCCGGGAAGGGGGCCGACCACATGGGGGTCTGGTCGGCCAGCAGCGGCTGCCCGGTGGCCACCTGGTGGAGCAGGCGCGCGGCCTCGCCGGCCGGCATCCTGGCCGCCGGGTCGCGCCGCAGCAGCCCCATGATGACCGGCTGCAACGCCCCCGCCCGCACGGGCGGCTCGGGCTCGTCGCGCAGCACGGCCGCCACCGTGGCCGCCCACGAGTCGCGCTTGAACGGCGGACGCCCCTCCACCGCCGCGTAGAGGGTGGCGCCCAGCGACCACAGGTCGGACTCCGGACGGGCGGCCTCGCCGTTGAGCCGCTCCGGCGGCATGTACGCCGGGGTGCCCACCAGCCCGCCGGTCGCCGTCAGCCCCGACTCGGCCTCCAGCGCCGCGATGCCGAAGTCGGTCAGCACGACCCTGCCGTCGTCGGCCAGCAGCACGTTCTCGGGCTTCACGTCACGATGGAGCACCCCGGTGGCGTGGGCGGCCCGCAGCGCGTCGAGCACCCGGCCGCCGACCATCGCCACCAGCGCCGCCGGCAGCGGCCCGCGCTCGCCGATCACCTCGGCCAGAGAGCGGGACCGGACGAGCTGCATGACGATCCACGGCCGGCCGTCCTCCTCGACGACGTCGTGGATGACGATCACCGACGGGTGGTCGAGGCGGCCGGCCGCCCTGGCCTCCCTGATGGTCCTGCGGTTGAGGTCGGCCCGCCTGGCGTCGCCCACGCCCGTGTAGCGGACCTCCTTGATCGCCACCGTACGGTCGAGCAGCTCGTCGTAGGCACGCCAGACCACCCCCATGCCGCCCTCCCCGAGGGGCTCGATGAGGCGATACCGGTTGCTGACCTGCCTTTCCACGCAGGGAAGCCTACTTGGCGGGTTTGAAGGTCGCGCTGAAGCCCTCGAACAAGTGGTAGTCCTTCTTCCAGTGACTGTTGAGGGTGTGCCAGTAGATGGCGTACGCCTTCCCGTTCTCGGTGATGAAGCCGCGGTCGCGCACCCGGGTCTTGCCCGTGTTGGTGTTCCAGGTGAAGTCCCAGTCGGCGGCGGCCTTCATGTAGTCGACCTTCTTGATGCCGATCTTCTTGTAGCCGCCGAAGTTGTGCTTAAGCGACGGCTCCTGCTTCTTCCAGTCCTTGTACGGGTCCTTGCCGGGCTTGGCCGCCTCCTCGATCATCAGGTAGGCGTTGGAAGCCGCGCCGGGGCCCTTGAACTTGACCTGCCGGCCGCCGCGGTCCCAGACGTCCCAGCCCTTGGGCAGCCCGATGGAGAAGCCGAGCTCCTTGTCCTTGTACATCTTCCAGCCGCTGGGCAACGGGTCGGACTCCTCGGTCTTGTCCGGCGTGGCCGAGGGCGAGGAGGACGGCGTGGCCGCGGGCGTGCTCGTGGCCGGCGGCTTCGACTCGGTGCCCGAGGCGGGCGCGGAGGACGAGGTGTGGACCTTGGCCGACTGCCTGGCCTGCGGCGGCCTGGACGAGTGGTCCTCGGGGGCCGAGCTCAGCCCGAGATAGCCGCCGATACCGGCGACCAGCACGACCGCTCCGGCGGCGAGCGCGATCGGCCCGAACTTGCGGCCCTCCTGGCGGCTGCTCACCGTGGGCTGGCCGGTGGGCTCGTCGGGGAGCGCGGAGTCCCTGGTCGAGGGCGGGATCCGCCGGCCGGTCCCGACGGGCGGCGGCGTGCCGGCGGCCCTGCTCCTCGGTGTGGGAGTGGTCCGGGGCGCGGGCCTGGGCGGGGGGACGGGCAGGTCGGGGTCGGTCGGGGTGTCGTCCTCGTCCTCGACGGGGGCCGGGGCGGGGACGGCGGCGCGCAGCTTCCGGCTGGGGAACCGCCTGGTCTCCGCCGGGCTCGACGCGCTGGCGGCCTCGCGCAGCATCCGCGCGGCCTCCTCGTACGTCAGGCGCTGCACCGGCTCCTTGACCAGCAGCCCGCTGATCACCCCGGCCAGCGGCCCGGCGTGCGGCGCGGGGTCGGGCTCGTCGGTCAGGACGGCGTGCATCGTGGCCAGCGCCATGCCGCGCTCGTGCGGCGAGCGGCCCTCCACGGCCGTGTAGAGCGTCGCGCCCAGCGACCACAGGTCGGACTCACGGCGCGCGGGCAGCCCCTTGAGCCGCTCGGGCGCGATGAACGCGGGGGTGCCGGCCAGGCCCGTCACGGTGAGCTGCGTCTCGGTCTCCAGCGTGGCGATGCCGAAGTCGGTCAGCACGACCCTGCCGTCGTCGGCCAGCAGCACGTTCTCGGGCTTGACGTCGCGGTGGAGCACCCCGGCCTCGTGCGCCCGGTGCAGCGCGTCGAGCACGGCGACGCCGATCTCGGCCACCCGCTCGGGCGGCAGCGGCCCCTCCTGCTTGATCACCGCCCCCAGGGAGCGCGACTGGACCAGCTGCATGACGATCCAGGGCCGGCCGTCCTCCTCGATCACGTCGTGGACGACGATCACGTTGGGGTGCTCGAACCTGGCCGCGGCCCGCGCCTCGCGCATCGTGCGCCGGTTGAGCAGCTGCACCTCGTCGCCCAGGGCAGCGGCGTAGCGGACTTCCTTGATGGCGACGGTGCGGTCGAGGAGCTCGTCGTGGGCGCGCCAGACGATGCCCATGCCGCCCTTGCCGATGGGCTCCAGCAGCTCGTACCGGCCGGCGATGCGGCGTCCGTCCTGCTTGCGATCCGACATCAACGGCCTCAAACCCTCCCTCTCGGCCAAGAAATACTCCCATAGCGAGGGATCATCGGCGACTCGCCGGAAGGTCAGTCCGCCATATGAGAAGGAACGTCCAGCAGGTGGAGGCGGGTGTAAGGTTTCAGACATGACTTGTCGCTACACCTTTACCGAGCCGGCTCCGGGAGGGCCGGTCGTCAGCTAGCGACCACCTGGAGTCGGCACAAGGCAGAGACGCCCCGTCTCTGCCTTTTTGGTTTTCCTGCCGGCTTCGCTGGGCCGGCCCGAGCGGGGAGTCGAGATGACATCGACCTTGGAGCGGCACATGGTGACGATCGGCGGGCTGCGCGTGGGCCACGGCCCGGCCGTGGTGATCGGCGGGCGGGTGAGCCTGCGCCCGCATCGGGGGCAGGTCGACGCGCGTGAGGCGCTGGGGGAGCGGGCCACGCTGGTGGAGCCGTACTCGGCGGCCGACCTGCCGGCGATCGCGGCGCTGGCCGACGCCGTGGTGGTGGGGGCCACGTGGACGCGGGACATCCCGCTGGTGCGGGCCGCGGCCGGGCTCGGGCTGCCGGTGGTGGTCGAGCGGCGGCCGTCGGCGTCTGTGGAGGAATGGGTGGGCCTGGCCGGCTACTGTGCGGCCGAGGGGAACGACCAGGTGGTCCTGTGCGAGGGGGGCCGGCTCGACCTCGGGGTGCTGCGGGCGGCGCGGGCCGCGTCGGGGCGTCCGGTGCTGGCCGACGTCTCGCGCGACCCGGGGCTGGCGGCGGCGGCCGTGGCGGCGGGCGCCGACGGCCTCGTGGTAGCCGGGCCCGGCGGCGCCGGCGACTCCGGCGGCGCGGGCGACTCCGGGCGGGCGGACGGGGCTGCGGACGTGCGGGCGGCCGAGGAGGCCGTGACGCTGGTCGGCGCGTTGTTGCGGCCGGAGTCGCCGGCCACGCTGGCCGAGTGCCGGGAGGCGATCGACCGGGTCGACGCGGCGCTGGCCACCCTCCTGGAGCGGCGCGCCGCCCTGGCGGGCGTCGTGCAGCGGCTCAAGCCGGTGGGCGGGTTCGCGGGGCGCGACCTGGCGCGGGAGCGGGCGCTGGTGGCGCGGATGGCGGCCCGGGCGCCCCAGCTGGGCGAGGAACGGCTGGCGGCCGTCATGAACGCCGTCATCGAGGCGGGCCTCCACCTGGCCGAGGAACGCGCCCGCCGCTGAGCCCACCGCTGAGCCGCGGGCGGGCCGCCCGCGGCTCAGGAGGGGGTGAGGCGGTAGTTGTGCAGGGGGCGGCCGGGGCCGGTGGCGATCTGCTGGTTGATCAGCTCGGCGAAGCGGCGGTAGCCGTCGCCGGTGGGGTGGAAGCTGCGGGCGTTGACGGTCAGCGGGTCCATGTCCACGGCCAGGCTGTTGAGGTACGGCTGCGGCGTGCCGGCCTCGTGGCCCGTGAACGCCTCGTAGGCGTCGACGTACTCGACGCTGCCGGGGGCGCCGAGGCCGGCCAGGCCGCGGTCGTGCTCGGCCGTGACGGCGCCCACCGTGTCGTTGAGCTTGCGCGTGACGGTGTTGAGCCACCGCTGGTCGGCCACGCTCAGGTTGTCGACCGTGCGGACGGGCGAGGCGGGGAACGGCCTGGGGTAGCCGAGGACGATGACCCGGGCCCCCGGCGCGCGGGCGCGCAGCTCGCCGAGCACCCTGGTCAGGCTGGGCCGCAGCTCGGCGATGCGCCGGGCGACCGCGGCGTCCTGGTCGACGCAGGCCGAGGACCAGGGCAGCTTGACGATGCACCCGGTCAGGACGTCGGTGAACCCGGCGTCGTTGCCGCCGATGCTGAGCGTCACCAGGCTGGCCGACGGGCCGACGCGGGTGATCTGGGGCTGCTGGCCGTACTGGCCGGACAGGAGCTGGCGGGTGGTGGCGCCGCTGCAGGCGTAGAAGGAGCTGCCGCCGGTGAACGGGTGAGCCTTCGCCACCAGCGGGACGTAGGAGCCGCTGGCGCGGTGGCAGCGGTCGGCGCCGTCGTTGACCGGGCCGGCGTCCTGCTCGAAGACGCCCTCGCCGGAGGAGTAGGAGTCGCCGAGCGCGACGTACGTGCCGCTCAGCGCGGCCTGGACGGGCGTCAGCCGGGTCAGCCGCGGCAGGTGGCCGCGCGGCTCCTGGAGCGGTTCCGACGGGCAGCCGGGGGAGAGCACGGCGCAGGCGAGCCTCGGGTAGACGCCCAGCGGCACGCCGATCAGCGCGAGCACGGCTCCCGCCGCCGCTGCCGCCGCCGCGACCCGCCAGACCCTCCGCCGCCGCTCCGCCCCGACCACGACCGGGGCCGAGGGCTCGACGGCGGGCACGCTGGGGGGCTCGACGGCGGTCACAGCGGCGGGCCCGGTGGCAGGCACAGTGGCAGGCACAGCGGCGGTCACAGCGGCGGGCTCGGGACCGGTGGTGTCCGGCGGCCCGGCGACGGGGACGGCGGTCGCCGTCCGTCCGAGCGCGGGATCGAGTGTGTCGTCCAGCTTGTCCAGTGTGGCCTCCCCCAAGCGGCGATTCCTGCCCGGACGAGACTAACCCGCCTCCTGCGCGGCCTCCCGCGGCCGGCGGCGGCGGCGTACCAGCAGCCAGCCGAGCGCGATGCCCGCGACCAGGGCCGGGATGAGGAAGAAGGCCACCCGCTGATCGCGGTCGGCGAACGGCATCAGCAGGATCACCAGCGCCAGGAACCCGAGCGTCAGCCAGTTGGTGTACGGCGAGCCGGGCATCGGGAACGCCGACCGGTGCCCGGTGGCGCGCAGCCGGATCTGGCAGTAGACCAGCACCCCCCAGGTGGTGATCACCCCCAGCGAGGCGACCGCCGTGGCGATGTTGAAGGCGCGCTCGGGCAGGTAGTAGAACAGCGCCACGCCGCCGAGGAACATGGCCGCGGTGAACACGATCCCGCCGATCGGCACGTGCCGGGAGCTGAGCGTGGCGGCGAAGGCGGGGGCCTCCCGCTTGGTGGCCATCGAGCGCAGGATGCGCCCGGTGGCGTACAGGCCCGAGTTGCAGGACGAGAGCGCGGCCGTGATCACCACCAGGTTCATCGCGTCGGCCGCCCAGGGCACCCCGAGCCCGGCGAAGAACGTGACGAACGGCGAGGTGCCGGCGCTGTAGGACGTCCAGGGCAGGACCATCGCCAGCAGCAGCACCGAGCCCACGTAGAAGATCGCGATGCGCCAGATCACGCCGTTGATCGCCCGCGGCATGACCTCGTTCGGCCGGGCGGTCTCGCCGGCGGTGATGCCGACCAGCTCGATCGAGGCGTAGGCGAACACCACCGACTGCAGGCTCATCAGCACCAGCGGGAAGCCGGTGGGGAAGAAGCCGCCGTGCGCGACCAGGTTCTGCGGCCCGGCTTGGCCGACGGCGAAGACCACCAGCACCAGCGCGACCACCAGGAAGATCACGATGGCCAGCACCTTCAGCATCGCGAACCAGAACTCCAGCTCGCCGAACAGGCGGACCGACAGCAGGTTGACCACCAGCACGAACCCCAGCGCGAGCAGCGCGGTCAGCCACTGGGGGAAGCCGCCGGCCCAGTAATGGACGTACGCGGCGATGGCGGTCAGCTCGGCGATGCCGGTGAAGGCCCAGTTGACCCAGTACATCCAGCCGCTGGCGAAGGCCGCCCACGGGCCGATGAACTCGCCCGCGTACTCGACGAAGGAGCCCGAGGCCGGACGGTAGAGCACCAGCTCGCCGAGCGCCCGCATGACGAAGAAGGCGGCCAGCCCGGCGGTGGCGTAGGAGAGCACGAGCGCGGGCCCGGTGGCGGCCAGGCGGCCGCCCGCGCCGAGGAAGAGGCCGACCCCGATCGCGCCGCCGATCGCGATCATCTGGATCTGGCGGTTGCCCAGCGCGTGGCTGTACCCCTCGTCGGACTGCGTGCGCACCCGGTGTCTCCTTCATTACTTTGAGTGAGGGAGACGATATCGAGGCCGGTGGCCGCGACGCTTCCGGCGCGCCGGTCCCGCGGGGCGCGCGAGGCGGCTCCGGGATGTCGGTCCGGCCCACTAGAGTCGGAGCGCACCATCGCATCCAGACCCGGGGAGGCGCCGCTCCATGTCGTCCAGCGACTCGTTCGTCCATCTGCATGTGCACACCGAATACTCCATGCTCGACGGGGCCGCGCGGCTCAAGCAGATGTTCAAACAGGTCGGCGACCTGGGCATGCCCGCCATCGCGATCACCGACCACGGCAACATGCACGGCGCGTACGACTTCTACCGGCAGGCCACGGGCGCCGGCATCAAGCCGATCATCGGCATCGAGGCCTACGTCGCGCCGGAGCTGCGGCACAACAAGAAGCCCGTGCTGTGGGGCGAGCCGCACCAGAAGAAGGACGACGTCTCGGCGGGTGGCTACTACACCCACATGACGATCTGGGCGCGCAACAAGACCGGCCTGCACAACCTGATGAAGCTCAGCTCGCGCGCCTACACCGAGGGCTTCGTGCGCAAGTGGGCCCGCATGGACGCCGAGATCCTGGCCGAGCACGCCGACGGCCTGATGGCCACCACCGGCTGCCCGTCGGGCGAGGTGCAGACGAGGCTGCGGCTCGGCCAGTACGACGAGGCGCTCAAGGCCGCCGCGAAATATCAGGAAATCTTCGGCAAGGACAATTTCTTCCTGGAGATCATGGACCACGGCCTCGACATCGAGCGCCGGGTCCGCGACGGCCTGACCCGCATCAGCAAAGAGCTCGCCATCCCGCCGCTGGTGACCAACGACTCCCACTACACCTACGAGTCCGACGCCGCCTCCCACGACGCCCTGCTGTGCATCCAGACCGGCAAGCAGCTGTCCGACCCCGACCGCTTCCGCTTCGACGGCTCCGGCTACTACATCAAGACCGCCGACGAGATGCGCGCCGTCGACTCCTCCGACCTGTGGGCCGAGGGCTGCCGCAACACGCTCCTGGTGGCCGAGAAGGTCGATCCGGCCGGGTTCTTCGAGTTCAAGAACCTCATGCCCACCTACCCCATCCCCGACGGCCTGACGGAGAGCGAGTTCTTCCGCAAGACCGTCTGGGAGGGCATGGACCGCCGCTGGCCCGAGGGCTACGACGCCGAGCACAAGCGGCAGGCCGACTACGAGATCGGCATCATCGAGCAGATGGGCTTCCCGAGCTACTTCCTCGTGGTCGCCGACTTCATCATGTGGGCCAAGCAGAACGGCATCCCGGTCGGCCCTGGCCGTGGCTCGGCGGCCGGCTCGCTGGTGGCGTACGCGATGGGCATCACCGACCTCGACCCGCTGCCGCACGGCCTGATCTTCGAGCGCTTCCTCAACCCCGACCGCGTCTCCATGCCCGACGTCGACATCGACTTCGACGAGCGCAGGCGCGGCGACGTGATCCGCTACGTGACCGAGAAGTGGGGCGCCGACAAGGTCGCCATGATCGCCACGTTCGGCACCATCAAGGCGAAGGCCGCCATCAAGGACGCCGGTCGCGTCCTGGGCTATCCCTACGCGCTGGGCGACAAGGTGTCCAAGGCGTTCCCGCCGGCCGTGATGGGCAAGGACATCCCGCTGTCGGGCATCTTCGATAAGGACCACCCGCGCTACAACGAGGCCGGCGAGCTGCGCCGGCTCTACGAGGAAGACGTCGACGTCAAGGCGACGATGGACCTCGGCAAGGGCCTGGAGGGCCTGATCAGGCAGACGGGCGTGCACGCCGCCGGCGTGATCATGTCCCGTGAGGTGATCACCGACCACATCCCGATCATGCGCCGCGACTCCGACGGCGCGATCATCACGCAGTTCGACTACCCGACCTGCGAGACGCTCGGCCTGCTGAAGATGGACTTCCTGGGCCTGCGCAACCTCACGATCATCGACGACTGCCTGAAGATGATCGAGGGCACCACCGGCGAGCAGATCGACCTGCTGAAGCTGCCGCTCGACGACCGCAGGACGTACGAGCTGCTGGGCAGGGGCGACACGCTGGGCGTGTTCCAGCTCGACGGCGGCGGCATGCGCTCGCTGCTGCGGCTGATGAAGCCCGACAACTTCGAGGACATCTCGGCCGTCGGCGCCCTCTACCGTCCCGGCCCGATGGGCGCCAACTCCCACACCAACTACGCCCTGCGCAAGAACGGCCAGCAGGAGATCACCCCGATCCATCCCGAGTTCAAGGAGTCGCTGGCCGAGATCCTCGACACGACCTACGGCCTGATCGTCTATCAGGAGCAGGTCATGGCCATCGCGCAGAAGGTCGCCGGGTTCTCGCTCGGCAAAGCCGACCTGCTGCGCCGGGCGATGGGCAAGAAGAAGAAGGCCGAGCTGGACAAACAGTTCGAGTCCTTCGAGAGCGGTATGAAGGACAACGGCTACTCGTCCGCCGCCGTCAAGACGCTCTGGGACATCCTGCTGCCCTTCTCCGACTACGCCTTCAACAAGGCCCACTCGGCGGCCTACGGCCTGGTCTCCTACTGGACGGCCTACCTCAAGGCCAACTACCCGGCCGCGTACATGGCGGCGCTGCTGTCGAGCGTCAAGGACGACAAGGACAAGTCGGCCCTCTACCTCAACGAGTGCCGCCGCATGGGCATCAAGGTGTTCCCGCCCGACGTCAACGACTCCGACTTCGACTTCACCCCGCGCGGCACCGACATCCGCTTCGGCCTGTCGGCGGTGCGCAACGTCGGCGGCAACGTCGTCGACGGCATCATCTCGGCGCGCAAGTCCAAGGGCCGCTTCGCCGACTTCAAGGAGTTCCTGCGCAAGGTGCCCGCGATCGTGTGCAACAAGCGCGTGATCGAGTCGCTGGTCAAGGCCGGGGCCTTCGACTCGCTCGGCCACGTGCGCAAGGGCCTGGTCATGGTGCACGAGCAGGCCGTCGACGCGATCATCGACATCAAGAAGAACGAGGCCATCGGCCAGGACTCCCTGTTCGGCGCGATCGACGGCGGCGAGGACCAGACCTTCGACGTGCAGATCCCGGTCGGGGAATGGGACAAGAACACGCTGCTGCAGTTCGAGCGGGAGATGCTCGGCCTCTACGTCTCCGACCACCCGCTGTTCGGCGTGGAGCACATCCTGGCCGCCGGGGCCGACTGCTCGATCGCCGCCGTCCAGGACGAGAGCCGGGCCGACGGGCAGGTGGTGACGCTGGGCGGCATCCTGAGCGGGGTGCAGCGCAAGGTCACCAAGAAGGGTGACACGTGGGTGCTCACCCAGCTTGAGGACCTCGAGGGCGCGATCGAGGTGATGATCTTCCCGTCGGCGTACCAGCTGTGCTCGACGATCCTGGCCGAAGACGCGATCGTCTTCGTCAAGGGGCGCATCGACAAGCGCGAGGACGTCGCGAAGATCATCGCCATGGAGGTGACCGCGCCCGACCTGACCCAGGAGGCGGGCGGGCCGCTGCTGGTGAGCCTGCCGCTGACCCGGTGCACGCCGCCGGTGGTCGGGCGGCTGAAGGAGATCCTCACCACGCATCCGGGCACCTCGGAGGTGCACCTCCAGGTGCACAACGGGCCGAAGACCACCGTCATGCGGGTCGACGACCGCCTCCGGGTGTCCCCGTCGCCGGCGCTGATGGGCGACCTCAAGCAACTCCTCGGCCCGGCCTGCCTGGGCGCCTGACCCAAGGGAGCCTCCGGCCCGTCTTGTGGGCGGGTGCCAAGGCGGGCGGGGGAGGTGGGCAAAGGTCGCCGTCGTGTCCCGGCGCGCGGGTGGGGCAGGATCGCAGGGTGAGCGAACTGCACTACCTGACCGCGACCGAGATGGCCCGCCTGATCAGGGCCGGGCAGGTGAGCGCCGTGGAGCTGCTCCAGGCCCACCTCGACCGCATCGAGCAGGTCAACCCCCAGGTCAACGCCATCGTGACACTGGTGGCCGAGCGGGCGCTGGAGGCGGCCAGGGCGGCCGACGCGGCCGAGCCCGAGGGGCCGCTGCACGGCGTCCCGGTCGCGCACAAGGACCTGGTGGACACCGCGGGCATCCGCACCACGTACGGTTCGCCGCTGTTCGCGCGGAACGTCCCCGAGAAGGACGACCTGATCGTGCGCCGCCTGCGCGCCGCCGGGGCGATCACGATCGGCAAGACCAACACGCCCGAGTTCGGCACCGGCTCGCACACCGTCAACGAGGTCTTCGGCGCCACCAGGAACCCCTACGACCTCACCAGATCGGCCGGCGGCAGCAGCGGCGGGGCCGCGGCTGCCCTGGCCACCGGCATGGTCCCGCTGGCCGACGGCTCCGACATGGGCGGCTCGCTGCGCAACCCCGCCTCGTTCTGCAACGTCGTGGGCCTGCGCCCCACGCCGGGGCGCGTCCCCGACCCCTCCGACACGGCCGCCTGGTACACGCTGGCCGTGCCGGGGCCGATGGCGCGCACGGTCGACGACCTCACGCTGATGCTCGGGGCCGTCGCCGGCTTCGACGCCCGCTCGCCGTTCGCGATCAAGGAGAGGTTCGCGCCCGAGCCCGAGCAGGGGGTGCGCGGGATGCGGGTGGCGTGGAGCCCCGACCTGGGCGGCCTGCCGGTCGACCCGCGCACGGCCGCGGTGACCGCGACGGCGCCGGCCGTGTTCGAGGAGCTGGGGGCGCACGTGGAGCAGGTCGAGCTCGACCTGTCCGACGCCGAGGACGCCTTCCGGATCTACCGCGCCTGGTACTACGCGCTGTCCTTCGGCGACCTGACCGGCCTCGGCCCCAACACGAGCTGGAACGTCGAGCGGGGCCGCTCGGTCACCGGCGCCGACCTGGCCCGCGCCGAACGGCTGCGCAGCGGCCTCTACCAGCGCATGGCCGGCTTCTTCGACACCTACGACGTGCTGATCGCGCCGGTCAGCCAGGTGCCGCCGTTCCCGGTGGAGCAGCCGCACGTGAGCGAGATCAACGGCGAGCCGCTGCCCGACTACCTGGCCTGGATGCGTTCGGCGTACTGGATCAGCGTGCTGCACGCGCCGGCGGCCTCGGTGCCGGCCGGGTTCACGCCCGAGGGGCTGCCGGTCGGGGTGCAGATCGTCGGGCGGCCGTTCGCCGACGCCAGGGTGCTGCGCGTGGCCCGCGCGTTGGAGCAGGCCACCGGCCACGGCCTGCGCAGGCCGCCGGTCTAGGGCTCGATCCCGTACGGGTGCCGCAGCGGCGACTCGCGGTAGCCGTGCATGCCTTCCAGCAGCCCGAACAGGCCGACCGCGAGCAGCGGCCAGGCCACCAGCACCCCCTCGGCGGTCAGCTTCAGCGCCCCGGGGACGATCCGCACCCCGGGCTCGGCCGCGGCCTCCACCACCACCGCGCCGACCGTGAACGTGGACCCGGCCCACAACGTGAGGAAGCTGCCCGCCACCCCGCCCGCGCACAACCCGAGCAGCACCGCCAGCATCCAGCGCCGTCCGGCGAACCACGCCAGACCGCCGCAGAGCAGCCCCAGTGCGCCCGTGATCACCGCGAACCAGCCGTCGGCCGCGATCAGCGCCTGCGTGGTGAGGTCGGCCAGCACCAGGCCGTGATCGGTCACCTGGTACGGAGCCCGCGGCGAGATCGCGGACCAGCTCAGCCCGGCGGCGACCCCGAGAGTGGCGAGTATGAGGACAGTTACCGCAAAAGCGCGTACTTCCCTCGTCACGCCATTCCCCCTCACAACTGCATCCGAACCTGCTCGATGGTATCTCCCGGTTAGGCTCGCTTCGTGATTGCAGAAGAGGTCTGGCTGATCGAGCCCTCCGGCCCCCTCCGCGGGGACGTCGTCGTACGGGGCTCCAAGAACGGTGTGTCCAAGCACATGGTCGCCGCCATGCTGGGCAACGGCGAGAGCAGCATCCACAACGCCCCCGACGTGGGCGAGGTGGGCATCACCGCGGCGATGCTGGAGGCGCTCGGCATCCACGTCGAGATCGCCGGTTCCGAGATCCGCATCGAGCGCGGGGCGGAGATCAGGCCGCGGGTGCCCGACGCGTTCACCGGGCTCAACCGCATCCCCATCCTCATGCTCGGGCCGTTGCTGCACCTGGCGGGGGAGGCGTTCGTGCCGCTGGTCGGCGGCGACCCGATCGGGCGGCGGCCGGTGAACTTCCACGTGGAGGCGTTGCGCTCGATGGGCGCCGAGGTGGAGGTGGGGGACACCGGCATCTCCGCCAAGGCCAAACGGCTCAACGGGGCCCGGCTCGAACTGCCGTACCCCAGCGTGGGGGCGACGGAGACGATCCTCATGTCGGCGGTGCTGGCCGAGGGCAAGACCGTGCTGAAGAACGCCGCCATGGAGCCCGAGGTGGTGGAGCTGGCGCTGTTCCTGCAGCGCATGGGCGCCCGGATCGAGCTGTCGCCCGACCGCCGGATCGTCATCGAGGGCGTCGACCACCTGCGCGGCGCCTCCACCTGGCTGACCGGCGACCGCATCGAGGCGTTCTCCTACCTGGCGGCCGGGCTGGTCACCGGGGGAGAGGTGCGCGTGCACGGCTGCCCCCAGGACCGCCTGGTCACCGCGATCACCACGCTGGCCAGGATGGGCGCCCGGTTCGACATCAACGACGAGTACCTGTGCGCCACCGCCCCGCCCGAGGGGCTGCGCTCGGCGGCCGTGCAGACCGACACCCACCCCGGCTTCATGACCGACTGGCAGACGCCGCTCATGGTGCTGTTCACGCAGAGCCAGGGCATGTCGGTGCTGCACGAGACGGTCTTCGAGAACCGCCTGGTCTACGTGCCCGCGCTGCAGCGGATGGGCTGCGAGATCGAGGTGTTCGACCAGTGCCTGGGCGGGCCGGCCTGCCGTTACCACGACACCAACGCCCGGCACTCGGCCGTGGTGCGCGGGGTCTCCAAGCTCAAGGGCGCCGACGTGACGCTGCCCGACATCAGGGCCGGGTTCTCGGCCGTGCTGGCCGCGGCGGTGGCCGACGGGACGTCCACGCTGCGCGGCGTGCACCACATCGAGCGGGGCTACCACCGGCCGTACGAGCAGTTCGCCTCGCTTGGTCTGAACATCCGAAGAGAACGGTAAAGACCGAGGAAGTGGGCGTTTGCCGATGATCTGCTGGTTGCAGATCATCTGCGTGACCGTACTCAGATCCATCGGTGGCCTCGCCATGGCGGGGGCGCTCGGCGGGGTGCTGGCGGCGGCACTGGCCGTTCCCGTGGTGAGCGGCGGCGGCCTGGCCGCCAAGAACGTCGCCGACACCTTCGTCGACCTGCCGCCCGCGCCCCGCGAGGAGCCCCTGGCGCAGGTGACCAGGCTGCTGGACAAGGACGGCAGGCAGTTCGCCCAGTTCTACGAGGCCAACAGGACGGCCGTGCCGCTCGGGGCCGTGGCGCCGCTGATGCGCAAGGCCATCGTGGCCATCGAGGACGCCCGCTTCTACGAGCACGGCGGCCTCGACGTCCGGGGCACGTTGCGGGCGCTGCTCACCAACACGCAGGCGGGCGGCATCCGGCAGGGCGGCTCGTCGCTGACGCAGCAGCTCGTCAAGAACATCCTCGTCGAGAGCGCTCGTAGCGCCGCAGAACGGGACAAGGCGCGCGCCCCCAACCTGGCCCGCAAGATCACCGAACTGCGGTACGCGATGGCCCTGGAACACAAGTACCGCAAGGACGAGATCCTTGAGCGTTACCTCAACATCGCCTACTTCGGCGCGGGCGCGCACGGCGTGGAGGCGGCGGCCCGGCGTTTCTTCTCCACCACCGCCTCCAGGCTGACGCTGACCCAGGCGGCCACGCTGGCGGGGGCGGTGCGGATGCCGTACTCGACCGATCCCTCGCTCGGCCGCTCGCACCAGGTGCGGCTGAGGGAGCGGCGCGACCTCGTGCTGGACCGGATGGCCGGGCTCAAGCTGATCACGCAGGCCCAGGCGAGCGCCGCCAAGAGCACGCCGCTGGCCCTGCGGCTGCGGCCCGAGCCGGGCGGCTGCGGGCAGAGCGCGTACCCCTACTACTGCCTGTACGTCCAGAACGAGATGTTGTCGAACCCTGCGTTCGGCAACACCCCGGCCGAGCGGCGGGCCAGGATGGCCAGGGGCGGCCTGGTGATCAGGACCGGCCTCGACCCGGTCGCGCAGCGCGCGGCCGAGCACGCGATCCGGCGGCACGTCTCGCCGGAGGACAGCGAGGTCGCCGCGGAGGCCATGATCGAGCCCGGCACCGGCCGGATCAGGGCGATGACGGCCAGCAAGGAGTTCGGCCGCAACCGCGGCAACAAGAAGAACGGCCCGAGGACCACCTTCAACCTGGCCGCCGACGTGGCGCACGGCGGCGGCCAGGGCTTCCAGGCGGGCTCGACGTTCAAGGTCTTCACCCTGGCCACGGCGTTGCAGCAGGGCTGGCGGTTCGGCGACGGCTTCCAGACGCCGGGGGAGCTGGTGCCCGCGCAGGGCTACCGCAACTGCGCCGGCCGGCCGGTCAACGACCCCGAAACGCGCATACTCAACGCCAGCGGCGAGGGCTCGGGCGGCCCGCACAGCATCGAGACCGGCACCTGGAAGTCGGTGAACATCTTCTACATGATGCTGGAGCGCAAGGTCGGGCTCTGCAACGTGGTCAAGACGGCCAGGGCGCTCGGGGCGGTGCGGGCCGACGGCAGGCCGCTGCGCGAGGTGCCGACGTTCACGCTGGGCGTCAACGAGATGGACCCGGTGACGGTCGCGGGGGCCTTCGCCACCTTCGCGGCGCGCGGCGTGCACTGCCGGCCGCTGGCGATCGTGGAGATCACCGACCGGAGCGGCCGGCGCGCGCACGTGCCGCCGTCCTGCGAGCAGGTCATGGAACGGCCGGTCGCCGACGCCGTCAACCACGTCCTGTCCGGGGTGTTCGACAAGGGCACCATGCAGGGGCAGAGCGTCGGCCGCCCGGCCGCCGGCAAGACCGGCACCAACAACGGCTACACCTCGGCCTGGTTCGCCGGGTACACGCCGGACCTGGCGGCGGCGGTGAGCCTCGGCGACATCCGGGGCTCCTACCGCTACCCGCTGCAGGGCGTGCAGATCGGCGACCAGTACTACGGCGCCGTGCAGGGGGCGTCGCTGCCCGGCCCGATCTGGGTCGAGTCGATGCAACAGGCCCTGGGCAACACCGAGCCGAGGGGTTTCCCCGGGCCGGACATGGGCCGGTTCGGCGGCGGGTTCACGCCCGGCCTGAAGGAGGCCGAGGCGCAGGAGGACAAGAAGAAGAACAAGCGGCAGGGCGAGCGCGCGTTCTTCCGGCATCACCGGCGGCTGTTCGAGTGGCTGCTCGGACAGGGCCCGCCCGACCCGTCGTTCCGCCGCCCGCGCCACCGCTCCCGGTAGCCTTCCGGCGGGACGCTCAGCCGGCCTTGCCGATGGGCGCGGTGGCCGCGCGGGTGAGGGTGATCAGGTTGTCGGGGGCGGTCTCGATCTGGAGCCCGCGCCGGCCGGCCGAGAAGTAGATCGTCTCGTGGTCGAGCGCCGAGGAGTCGACCACGGTGGGAAGCTGCTTGCGCTGGCCGAGCGGGCTGATGCCGCCCACCACGTAGCCGGTCACCCGCTCGACCTTGGCCGCGTCGGCCATGGCGGCCCGCTTGCCGCCCAGCGCCGAGGCCAGGGCCTTGAGGTCGAGCTTGCCCGACACCGGCACGACCGCCACCGCGAGGCCGCTCTCGGTCTCGGCCACCAGCGTCTTGAAGATGCGGTCGTAGGGCACGCCGAGCGCGTCGGCCGCCTCCTCGCCGTAGGCCTGGGCGCCCGGGTCGTGGTCGTAGGGGTGGAGCGTGAAGTCGGCCTTGGCCTTGGTCAGCGCCATGGTGGCCGGAGTACCGCCGCCCTTGCCTTTCGTTTTGCTCACGTCTGACAAGTGTAGCGAATCTACATCGTAAAGGCGCGGCCCGGCGTGTACCCGAGCGCCCGCCGGAAGACGTCGATGAACGCGCTGGCCGAGGCCCAGCCGCAGCGATGGGCGACCACCGTCACCGGCAGGCCGTCGGCCAGCAGCAGCAGCGCCTGGTGCAGGCGGAGCTGGGTGCGCCACTGGGGGAAGCTCATGCCGAGCTCGCGGCGGCACAGCCGGGCGAGCGTGCGCTCGCTGGTGCCCGCCAGGGCGGCGAGGGTGGCGAGGGTGCGCCCGTCGGCGGGGTCGTCGTGCAGGGCGGCGCAGACGGCGGCCAGGCGCGGGTCGCGGGCGGCGGGCACGTGGAAGGGCTGCTCGGGGGCGCGTCTGAGCCGGTCGAGCAGGACGGCGAGCAGCCGTTCGCGCTCGTCGCCCACGGGGGCGTCGTCGTCGGTGTAGGCCATGACGAGCTCGCGCAGCAGCGGCCCGACGGCGAGCACGGCGGGCCGGTCGAGGCCGAGCGGGTTGCCGGTGAGCCCGACCAGGCGCAGGTCGGTGCTGCCGTGGGCGCGGTGTTCGTGCACGGTGCCGGCGGGCACCCAGATCGCGCGGTTGGCGGGGGCGACCCAGGTGCCGGCGTCGGTGGTGACGGAGAGCATTCCGGCGCAGGCGTAGGCGATCTGGTGGGTGTCGTGCCGGTGGGCGTCGATGCCCGTGCCGGGCGCCAGGGGGCGGCGGCCGGTGGGCGCCACGGGGGTGTGGCGGATATTCGGCATAGATTGGCATTTTATCGGAAGCAGGCC
Source organism: Nonomuraea sp. NPDC005730 (assembly GCF_040630865.1). NCBI lineage: Bacteria > Bacillati > Actinomycetota > Actinomycetes > Streptosporangiales > Streptosporangiaceae > Nonomuraea > Nonomuraea sp. NPDC005730. The sequence goes on from NZ_JBEXYK010000003.1 coordinate 320,862, forward strand.
AAGCCGGGCCGGGGACATCATCGATGCCGTGAACAGGATCCGGTCGTTGGCTGCGGGGCACGCGTGCGTGGACTTCTACCAGGGCGCGGTGCCCGCGTTGGTGCCGTTCCTGGTGTCCGGGCGGGGCTACGGCTACGTGGCGGTGTCGGGGATCGTGCTGGCGGCCACGTTGTCGTCGTCGGTCGTGCAGCCGGTCTTCGGGCTGCTGACGGACCGGTGGCGGATGCCGTGGCTGATCCCGTCGGCCACGGTGGTGGCGGGGGCGGGGGTGGCGTGCGCCGGGGTGACGGGGTCGTACGCGGTGACGTGGCTGGCGGCGGCGGTGTCGGGGCTGGGGGTGGCCGCCTACCATCCGGAGTCGGCGCGGCTGGCCAGGATCGCCGGTGAGGGCGGCCATGTGCCGATGAGCTGGTTCTCCTTGGGCGGGACGCTGGGGTTCGCCGCGGCGCCGGTGCTGGTGACGCCGCTGTTGTCGGCGTGGGGGCTGGGGGCCTCGCCGCTGCTGGCGGTGCCTGCGGTGCTGGGGGCGGTGCTGACGCTCCCGGCGGTGCGGGCCCTGGCGGGCGGCCGGGGCGGGGCGCGTCCGGCGGTGCGGGCGGCGGGCCGTGACGACTGGCCGGGGTTCGCCCGGCTGACGTCGGTGATCGTCTTCCGGTCGGTGGTGTACGTCGGTCTGAGCGCGTTCGTGGCCCTGTACGTGGGCGGCGGCGCGGCGGGCGCGGTGGCGTTGTTCGTGCTGTTCGCGGGCGGGGCGGCGGGCACGGTGCTGGGCGGCCGGCTGGCGGCCCGGTGGGGGAGGGTGCCGGCGATGCGGGTGGCGTACGCGGCGGCGGTGCCCGCGGTGGCCGGGGTGGTGCTGGTGCCGGGCCCGCTGGTCTACGTCTTCGTCGCCGCGTCGTCGGTCGCCCTGTACGTCCCGTTCTCCCTGCATGTGACCCTGGGCCAGGATCTCCTGCCGAACCGGGTGGGCACGGCGAGCGGCGTCACGCTGGGGCTGGCGGTGAGCGTGGGCGGCCTGACCGGCCCGCTGGTGGGCGCGGTCGCCGAGGCCGCCTCGCTCAGGACGGCGCTGGCCTGCCTGATCGCCTTCCCGGTGCTGGCCTGGCTGCTGGCGCGGACGCTGCGGGAGCCGGCGCCGGCCGCTGCTTAGCCGGTGGCGGTGCGCAGGCGCAGGACGGCGGAGTTGTCGCGCTGGGCGGGGTCGAGGCGGGTGGAGGTGACGTGCATGGTGACCGGCAGGGCGGCGTCCGCGTCGCGGCCGACGGCGACCTTGGCGGAGATGCGTACCGGCCGGCCGGGGTGGATGACGTCGATCACGCATTCGGCCCGGTGGTCGCCGTGGCGGCAGGTGGCGCCGTTGACGGAGGTCAGGGTGGCACCGGCCGGGAGGGTGAGGGTGACGGGCACCTGGGCGGCGGCCATGAGCCCGCGCATGGTGACGGTCGCGGTGACGGTGGCGGTGCCGCCGCGGCGGACGGGCGCGGCGGGGCCGGCGGCGTCGAGGGAGAGGGAGTCGTAGACGCCCTGGGGGTCGGCCTGGCGGACGATCGCGCCGTAGCTCTCCTGGTTGAGCGCGTTGGCGACGGAGTTGCCGTCGGGCTCGCCGTCCTCCTTGCCGGCCGACAGCACGCCGACCAGGTCGTCGCTGCCGCGGACGACCCATGGCCCGCCGCTGTGGCCCTTGGCCAGGTGGCAGTTGTAGGTCTCCATCCGTCCGGCCGGGTCGCCGGTGCCGGCCAGCCGGGCGGCGAGCATGTCGCCGGTGGTGTTCTCGCCGCGGGCCTGCTGGGTGCGGCCGAGGCACCAGAGCTGGTCGCGGCCGTCGTAGGGGCGGCGGCCGAGCACGCCGGGGTAGCCGGAGGTGGCGATGGTGAAGCGGCCGCCCTCGTTGCGCAGGGGGGTGAGGGCGCCGACGGTGTCCTGCAGGGTGCGGTTCCTGCCGCCGACCTCGACGAGCGCGACGTCGTAGACGGAGTTCCAGTCGCCGCCGGTGCGTCCGGTGTAGGCGTCGGGCTTCCAGGCGCGCCGTCCGCCCCATCTGCCGTACGGCTCGCGCTGCGCGGCGGTGGCGGCGCGGCCGTCGTAGGCGGGGACGAAGGCGAAGTTGGTGTGCCAGGTGCCGGACGCGGAGCCGTCGGGGCTGCTGTAGACGCAGTGGGCGGCGGTGATGACCAGCAGCCTGCTGGCCGAGCGGACGACGGAGGCGCTGCAGGAGTCGTCGCGGCCGGTGGCGTTGACGAAGAACAGGCGGCCGGTGACGCGGCTGTTGCCGTCGGCGGTGTACGGCCGGTTCACGGGGGCGTAGCCGTTGGTGTCGCCGCCGGGGGTGAGCCGCTTGGCGCCGGGCACGCTGCGCCGCTCGGCCGCGCTGTGGTCGGCCGCGCTGTGGTCGGCCGCGCTGTGGTCGGCCGCGCTGTGCTCGGCCGCGCTGTGGTCGGCCGTGTCGTGGCCGCTCGTGTCGTGGCCGGTCGTGCTGAGGGGGAGGGCGACGGCCTTGGCCTTGGCCTGTTTGCCGGGCGTCCAGTAGCGGGCGGCGCGTCCCGGGCGCATGAGCGGCGACGACGCGGCGCCCGGACTGCGGTCCCGGCTCCGGGCCTTGGCAGGGCTCTGGGCGACGTTGTGACCAGGGCTCTGGGCGGGGCCCTGCGCGGGGGCCTTGAGGGGCGGCGGTTCCGCGGTGGCGGGCGGGGTGACGAGGGCGGTGGCGGGCACGGTGGTGAGGGCGGTGGTGAGCGAGACGCCGGCGAGCGCGGCCAGCGTGGTGACCAGAGTCTTCGACACGATGTCCCCTTGAGCGGTCCGAAGCGATTTCGATCACTGTAAGTCATGACTTCATCGCTCAACGTGGCCGAACAGGACGTGTCGCGCCATGTCCTCTGCGTGCGGTCAGCCCGCCGCGGCGTCCCCCGGGGCCAGGAACTCGGCGGTGCTGGCCTCGCCCGGTTCGCGGTCGGGGCGCAGGCCGCGCCAGGAGGGGTGGCGCAGCCGGCCGTCGCCGGTGACCTCGGCGTACTGGACCTCGCCGACGACGCGGGGTTCGACCCAGCGCGCGTGGCGGGCGTGCTCGCGCGGGACGGGCTCGTCGAAGGGCGGGCCGGGGCGCTCCAGGGGCGCGAGGAGGTCCTGGAGGTCGCGCAGCATCTGCTGGGTGAAGCCGGTGCCGACGTGCCCGACGTAGAGCAGGCGGCCGCGCGGGTCGTAGGCGCCGAGCAGCAGCGAGCCGATCATGCCGGACCGCCGTCCGCCGCCGGGGTGCCAGCCGCCGATGACGACCTCGGCGGCGCTGACGTTCTTGACCTTGGTCCATTCGCCGCTGCGCCGGCCGGGCCGGTAGGGGGAGCCGAGCCGCTTGCAGACGATCCCTTCGAGCCCGAGCTGGCGGGAGGAGTCGAAGGCGCGGTCGGCGTGGTCGGCGAACCACACGGGCACCTCCCAGCGGAAGCCGGGCCGCAGGGTGTCCTCCAGCAGCTCGCGGCGCTCGCGGTAGGGGCGGCCGATCACGCTGTCGTCGTCGAGGTGCAGGATGTCGAAGGCCATGAACGTCACCGGCACCGCCCGGGTGAGCTCGGCGACGGTGGCGGGGTTGCGCTGGTGCATGCGGGGCTGGAGGGCGGCGAAGCTGGGGCGTCCGGTCTCGTCGAAGGCGACGATCTCGCCGTCGACCACGGCCGCGTGCCGGCCGGTGGAGCCGGCCATGAGCTGGAGCTCGGGGTAGGCGGGGGTGATGTCCTTGTTGTTACGGGACATCAGGCGGACCGAGCCGCCTTCGACGTAGGCGAGGGCGCGTACGCCGTCCCATTTCATCTCCACGGCCCAGCCCTCGCCCTGGACGGAGGTCAGGGTGCCCAGCTGGGCCATCATCGGCGCGTAGGCCGGCAGCCCCACCATGGATCATGCCGTACCCCGGGGGGTTGATCGACAGTGGCGGGCCGGGGTCTACAAATGGTCAAGCGGGGTGTCTTCCACCAGTTCGCCGAGGTCCACGCCGTGTTCGTCCAGTTCGGAGACGGTCTTGCAGTAGCCGCGCAGGTACGTCCGGCCGTTGACGCGGTGGGAGACGCGCAGCAGTGGACGATCATTGAGGATGATCGCCTCCACCAGGATGCCGCCGGGGGCTCGCCACTGTCCCATGCCGCCCAGGGTAGGCGAGCGGACATAATGGACATGTAATGCGAAAGGCGCGACGAACCGCCTACGCCGCGCCGAGCGGGGCAAACAGCCGCAAGGTTATTTTTAACTCACCTAGAGTTTTCTTTGCCGCAGGGTGTTAGACGCCTGGCGGGCCGGGCAGAAGGGGGCCAGGCCATTCCCCCGGCCGTGACCGCGCCCCCGTGGCGGCCACGGCCTCTCGGCCCCGGCTTGGCCCGGTCCGGGGCTCTGGCGGCCGCGAGCGCGGCGTCGGCGAACGCCGCGCTCGCGGCCCCCGTAACCCGTCCCACCTGCGTCCCGTATTCTGGACAGAAGCGGATCCGGGGCCCGGACTCCGTAGACTGTCAGGGTGATTTCCCGTATTGACATGCGCGGTTCCCTTCCTGCGGACCTGCGCGACGTGCTGCCACGCGCCGAGCTCGACGTCGAGGCCGCCCTGGAGAAGGTGCGGCCCATCTGCGACGACGTGCGCCATCGCGGGGCGGCAGCCGTACGGGAGCTGACCGCCAGGTTCGACGGTGTCGAGATCGCCTCCGCCCGCGTCCCCGTCGATGTCGTCCGGCGGGCGCTCGACGAGCTCGACCCCCGGGTCAGGGCCGCGCTGGAGGAGTCGATCAGGCGGGCCCGGCTGGTCCACCGCGACCAGCGCCGCTCCGACGTCACCACGCAGGTCGTGCCCGGCGGCACGGTGACCGAGCGCTGGGTGCCGGTCGACCGCGTGGGCCTCTACGTGCCCGGCGGCCGTGCCGTCTATCCCTCCAGCGTGGTCATGAACGTCGTCCCGGCCCAGGAGGCGGGCGTCGCCTCGCTGGCCGTCACCAGCCCGGCCCAGAAGGAGTTCGGCGGGCTGCCCCACCCCACCATCCTGGCCGCGTGCGCGCTGCTCGGCGTCGACGAGGTCTACTCCGTGGGCGGGGCGCAGGCCGTGGCCATGTTCGCCTACGGCACCGAGGAGTGCCCGCCCGCGACCATGGTGACCGGCCCCGGCAACATCTGGGTCGCCGCCGCCAAGCGCCTGCTCAAGGGCCGCATCGGCATCGACTCCGAGGCCGGCCCCACCGAGATCGCCATCCTGGCCGACGAGACCGCCGACCCGGTGCACGTCGCCGCCGACCTGATCAGCCAGGCCGAGCACGACACGATCGCCGCCGCCGTCCTGGTCACCACCAGCCTCGAGCTGGCCGAGGCGGTCGAGAAGGAGCTGCCGGGCCAGGTCTCGGCCACCCGCCACTCCGAGCGCATCACCGAGGCGCTGGGTGGCCGCCAGTCGGGCATCGTGCTGGTCTCCTCGATCGACGACGGCATCAAGGTCGTCGACGCGTACGCGGCCGAGCACCTGGAGATCCACACCGCCGGCGCGGCCGAGGTCGCGGCCCGCGTCCGCAACGCCGGGGCGATCTTCGTCGGCCCCTACGCGCCGGTCTCGCTCGGCGACTACCTCGCCGGGTCCAACCACGTGCTGCCCACGGGCGGCTGCGCCTGCCACTCCAGCGGCCTGTCGGTGCAGTCGTTCCTGCGCGGCATCCACGTCGTCGACTACACCCGCGACGCGCTGGCCCGCGCGGCGGCCCACGTGTCGGTGCTGGCCGACGCCGAAGACCTGCCGGCGCACGGCGCCGCGATCCGCGCCCGCTTCGACTGGCGAGTCCCCACGGAGTCAGAGTGAACCCCACCGACGTGACGCCCACCGACGTGACGCTCGACGACCTGCCGATCCGCGACGACCTGAAGGGCCGCTCGCCCTACGGCGCGCCGCAGATCGACGTGCCGGTCCGGCTCAACACCAACGAGAACCCCTATCCGCCCTCGCCCGCGCTGGTCGCCGACCTGGCCGAGGCGGTCGCCGCGAACGCGGGCGAGCTCAACCGCTACCCCGACCGCGACGCCACCGGGCTGCGCGCCGACCTGGCCGCCTACCTGGGGCACGGGCTGAGCCCCGAGCAGGTGTGGGCGGCCAACGGCTCCAACGAGGTGCTCCAGCAGATCCTGCAGGCCTTCGGCGGCCACGGGCGCACCGCCATCGGGTTCGAGCCGTCGTACTCGATGCACCCGATCCTCACCACCGGCACCAGCACCGAGTGGATCAGTGCCGTCCGCGAGGACGACTTCTCGCTCGACCCCGGCAAGGCCGTCGCGGCGATCGAGGAGCACCGGCCCGACATCGTCTTCCTGGCCTCGCCCAACAACCCGACCGGCACCGCGCAGCCGCTGTCGACGATCGAGGCCGTGCTGGCCGCCGCGCCGGGCGTGGTGGTGATCGACGAGGCCTACGCCGAGTTCGCCCGCCAGGGCACCCCGTCGGCGCTCACGCTGCTGCCGCGCCACCCGAGGCTGATCGTCACCCGCACGATGTCCAAGGCGTTCGCCATGGCCGGCACCCGCCTCGGCTACCTGGCCGCGCACCCGGCCGTGGTGCAGGCGCTGCTGCTGGTGCGGCTGCCGTACCACCTGTCCACGCTCACCCAGACGGCCGCGCGGGTCGCGCTGCGCCACCGCGCCGAGCTGCTCGGCACGGTCGACGCGCTGCGCGCCGAGCGCGACGCCACGGTCACGTGGCTGCGCGGCAAGGGGCTGTCGGTGGCCGACTCCGACGCCAACTTCGTGCTGTTCGGGCGGTTCCCCGACCGGCGCAGGGTGTGGGAGGGGCTGTTGGCGCGCGGCGTGCTCATCCGCGAGGTGGGCCCGCCAGAATGGCTGCGTGTGTCGATCGGCACCGGCGAGGAGATGGCGGCCTTCCGCGCCGCGATGGAGGAGGTTCTGTGAGTCGCGTAGGGCGCGTGGAGCGGGCAACGAAGGAGACCTCGGTCCTGGTCGAGGTGGGCCTCGACGGCACCGGCCTGGTCGACGTCTCGACCGGGGTGGGCTTCTTCGACCACATGCTGGCCCAGCTCGGCAAGCACGGTCTGTTCGACCTGACCGTCAAGACCGAGGGCGACCTGCACATCGACGCCCACCACACGATCGAGGACACCGCGCTGGCGCTGGGCGCGGCCTTCCGCCAGGCGCTGGGCGACAAGTCCGGCATCCGGCGGTTCGGCAGCGCGTCGTGCCCGCTGGACGAGTCGCTGGCCCAGGTCACGGTCGACCTGTCCGGGCGGCCGTACCTCGTGCACACCGAGCCCGAGGGCATGGCCCCGATGATCGGCCCCGACTACGACACGACGATGACCCGGCACATCCTGGAGTCGCTGGTGGCCCAGGCGGCCATCTGCCTGCACGTGCACGTGCCGTACGGGCGCAACGCCCATCACATCGTCGAGGCCCAGTTCAAGGCGCTGGCCAGGGCGATGCGCGAGGCGTCCGAGCTCGACCCGCGCGCCTCGGGCGTGCCGAGCACCAAGGGCGTGCTATGACCGACAACCTCATCGCGGGCGTGATGGTGTTCCTCGGGCTGTTCCTCGCCGGAGGCGTGTTCTCGCTGGCCAAGCAGGGTCTCAAGGTGGGCGCGGCGTGCTGCGCGCTCGGCGCCGCGATGGCGATCACGGCGGGGGTGTTGTGGTGGTGAGCAAGAACATCGTGGTCCTCGACTACGGCTCGGGCAACCTGCGCTCGGCCGAGCGGGCCCTGGCCAGGGTGGGCGCGGACGTCACCGTGACCGCCGACTTCGACACGGCCCTCGAAGCCGACGGGCTGGTCGTGCCGGGCGTCGGCGCGTTCGCGGCCTGCATGGCCGGGCTCAAGGGCGTCCACGGCGACCGGGTCATCGGCCGCCGCCTGGCCGGCGGTCGTCCGGTGCTGGGCATCTGCGTCGGCATGCAGATCCTGTTCGCCCGGGGCGTCGAGCACGGCGTCGAGACCGAGGGCTGCGGCGAGTGGCCGGGCACGGTCGAGCGGCTGGAGGCGCCCGTGCTGCCGCACATGGGGTGGAACACGGTCAAGGCGCCCGCTGACAGCGTGCTGTTCGCCGGGCTCGACGCCGCCACCCGTTTCTACTTCGTGCACTCCTACGGCGTGCGCGAGTGGGAGCTGCATCCTGCCGACCCCGGTTTCGCCGCGCCCGTGGTGACCTGGGCCGAGCACGGCGTGCCGTTCGTGGCCGCCGCCGAGAACGGCCCGCTCATGGCCACCCAGTTCCACCCGGAGAAGTCCGGCGACGCCGGAGCCGCCCTGCTGAGGAACTGGCTAGAGACGGTATGAGCAAGGAGCGGGCGCGCCGGCGGGCCGAGCGGGAGGCCGAGCGGGCGCGCGCGATCCGGCGCAACGAGGAGCGGCAGGCGCGCCGGGCGCGGCGCCGCGCCCTGACCGCCCGCCTGATCCCGCGCCCGGTCAGGTTCGCCCGGCAGGGCGGCCTGATCGCCCGCCGCCATCGCGCCCAGAACGTCGCGGTGGCGCTCGGCTTCCTGATCGTGCAGGCGATCGTGTGGCTGGTCTGGGGCTCGCCGGCGGTGAGCCTCGCCGTGTTCGTCTTCTCCCTGCTGCTCGCACCTGTTGTCGTGACCCTCGCTTTCGACCGGAGGACCTGAATGTCGCTCGTATTGCTTCCCGCCGTGGACGTGGCCGATGGCCAGGCCGTACGCCTCGTCCAGGGTGAGGCCGGGACCGAGACCGGCTTCGGCGAGCCGCTCGCCGCGGCGCTGGCCTGGCAGGAGGCGGGCGCCGAGTGGATCCATCTGGTCGACCTCGACGCCGCGTTCGGCAGGGGCTCCAACAAGGAGCTGATCAGCGAGGTGATCGGCAAGCTCGACGTCAAGGTGGAGCTGTCCGGCGGCATCCGCGACGACGAGTCGCTGGCCGCCGCCCTGGCCACCGGCTGCCGCCGGGTCAACATCGGCACCGCCGCCCTGGAGAACCCCGACTGGTGCCGGAAGATCATCGCCGAGCACGGCGACCGGATCGCGGTGGGCCTCGACGTGCGCGGCACCACGCTGGCCGCCCGCGGCTGGACGCAGGAGGGCGGCGACCTGTGGGAGGTGCTCGCCCGCCTGGAGGCCGACGGCTGCCCCCGCTACGTCGTCACCGACGTGACCAAGGACGGCATGCTGCAGGGGCCCAACCTCGACCTCTACCGGCGGATCTGCGCACACACCGACAAGCCCGTGATCGCCAGTGGCGGCGTGTCCAGTCTTGACGACCTGGTGGCACTGGCTTCTCTCGTCCCGGACGGAGTGGAGGGAGCCATCGTGGGCAGGGCCCTGTACGCTCACGCGTTCACTCTGGAGGACGCGCTGGCCGCGGTACGCGTTTAGCTTCGCCGGGAGGGGGCGGAATGAGCGTCAGCATGGAAAGCACCGGTCCGAGGGTGTTTTCGGGCGGCATCTGGGAGGAGAAGTACGGCTACGCCCGCGCCGTGGTCGTGGGCGAGCGCGTGATCGTCTCCGGGTGCACGGCCACGATCGACGGCGAGGTACGCCACGTCGGCGACGCCTACCGGCAGAGCCTGACCGCCATCGACATCGCGCTCGACGCCGTCGAGGTCGGCGGCCTGACCCGCGAGGACGTCGTCATGGTCCGCTACTACGTGGTGGAGCAGCGCCACTTCGACCTCGTCGGCCGGGCCATCTACGAAGTCTTCGGGCACGTGCGGCCCGCCTGCACAGGAGTGAGGGTCGCCGGGCTGGTCGACCCTCGAATGCTGGTCGAGATCGAAATCGAGGCACTGCGAGCATGACCGTAGCGGTAAGAGTGATCCCCTGTCTCGACGTCGACGCCGGGCGTGTGGTCAAGGGCGTCAACTTCGAGAACATGCGCGACGCGGGAGATCCGGTCGAGCTGGCCAGGCGCTACGACGAGGAGGGCGCCGACGAGCTGACCTTCCTCGACATCACCGCCTCGTCGGGCGAGCGGGAGACCATGCTCGACGTGGTGCGCAGGACCGCCGAGCAGGTGTTCATCCCGCTCACCGTGGGCGGCGGCGTGCGCGTGGTCGACGACATCAACCGGCTGCTGCGGGCCGGGGCCGACAAGGTGTCCCTGAACACCGCGGCCATCGCCAGGCCCGAGCTGCTGACCGAGGCGTCGCGGCGGTTCGGCGCGCAGTGCGTGGTGCTGTCGGTCGACGCCCGCCGGGCGCCGGGCATGCCCAGCGGGTTCGAGGTGACCACCCACGGCGGCCGGCGCGGCACCGGCATCGACGCGGTGGAGTGGTCGGCGCGCGGCGAGGAGCTGGGCGTCGGCGAGATCCTGCTCAACTCCATGGACGGCGACGGCACCCTCGACGGCTACGACCTGGAGCTGCTGCACGCGGTGCGCGCGGCGGTGCGGGTGCCGGTGATCGCCAGCGGCGGGGCCGGCCGGCTGGAGGACTTCCCGCCGGCGATCGAGGCCGGGGCCGACGCCGTGCTGGCCGCCAGCGTGTTCCACTTCGGCACGCTGAAGATCGGCGACGTCAAGGAGACGCTGCGGATGGCGGGCCACCCGGTCCGCTGAGGCCACCCGGTCCGTTGAGGCCGCCCGGTCCGTTGAGGTCGCCCGGTCCGTTGAGGTCGCCCGGTCCGTTGAGGCCGCCCGCCGGCCCCGCCCGCGCGGGGCCGGCGGCCGGTCAGAACACCCGCATGTGGTGGAAGAGCTCGTAGGAGGCGTCCTTGGCGGCGAACGCGGCCGCCTCAGAACGTTTGACCGCCAGGTACGCGCTGCGCCGCAACGGTCCGAGCGCCTCCATGAGCACCTCGTCGGCCTCCAGCGCGTCGAGCGCCTCCGCCAGGGAGCCGGGCAGGCGGGGATAGCGGTCCGGCATGGTGTCGGGATCGACGTCCACGGCCTCGCCCGGGTCGAGCTTGCGGCGGATGCCGTCGAGCCCGGCGTGGATGACCGCGCCGAGCGACAGGTACGGGTTGGCCGAGGAGTCCGACGGCTTCAGCTCCAGGTTCGGCTCGCCGCTCTCGCCCAGCGGCGAGCACACGCGGACGGCCGCCTCCCGGTTGTCGGGGCCGTAGACCGCGTAGGCGCTGGACCACATGCGGGGTGAGAGCCGGCGGAAGCCGTTGACGCTGCCACAGGTCAGGGCGGTAAGGCCGGGCAGGTGGGCGATCAGGCCGCCGATGAAGTGCGCGCGGTCCTCGCCGTCCTCGGCGAACAGGTTCTGGGTGTCGCGCCACAGCGACAGGTGCAGGTGGGCGCCGTTGCCGGCCTGGTCGGCCAGGGGCTTGGGGGCCAGTGAGGCCCACATCGACATGCGCATCGCCACGCCGCGCACGGTCTCCCGGTAGAGCACGTGGTTGTCGGCGGCGCGCAGCGCGGGCGCGTGGTGCACCGACACCTCCTGCTGACCGGGGCCGAGCTCGGGATGGTAGTGCTCGACGCGCAGGCCCTGGGTCTCCAGCGCCCGCACGAGCTTGATCGTGTAGTCGTGCGCGGTGTCGAAGCCCGTGCCGGCATAGCAGAGAGAGTCGTCGAGCGGCACCAGCCGGTCGGGGCCGCCGGCAGGGTCGGGCAGGCGGCGGCCGAGCGTGAACTCGGGCTCGAAGGCCGCCTCGATCCGGTAGCCGTCGCCGGCCAGCTCCGCCACGGCGTCCTTGAGGAACGTCCGCGCGCAGGCTTCCCACGGTGAGCCGTCGGGCCGGCGCAGGTCCGACAACATCGCGGCGGCGCCCGGTGCATGGGGCAACGGGACGAACGTGGCCGGGTCGGGGACAATGCGAACCTCGCCCACCGGACCCAGGTGCTCGACCTCCTGAAGCTGGTCGAGCATGTTCATCGCCATCATGGCCACCGTGTGCCCGATGCCCGAGTTGAGCCGTTCGGCCAACCGGGACCGGGACGCCGCCTTGCCACGGACCACGCCACCGTGGTCGGCGTACAGGAAACGGATCAGCTCGATGCCCTCAAGCTCTGCTCGTTCGAGGACGCGCCGGGCCTGCGGATCGAGCTGATTGATCTTGGTGCCGCTGGGGCGATCTCTCATCCTGCCTGCGTAACACGATCTGTCAGCGCGTGGAAGCACCTAGCGCGGACAGAACGCGAACATCAGGTCAGAACATTCGTAAAGAAGACCGCCAATTGGTTGGCTCCTTGGACAATTCCGTCAAACACGCCGTTGACCGCGGCCGCCGCCTGGGCCGGCCGGGTGAACAGGTAGAAGACCACGAACGCCACCAGAACGTACGTAGCCACCTTCTTGACCTGCATGGGGGGCCTCCTGCAGTCCATTCCCAGCCGTATATACCCGGATCTGGGCGATCACGGTCATCTTCTGTGAAGATGTCCAAGATCCTAACCGGGGGGCTTCTTTCCTGTGCCATCGTACGGGCTGGAGGTTTAAGACGAGGGGTTTCTGGGCCGAGGGTTTCGGTCAGAATCCGAGCCGGGCTTCGGTTGCCCGGCTCACCGCCGCGTCGTCGCCGGTCAGCTCCACCCGGGCGTGCTCCTGCCGGCCGAAGCAGAACAGCAGCAGCTCCTGGGCCGTGCCGGTGACCTGAACCTTGGCGCCCTCCCGCGCCCCGCCGAGCGCCACCCCGCCGAGCGCCACCCCGCCGAGCGCCACCCCGCCGGGTGCCGCCCCGCCGCCGCCGGTGCGGCGCAGCACCAGGCGCACCGGCGAGCGGCGCAGCATGAGCCGGGCGCCCGCCGACACCCGCTTCCAGATGAGCTCGTCGAGGTCGGCCGGCAGCTCGCGCGGCTCCCACCCGGGCTGGGCGCGGCGCACGTCCTCGTGGTGGACGTAGAACTCCAGCGTGTTGACCGCCTTGTCCAGGAAGGGCAGCAGCCCGTAGACGCCGCCCGGCCGGCGCACGATGCCGACCAGCTCGGGGTAGGGGTGCCTGGCCTTCAGGCCGTTCTGCACCGAGGCGGTGTAGCCCGCCAGCGCGCTGATCCCGATGCCGCCCATGGCGTCCGGCCGGCGCTCGCGCAGAACGAGGTGGGCGGCCAGGTCGTAGGTGGTCCACCCCTCGCACAACGTGGGCGCGTCGGGGCCGAGCCGGTCGAACAGGTCGCAGAGTGCGGCGCGTTCGCCACGAGCGTGAGTCACCCGGCCAAGCCTACCTGTGGGAATAAGGAGACGATCGGACGTGATAGGGACATAGATAGAAATATCGACGTTTGAAGGGAAAAATATCGAGTGGCGAGCAAGGTCACCTCGGCCGTCATGCGTCAAGGGCTGCGTGTCCTTGGGGTGGCCATTCGCACGGAGAGAGCCGTGTTCGCGATGGCCGCGCTGGCCAGCGCGGTCTACGGCGGCATGACCGTCGCCTCGGCCTGGGCACTGGGCTGGGCGACGCAGAACGTGGTACTGCCCGCCTTCGACCAGGGCCGGACCTCCACCGGCGCCCTGTGGACCGGCGCGCTGCTGATCATCGGCACCGCGCTGCTCAAGGCGATCGGCGTGGCGGGGCGGCGCATCCTGGCCGGCGTCGTGCAGTACCGCATGCAGGCCAGGTCACGCAGGGACGTGACCAAGCAGTACCTGCGGTTGCCGCTGTCCTGGCACCACCGGCACCCGACCGGGCAACTGCTGTCCAACGCCAGCGCCGACGCCGAGGCCGCCTGGGCGCCGCTCGCGCCGCTGCCGATGGCCGTCGGCGTGCTGGTCATGCTGTTTACCGCGGCCGTCGCCATGTTGTTCACCGACCTCGTGCTCGCGCTGGTGGGCTTCCTGATCTTCCCGGCCATCGCCGTGCTGAACCTGGTCTACCAGCGCCGGCTCAGCCCCCTGGCCACCCGCGCCCAGCAACTGCGCGCCGAGGTCAGCGAGATCGCGCACGAGAGCTTCGACGGCGCGCTGGTCATCAAGACCCTCGGCCGCGAGGAGCTGGAGACCGACCGGTTCCGCCGCCGCGCCCACGAGCTGCGCGACGCCAACATCGCCGTCGGCCGGGTGCGCGGGCTGTTCGACCCCATGCTGGAGGCGCTGCCCACGATCGGCGTGCTCGCCGTCCTCGCGGTCGGCGCGCTGCGCCTGTCCACCGGCTCGATCGACTCCGGCGACCTGGTGCAGGTCGCCTACCTGTTCACGCTGCTGGCCTTCCCGATCAGGGCGCTGGGCTGGGTGCTGGCCGAGCTGCCGCGCAGCGTCGTCGGCTGGCAGCGGGTGCAGGCCGTGCTCGACGCCGAGGGCTCCATGGACTACGGCGACACGCCCGTGGCCTCCTCCGGGCCCGCCGAGCTGAAGGTCGCCGGCGTGTCCTACGCCTACGGCCAGGCCGAGGTGCTGCACGACGTCACCTTCGACGTGCCGCCCGGCCGTACCGTGGCCCTGGTGGGGCCGACCGGGTCGGGCAAGTCGACCCTGGTCCAGCTCCTGGTCCGGCTCGTCGACCCCGACTCCGGGCAGGTGCTGCTCGACGGCGTCGACGTGCGCGACCTGCCCTACGGCGCCATCGCCGGCTCCGCCGCGCTGGTGCCGCAGCAGACGTTTCTGTTCGACGACACCGTACGCGGCAACGTCGCGCTCGGCCTGGACGCCGGCGACGAGGACGTGTGGGCGGCGCTGCGCCTGGCCCAGGCCGACGGCTTCGTCGGCCGCCTGGGCGACGGGCTCGACACCCGCGTCGGCGAGCGCGGCGCGTCGCTGTCCGGCGGCCAGCGCCAGCGCGTCGCGCTGGCCCGCGCGGTGGTCCGCCGCCCGCGCCTGCTCATCCTCGACGACGCCACCTCCAGCGTGGACCCCCAGGTCGAGGCCAAGATCCTGCACGGGCTGCGCGACAGCGCGGAGGCCTCCACCGTCGTGGTCGTCGCCTACCGGATGGCCACCATCGCCCTGGCCGACGAGGTGGTCTACCTCGACCACGGCCGGGTCGTGGACCGCGGGACCCACGAGGAGCTGCTCGCGCGCTGCCCCGGATACCGCAACCTGGTGACCGCCTACGAACGCGAGGAGGCCGAACGGGCCGCCATCGACCTGTCGCTGGCCCAGGACGCGGAAGAGGAAGAGGAAGAGGTCAGCGCATGAGCGAGGCGCTCCAGGGCAACGTCGAGCGGTCGGCGCTGGCCACCATCTGGCACGGCCTGTCGCTCACCCCCGAGTTCCGCAAGGGGCTGGCCGGCACGCTCGCACTGGCCGTCGTGGCGACCATCGGCAAGATCATCGTGCCGATCGCGGTGCAGCAGACGATCGACACCGGCATCAAGGGCGGCACGCCGGACCTGCCGTACATCACCCGGGCCGTCCTGGTGTGCGCCGCCGCCGTGCTGCTGACCGCGCTGGCCGGCTACATCATGAACGTGCGCCTGTACAAGGCCACCGAGTCGTCGCTGGCCACCCTGCGCGTGCGCGGGTTCCGGCACGTGCACGACCTGTCGGTGCTCACCCAGAACAGCGAGCGGCGCGGCGCGCTGGTCTCGCGGGTCACCAACGACATCGACCAGATCAGCACGTTCATGCAGTGGGGCGGGCTGATGATCATCGTGGCGTTCGGCCAGCTCTTCGTGGCCAGCGTGCTCATGCTGGTCTACTCCTGGCAGCTCACGCTGCTGGTGTGGGTGTGCTTCGTGCCGCTGATGATCGCGCTGCCGCGTTTCCAGCGGCTGTTGTCGCGGGCGTACACGACCGTGCGCGAGCGGACCGGCGACATGCTCGCCGCGGTCAGCGAGTCCGTCGTCGGCGCCGCCGTCATCAGGGCCTACGCCTCCGAACGGCGTACCGCGGACCGCATCGACAAGGCGGTGGACGGCAACAGGACCGCGCAGATCAAGGCGCAGACCATCGTCGGCTTCGTCTTCCCGCTGACCGAGATCGTCGCCGCGCTGGCCATCGCCGGGATCGTGCTGCTCGGGGTCAGGCTCGGCGTGTCCGGCGACATCACCGCGGGCAAGCTGGTGGCCTTCCTCTTCCTGGTCACGCTGTTCGTCTCGCCGCTGCAGACCGCCACCGAGGTGCTGAACGAGGCCCAGAACGCGGTGGCCGGGTACCGCCGCATCCTGGGCGTCCTGGACACCCCGCCGGACGTCGCCGACCCCGGCGAGAAGGGCGCGCAGCTGCCCAGAGGCCCGATCTCGGTGGCCTTCGAGAACGTGCACTTCTCCTACCCGGGCGGCCCGCCCGTGCTGCGCGAGGTCTCGCTGGAGATCCCGCCGCGCTCGCGCGTCGCCGTCGTCGGCGAGACCGGGTCGGGCAAGACCACGTTCGCCAAGCTGCTGACCCGGCTCATGGACCCGGTCGGCGGCCGCGTCACGGTGGACGGCCACGACCTGCGCGACGTGCGCTTCTCCTCCCTGCGCGAACGCATCGTCATGGTCCCCCAGGACGGCTTCCTGTTCGACGGCACCCTGGAGGACAACGTCCGGTACGGCAGGCCGCCGGCGACCCGCGAGGAGATCCAGCTCGCGATGACCGAGCTGGGCCTGGCCGACTGGGTCGAGGGCCTGCCCGCGGGCCTGGACACGCCTGTCGGCCAGCGCGGGGAGTCGCTGTCGGCGGGCGAGCGCCAGCTCGTCGCCCTGGCCCGCGCCTACCTCGCCGACCCCGACCTGCTGCTGCTGGACGAGGCCACCTCGGCCGTCGACCCGGCCACCGAGGTGCGCCTGGCCCGCGCGCTGGAGGGCGTCACCAGGGGGCGCACGGCCGTCTCGATCGCCCACCGGCTCTCGACGGCGGAGAACGCCGACGAGGTGCTGGTGTTCGACGCCGGCCGCCTCGTGCAGCGCGGCCCGCACGCCGAGCTGGTCACCCAGCCGGGTGTCTACGCCGACCTGCACGCCTCCTGGGTCTCGGCGGCGCACTCGTAGGAGTGCGTTCCTAGTCGAGGGCGGCGGCGAACGTCACGCTCGTGCCCGCGGGGCCGGACACGATCGTGATGTGGTCGCACAACATCCGGGTCAGCCACAGCCCCCGCCCGCGGAACTCCAGCCCGGCGGGCGGGCGTGCCTCGCCCATCCAGCCGGGCGGCAGCCCCGGGCCCTGGTCGGTGACCTCGCACCACAGCCGTCCCTCGCCCGACCACAACCGCAGCCGGCCCTGGCCGCCGCCGTGCAGGACCGCGTTGGTGGTGACCTCGTTGACCGCCAGCACGAAGTCCTCCAGCCGCCGGCCGCTCAGCCCCTCGTAGGCGGCCTGCTCGGCCACGGCCCTGCGCAGGAACGTGATGCGCCCGCGCGCGAAGGTCGCCCGGAGCACCTGCCTACCCATCGCCCACCCGGCGGACGACGACGTGCGAGTCGGCCCTGACCAGCCGGAGCACCCGGGCCACCCGCTCGGCGCAGACGACCACGGTCGAGCCGTACGGCCTGGCCGCGGCCGTGACGGTCAGCAGCCGGGCCGAGCCGGCGTCGATGAAGTCGAGGTGGGAGGCGTCGATCACGACCTGCCCCGGCTCCTTCTCCAGCGGCGACAGCACCGAGCCGAACGCCGGCCTGTTGGTGAGGTCGACGTCGCCCCACACCCGCAGCCCCGGCGGCGAGGAGGTGTTGGCGAAGCGCAGCAGGGCCTGCTCGGGCGCGATGGGGTGCACCGCGGTGGCCCGCTCGATGATGTCGAGGGGGAACAGCTCGCGGTCGTACTGGCACACCGCGGCCAGCCAGCGCTCGCCGAACAGCTCGTTGGCGGCGGCCTCGAACGCCGCCTGGGCCTGCGCGTCACGCGCTCCCCAGGAGGCGTCGATCAGGGCGTAGACGCCGTGCTGGCCGTGCCTGCGCGCCCGGTGGTGGGCGTCGGCCAGGCCGTGCAGCAGGCGGTCGGGGTCGAGGCGGCCGTCGGTGAAGTGCGTGTCGGCGCAGGACAGGATCTCCACCTGCCCGGCCGCCTCGGCGTCGTCGAACCCCGGGACGAGCGGCGCCAGCCAGCCCCGGGTGCGCTCCGGGGTCTCCGCATGGGTGATGATCACCACCTTGGTCCGGCGGCGCAGCCCGTTGAGTGTGAACTGCCTGGTCGTCGTCATGCGCTCCCGCTCGCCCTCGAACGGCAGGCAGACGTGGTCCCCCAGATCCGGGTCGAGGACCGAGCCCGCGACGTGCACCACGATGTGTCCTCCCTAGCACGCGTCGCCTAGAAATTACCGTGATGCCCGCGATCACGTAGCGCGTTCTCGGCAAAACACACCGTTACCCGTTCTCGCCGGTGTACGTTTTCGGCGGGGCCGCCCAGGAAGGGTCATGAAAGGCATGGGCGTGGACGTTCTGGAGACGACGCACAGCAGGCACGGGGACATCGTGGTGGTCGCCCTCACGGGCGAGGTCGACGTGGACAACGTCGCCCGGGTCAGGAGGTGCCTCGACGAGGCGGTGGCGGCCCACGGCACGCGGCTGGTGGTCGACCTGACCGGGCTGACCTTCATCGACACCACGGGGCTCGGGGTCCTGGTGCGCCAGCTCGCCGCGTTGCGCGACAGGGACGGCACGATGGCGCTGGTGGCCTCCGACGGCCAGGTGCTGCGGCGGCTGCGCAGGACGAACCTGGCGGCCCTGTTCCCCATCCATGACACCTTGCCGCAGGCGCTGGCCCAGCCGGAGGCGGGAGCACGGGGGCGGGCTGGTTGAATGGCACCATGTCCCTCGACCCCGAGATCGCAGCACGGCTGAAGCGCAACCCGGACGGCCTCGTGCCCGCCATCGCCCAGCAGCACGACACCGGCGAGGTGCTCATGATGGCCTGGATGAACGACGAGGCGCTGCATCGCACGCTCACCACCGGCCGGGCCACCTACTGGTCGCGCAGCCGCGACGAGCTGTGGGTCAAGGGCGACACCTCCGGGCACGTCCAGCACGTCAAGAGCGTGGCCCTCGACTGCGACGGCGACACCATCCTGCTCAAGGTCGACCAGGTCGGCGCCGCGTGCCACACCGGCGACCGCACCTGCTTCGACGCCGGTCTGCTCGGTTAGTGGCTCCCGACATGGCGTCCGGCACGGCAACCGGCACGGCAACCGGCACGGCAACCGGCACGGTGTCCGGTGAGGTTTCCGGCAAGGGTTCCGGGAACGGGCGGCGCGAGTTGTGGGCGTGGCTGGCGCTGACCGTCCTGGGCAGCTGCCTGGTGCTGCTGGCGGCCGGTCAGGTCTGGGTGCGGGTGCTCGGCGCGCAGGCCGCCGACGCGGTCGCGCCGACCGGCGGCGCCCTGAGCCCCGTGCTGTCGCCGCTGGGGCTGGCGGGGCTGGCGGGCGTGGTGGCGGTGCCGGCGACCAAGGGCGCCGGGCGCCGGGTCGTCGGCGCGCTGGTCGCGCTCTGCGGCGCGGGCGCGGCGGCGGGCACGTGGGCGGCGCTGGCCTCGGCCACCGTGACCGGCTGGCTGCGCGAGCACAACGCGGTCCGCGCGGTGGCCGGCCTGCCCTGGGAGCCGGTGCCGGGCTGGCCGGTCGTGGCCGGGCTCGGCGCGTTCCTGCTGCTGGCCGGCGGCGTGCTGGCCGCGGTGCGCGGCGGCAGGTGGGCGGGCATGTCGTCGCGCTACGACAGGGCGGCCGACGCGACGGGCGAGCGGGCCGGCGACGGGGTCGGCGACACGGCGGTCGCGGCCACGGCCCGCAGGCACCATGAGGATCGCGAGCTGTGGGACGCGCTCGACCGCGGCGACGACCCGACGGAGTCCCCGGACCGCCGCTGAGGTCGGTAGTTACGAAATCTCCACGGTTCTGAACCTCTGTCTGCTTGGCAAACGTTTTCTCAATAAGCTGCCGTTGCAACTCGCCAAAAGACAAGAGGAGCCAGGCTCATGAGCTACGGGGACCAGGGCGGCAGCGGGGGCTACGGCGCGCAGCCCCCCGGCGGAGGTTACGGCCAGCAGCCGCCCACCGGCGGCGGCCACGGCCAGGGCCCGGGTTACGGCCAGCAGCCCCAGAGCGGCGGGGGCTACGGTCAGCAGCCCCAGAGCGGCGGGGGCTACGGTCAGCAGCCGCAGAGCGGCGGGGGTTACAACCAGCAGCCGCCCAGCGGCGGCGGTTACGGCTACAACCAGCAGCCGCCGAGCTACCCCCAGGAGCCCCTCGGCTACGGCCAGCAGCCGCAGCCCCCGAGCGGCGGTTACGCCCAGCCCGGCTACGGCCAGCAGGGTTACGGGCAGCAGGGCTACGGCCAGCCCGGTTACGGCCAGTACGGCGCCCCGCAGCAGCCCCGCTCCACCAACGGCATGGCGGTGGCCTCGCTCATCCTGGGCATCGTCGGCCTGATCACCTGCGGCGCGACCAGCATCGTGGGCGTCATCCTCGGTCACATCGCGCTCAACCGCATCAAGCGCTCGGGGGAGGAGGGCCAGGGCATGGCGATGGGCGGCCTGGTGACCTCCTACATCATGGTCGTGCTGTTCGTGCTCTTCTGGATCCTCTTCGGCGGGTTCTGGCTGACCCTGATCGGCATCGGCTCGGCGGCCTCCGTCAGCGACTACTCGTGAACGGGCGGGGCGCAGCGTGACGCCCCGCTTGCGGTGTGATTACGAATTGTCCGCAACGTGGGCGTTAGTCCACGTAGGGGATGCTTTATCGCTAGGCTGCCGCGCGCAACTCGCTTCACGCTGACGACATGAGGAGTCACGAGCATGAGTTACGGAAACCAGGGCGACGGCGGTTACGGCGCCCAGCCGCCCGGCGGCGGTTACGGGCAGCAGCCGCCGAGCGGTGGTGGCGGCTACGGCCAGCAGCCGCCCAGCGGCGGCGGTTACGGCGGCGGCTACGGCCAGCAGCCCCCGAGTGGCGGCGGCTATGGTGAGCAGCCCCCCGGTGGCGGCTACGGCCAGCAGCCCCCGAGCGGTGGAGGCTACGGCCAGCCCCCTGGTGGCGGTTACGGGCAGCCGCCCGGTGGCTACCCCGGTGGCGGTTACGGCCCCGGCGGCGGCACCCCGCCGGACAACCAGCTGGTCCCGGCGATCCTCACCACCCTGTTCTGCTGCCTGCCCCTCGGCATCGTGGCGATCGTGAAGTCGTCGCAGGTCAACTCCAAGTGGCAGGTCGGCGACGTCCAGGGCGCCATGCAGGCCGCCGAGGAGGCCAAGACCTGGTGGAAGCGCAGCCTGATCTTCGGCGCCATCGCCATCGTCCTGCTCATCATCTTCTACGTGGTGGTGTTCGTGCTGCTCGCCGCCTCGACGAGCAGCTACGGCTCGTACTGACGGACGGGGATACTGGGAGCATGGACATCGCAACAACCGGGCGGCGCGGGACGGGGCGGCTGAAGGGCCTGCTCGCGCCGCTCGGTGTTGCGGCCGCGGCGGGGGCCGTGTTCGGCGTGGTCGGCGTGGTCGACCCCAACCAGCCCGGCCACTACCCGACCTGCCCGTTCCTGTGGGTCACCGGTCTCTACTGCCCGGGTTGCGGCACGCTGCGCACCGTCCATGCGCTGGCCCACCTCGACCCGCTGGCCGCCCTCGGGCTCAATCCGCTGGCCGTCGCCATGATCCCGTTCCTGCTGTTCTGGTGGGGCCGGTGGGTCGTACGGGCGTGGCAGGGCAGGCCGCGGCGCACCACGTTGGCCCATCCGGCGTGGCTGTGGGCCTTCCTCACGGTCGTGATGGTCTACTGGGTCGTCCGAAACCTCCCCTTCGGGGCGTTCCTCGCGCCGTAGTACGGGCCCTGTGGCGAGGTGACCCCGGTGGGGCCGATACCATCGCAGGACAAGGCCGAGAGCGGACGCGAGGCGAACTCTCTGCCACCCCCACTGTCAACCGGAGGGACCCCAAGCGCGTGAGTGAGCGGACGGAAGGACCGAGTGTCCTCGACGACATCCTCGAAGGGGTGCGCGCCGATCTCGCCGCACGTCAGCAGGCCGTGTCGATCGACGAGCTCAAGCGGCGAGCCGAGCGGGCCCAGGGGCCCAGAGACGCGATGGCCGCCCTCGGGGGTGACAGGATCTCGGTGATCGCCGAGGTCAAGCGGTCGAGCCCGTCCAAGGGCGCGCTCGCCGCCATCGCCGACCCCGCCGCGCTGGCGGCCGACTACGAGGCCGGCGGGGCCCACGTGATCAGCGTGCTGACCGAGCGGCGCAAGTTCGGGGGCAGCCTGGAGGACCTGGCGGCCGTCCGCGCCCGTGTCGACATCCCCATTCTGCGTAAAGACTTCATCCTCACCTCCTACCAGCTCTGGGAGGCCCGGGCCCACGGCGCCGACCTGGCGCTGCTGATGGTCGTCTGCCTGGAGCAGGAGGCGCTGGTGTCGCTGATCGAGCGGGCCGAGTCCATCGGGCTCACCCCGCTGGTCGAGGTGCACACCGAGGAGGAGCTGGAGCGGGCGGTCGCCGCCGGGGCGCGGGTCATCGGGGTCAATGCGCGTAATTTGAAGACTCTTGAGGTCGACCGCGACGTCTTCGCGAAGCTGGCGCCGAAGATCCCGGATAATGTGATCAAGATCGCCGAGTCGGGCGTGCGCGGCCCGCACGACCTGCTCGCCTACGCCAGGGGTGGCGCCGACGCCGTCCTGGTGGGGGAGAGCCTGGTCACCGGCAAGGATCCGCGCAAGGCAGTGGAGGCGCTGGTGACCGCCGGTGCTCACCCGTCGACGCGCCCCGACCACTCAGCAGAGGGATAGCAGTGGCTAACGAAGGCTCCATCCTCAGCGCCGCCGACCTGGCCGGCGGCGCCGCGTACGGCAACGACCCCGACCTGCACGGCAAGTTCGGCATCTTCGGCGGCCGCTACGTGCCCGAGGCGCTCATCCCTGCGCTCGACGAGGTGGCCGCCGTCTACGACAAGGCCAAGACCGACCCCGAGTTCCTGCGCGAGTTCGACCACCTGCTGCGCACCTACGCCGGCCGGCCGACCACGCTGACCGACGTGTCGCGCTTCAGCCAGGAGGCCGGCGGCGCGCGCATCGTGCTCAAGCGGGAAGACCTCACCCACACCGGCGCGCACAAGATCAACAACGTGCTCGGCCAGGCGCTGCTGACCAGGCGCCTGGGCAAGAAGCGGGTGATCGCCGAGACCGGCGCCGGCCAGCACGGCGTGGCCACGGCCACCGCGGCCGCCCTGCTCGGCCTGGAGTGCGTCATCTACATGGGCGCGGTCGACTGCGAGCGCCAGGCGCTCAACGTGGCCCGGATGAAGCTGCTCGGCGCCACCGTGGTGCCCGTCCACAACGGCTCCAAGACGCTGAAGGACGCCATCAACGAGGCGTTCCGCGACTGGGTGACCAACGTCGACACCACCCACTACCTGTTCGGCACCGTCGCCGGCCCCCACCCGTTCCCCGAGATCGTGCGCGACTTCGCCCGCATCATCGGCGTCGAGGCCCGTCGCCAGATGCTGGAGCTGACCGGCGGGCTGCCCGACGCGGTGTGCGCGGCGGTCGGCGGCGGCAGCAACGCCATCGGCATCTTCCACGCCTTCATCGGCGACGAGGGTGTGGCCCTGCACGGCTACGAGGCGGCCGGCCACGGCCTGGAGAGCGGCGAGCACGCGCTCACCCTCACCGCCGGCTCGGTGGGCGTGCTCCACGGCTCGCGCACGTACGTGCTCCAGGACGACGAGGGCCAGACGATCGAGTCCCACTCGATCTCGGCCGGGCTCGACTACCCGGGCGTCGGCCCCGAGCACGCCTGGCTGAAGGACTCCGGCCGCGCCACCTACCACGGCATCACCGACGACGAGGCCATGGCGGCGTTCTCGCTGCTGGCCAGGACCGAGGGCATCATCCCGGCCATCGAGTCCTCCCACGCGCTGGCGGGCGCGCTGAAGCTGGGCCGCGAGCTCGGCCCCGGGGCGACGATCCTGGTCAACCTGTCCGGGCGCGGCGACAAGGACATGGGCACCGCCATGAAGTACTTCAACCTCTGACGCCCTCGGCCGCGCGGCGCGGGTGACCGTGAGACGGCCTGCGGCAGGGCATCATGGTGGGACTCGACCTTCGAAACGGACAGACATGACGACTCTTCAGACGGTTTTCGCCAAGGCGAAGGCGGACAACCGGGCCGCGCTCGTCGGCTACCTGCCTGCCGGCTTCCCGTCCAAGGACGGCGCGATCGCCGCCGCCGCGGCCCTGGTCGAGGCGGGCTGCGACGTCATCGAGATCGGCCTGCCCTACTCCGACCCGCTCATGGACGGGCCGACGATCCAGGACGCGGTCCACCGCTCGCTGGTCAACGGCACCCGCATCGCCGACGTGATGCGCACCGTCGAGGGGGTCGCCGCCACGGGGGCCGCCACGCTCGTCATGACGTACTGGAACCCGATCGACCGCTACGGCGCCGACCGGTTCGCCCGTGACCTGGCCAACGCGGGCGGCGTGGGCACGATCACGCCCGACCTGACGCCGGAGGAGTCCGAGCCGTGGCGCACCGCCTCGGCAGAGGCGGGCATCGACACGGTGTTCCTGGTGGCGCCCAGCTCCACGGAGGAGCGCATCAAGGCCGTGGTCGACTGCTGCACCGGCTTCGTCTACGCCGCCTCGCTGATGGGCGTCACAGGCGCCAGGGAGAGCGTGAACTCGGCGGCCGAGGGCCTGGTCAAGCGCACCCGGGCGCACACCGACCTGCCCGTCTGCGTGGGCCTGGGCGTCGGCACGGGCGCGCAGGCGGCCGAGGTGGCCCGCTACGCCGACGGCGTGATCGTGGGGTCGGCGTTCATCCGCCGCATCCTCGACGCGCCCGACGAGGCGGCCGGTCGTGAGTCGATCATGGCGCTGGCCGGAGACATGGCGCGCTCCGTGCGCCGCTGAGCCTTCTCCGGGCTGTCCCGATCGTCGTGAAAGGCGCGTCCCCGAGTGGGGGCGCGCCTTTCGCTCACTGTGCCGCCGTGGGTCAGCCCAGGTCGGGTTCCGTACGCAGTTCCAGGGCCGGGCCCACCTGGTCGAGCTCCAGGACGACGATCTCGTTCGTCCCGGCGCGCAGCAGCGGGGCCGGGACGTAGAGGGTGCGCTGCGGGCCGCGGTCCCAGTAGCGGCCCAGGCAGAAGCCGTTCACCCAGACGTACCCCTTCCCCCAGCCGGGCAGGGCGAGGAACGTGTCGGCGGGCTCGTCCACCTCCAGGACGAACCGGAAGAACGACCTGGGCCCGGCTTGCGAGCCGTCGGCGAACGGCACCGCGGAGACGTCCCGCAGCGGGATCGGCCGTGCGCTCCATCCGTTCAGGTACTGCTGGTGGTGCAGGACCCCGCCGGTCAGGCCCTTGGTCTCGCCGGTCAGCGGCCCGTAGTTCGTCCGCCCCATCGACTCCACCAGCAGCTCCACCGTGGCGGGGCCGGACACCGTCACCTCCGGCTCCTCGGCGTCGCGCTCGAACACCCCGGCGAGCCGGCCGTCCACGAACACGTGCGCCCGGTCGCGCAGCCCGGGCAGCCGCAGCCGGTAGGCGCCGCGCGGCCCCGGCACCTCCCCCCGGTACAGCACCAGCCCGTGCTCCAGCCCCAGCTCCTCGAACGACGGCGGCACCGGCGCACTCGTTTCGGGCCCCGCCACCGCCTCCAGCGCGTCGCGCAGCGACACCGACTGGACCGGCCGCAACGTCGCCGGCGGCAGCACGGCCGGGACCGGCGGCACCGCCGGCGGCTCGCCCGCGTACCGCGACAACACCTCGCGGAAGCGCCAGAACTTCTCGGTCGGCGCCCCGCGCTCGTCGATCGGCGCGTCGTAGTCGTAGGAGGTCACGGTCGGCCGCCAGTCGCCCATCGCGCGCTCGCCGGCCTGGTTGGCGCCCGCCCAGGTGCCGAAGTTGGTGCCGCCGTGCGCCATGTACAGGTTCACCGACGCGCCGAGCTCGAGGATGCGCTCCAGGACGGCGGCCGCGTCACCGGCGTCCCTGGTCATGTGCTTGTGGCCCCAGTGGTCGAACCAGCCGCACCAGAACTCCATGCAGAACGGCGGGTCGTCCGGCCGGTGCTCGCGCAGCGCGGCGAACGCCCGGTCGGGGTCGGAGCCGAAGTTCACCGTGGCCAGCACGCCCGGCAGGGTGCCGCCGGTCAGGTACCAGTCGGCCGGGCCGTCGGAGGTGAACAGGGGCACCTCCACGCCCCTGGCGGTCAGGCCGTCGGCCAGGTGGCGCAGGTAGGCCAGGTCGCTGCCGTAGGAGCCGTACTCGTTCTCCACCTGGACCATGATCACGTTGCCGCCGCGGGTCACCTGCCGCTCGACGACCTGCGGGAGCAGCCGGTCGAAGAAGCGGTCCACGTGGTCCAGGTATTCGGGGTCGCAGGTCCTGATCCGGCCGGTGAGCCAGGCGGGCAGGCCGCCGTTGTCCCATTCGGCGCAGATGTAGGGCCCCGGCCGTACGATCGCCAGCAGCCCCTCCTCGGCCGCCGCGTCCAGGAACGCGCCCAGCTCCTCCATCCGGCGGAACTCGCCCCTGCGCGGCTCGTGCAGGTTCCACGGCACGTACGTCTCGACGGTGTTCAGCCCCATCGCCCGCAGCATCGCCAGCCGGTGCCGCCACTGCCCGGGATGCACCCGGAAGTAGTGCATGGCGCCCGACAACACCCTGAAGTCCGCGGCGTCGAGCCGGAACACTCCGTTCTCGACCGAGAAAACACCCATAACTCTTCCTCCGATAGGATTTCGCGCCCCGCAACCTTGCCAAGACCGCAGGTCAACGGCCATGGACAAACCCAGACAACCTGTTGGACTCACCCGCGGAGACCGGATGACCCCGCCCTACGACAAGTGGATGCAGTACCTGACCCCGGCGCCCGCCCACCGCGGGCTCGGCCTGGTGTGCCTCGGCGTCGGGCGCCAGGAGGGACGGCTGCCCACGGTCGGGCCGCGCACCCTGCAGCACCACGTCGCCGTCCTGGTGACCGCGGGCCGCGGCTGGTTCTGCCAGGGTGAGGGGCCCGTCGTCGACGTCGTCGCGCCCGCCGTCATCTGGCTCCTGCCCGGCGTACGCCACCACTACGCGCCCGACGAGGCCGGCTGGGACGAGTGGTTCGTCGACTTCACCGGCCCCGCCGCCACCGCCTACCAGGACCTCGGCTTCGTGGACGCCGACAACCCGGTCACCCCGCTCACCACGGCGGAACCGGCCGCCCACGCCATCGGCCGCATCGCCCAGGCGTGCCGCAGGGGCGGCCCGTACCTGGAGGTGGAGACCTCGGCCATCGTGCACGAGGTCCTGGTCGCCCTCAGGCGCAGCCGCGCCGACGAGGACCCCTACGGCGACCCGGTGCTGGCCGGGCTGGCCAGGGACGCCTGCCTGCCGGTACCGGTCGCCGAGCACGCCAGGCGCCTCGGCATGCCGCTGACCGAGCTGCGCCGCGCCGTACGCCGGCTGGCCGGGTGCAGCCCCAAGGACTACGTGCTGTCGATCAGGCTCAACCGCGCCAAGGACCTGCTGGCCGGTACGGACCTGCCGGTCGCCGCCGTGGCCCGGCGCGTCGGCTACGCCGACCCGGCCTATTTCACCAGGTTGTTCACCCGCCGCGCCGGTCTGCCGCCGAGCGAATTCCGGGCGCAGCAGTATCGTGGACTTCCTACCATTTGATGAACGGGACTCTGCCTTAGCCGACGCTTATCCCGAGCGTGATCGGATGATGTCCCGGTACTGTGCGCATTCCCGGCGCAGAGAAAGAGGAGATCACCCGTGGCCGCGTCACACCCGTCACACAACGGCAGATCGGCGATACCCTGGGTGACGACCGTCGCCCGGCTGATCCTGGGGGGCGTGCTGATCGCGGCGGGGGCGCTGAAGATCGGCAATCCGTCCGACTCCGTGGTCGCGGTCAAGGCGTACCAGTTGCTGCCCGAGTCGATCGCCGAGATGGTGGGCTACGTCCTGCCGATCCTGGAGATCGTCGTCGGCGTGCTCCTGGTCGTCGGTCTGCTGACCAGGGTGGCAGCGGTGATCGCCGCGCTGCTCATGTTCGCCTTCGTGTTCGGCATCGCCTGGGCCTGGGCGCACGGCCTGCGGATCGACTGCGGCTGCTTCGGCGGCGGCGGCCAGCTGGAGACAGGACAAGAGCCGGCCTACCTGCTCGACATCCTGCGCGACTTCGGTCTGGTGCTGCTCGGCGCATGGACGGCCCGCTTCCCGCCGGGACGGTTCGCCCTCGACGGGGCGCTCGGACTGGCGGGTGCCGAGCAGGACACAGGTGACGAAGAGGAGATCGAGGATGAGCAAAGCGCAGCGCACCAAGTCTGACCGGAACATGTCGGCGCGCGAGAAGATCAGAGAGCAGCAGGCAGCCGCCCGCGCCCAGGAGAAGCGCAAGAAGCTGGTGACCTACACCACGGCGGCCGTGGTCGCGGTGGCCGCGGTCGGCCTCGGCGCCTGGTACACGATCAGTTCCTCCAAGTCGGAGGAGGCCGGCGCCGCGCTCGCGCCGATCACCCTGCAGCCCGACGGCAGCGCCGTGATGGCCCAGGCGGGGGTGACCCAGCCGGTGGTGGACATCTACGAGGACTTCCAGTGTCCGGTCTGCAAGGAGCTGGAGCGGGTCAGCGGCTCGACGTTCAAGAACCTGGCCGCCGAGGGCAAGGCCAAGATCGTCTTCCATCCCATCACGATCTTCTCCAGGGAGCCGACGAAGGGCAACTCCGTACGCGCCGCGGCGGCCGCCCGCTGCGTCGCCGACGGCAAGCAGTGGATGGCCTTCCACGACCTGATCTACAAGAACCAGCCGGCCGAGACCGTCCAGGGGTTCAAGACCGGCCAGCTCGTCGAGTGGGGCAAGGAGGCCGGGGTCACCTCGCCCGATTTCGAGAGTTGCGTCACGTCCCAGAAGCACGCTCCCGCCGTGCTGATCGACAGTACGAAGATCATGGGACAGCAGGCGATCGAGGGCACGCCCACCGTGAAGCTCAACGGCACCAGCATCGGCGAGGCGGCGTTCTCGCCGCAGCAACTTCGCGATGCGGTCACGAAGGCCGCCAAGTAGCCGCAGGCTGCGCTACCCTCACCTGACATGCCCCTAGCCTCGATTCCCAGCCCTTCCCAGGGGGTCTGGTATCTCGGAATCATCCCGATCCGGGCGTATGCACTGTGCATCGTGCTCGGCGTCGTCGTCGCCGTCTGGCTGAGCGAGCGGCGCTGGGTCGCCCGCGGCGGCCAGAAGGGGACGATCATCGACATCGCCGTCCCCGCGGTGATCTTCGGTCTGATCGGCGGCCGGCTCTACCACGTCATCACCGACTGGCAGACCTACTTCGGCAGCCGTGCGATCAAGGAGCCGTACCAGGCCCTGTTCATCTGGGAGGGCGGGCTCGGCATCTGGGGCGCGATCGCGCTCGGCGGCGTCGGCGTGTGGTGGGCCGTGCGCAAGCGCGGCATCTCCATGAGCGCCGTCGCCGACACGGTCGCGCCGGGCATCGCCTTCGCGCAGGCCATCGGCCGCTGGGGCAACTGGTTCAACCAGGAGCTCTACGGCGGTCCGACCACGCTGCCGTGGGGCCTGGAGATCGACGTCGACCACGGCGGCGAGCCGGGCGTCCTGTACCACCCGACCTTCCTGTACGAGTCGTTGTGGGACGTCGCGCTCGGCTTCCTGCTCATCCTGGCGGGCAAGCGGTTCGCGCTGCGGCACGGGCGGCTGTTCGCGCTCTACGTCGCGGGGTACACGCTGGGCCGCTTCTGGATCGAGGGCCTGCGCATCGACCCGGTCGGCGGGGTCGACCACGCGGTGACCTTCCTCAGCCTGCGGCTCAACCAGTGGACGTCCATCGTGCTGTTCGTCGGCGCGCTGGTCTACCTCTGGGTGACCAGGAACAAGGACACCGAGGAGCGGGTCGTGCCGCTCGACCTGACGGTGGATCCGGCGCACGAGAGCGGCCAGGCCGATCCCGGCTCGTCCGACGCGCCGGCCGTCGTGGCGGCCGAAGCTGCCGATCGTTCCGAGGAGGGCGACGGTCCGGCCGCCTCGGCCGAGCCCGCCGAACCCGCCGAACCCTCCGAGCCCGCCGAACCCTCCGACACCGACGCGGACGACGATGCCGCGACGAAGGAGAAGAACCCGCGATGACCGGCGGCGCGGAGATCCACCATCGCCATCGCGACGTCAGCGGGGGCTGGTTGCGGCCCTCGGTGTTCGGCGCGATGGACGGCCTGGTGTCGAACTTCGCGCTCATCGCCGGCGTCGCGGGCGGCACCGCCAGCACCAAGGTCGTCGCCCTCAGCGGCGTGGCCGGGCTGGCGGCCGGGGCCCTGTCCATGGCGGGCGGCGAGTACGTCTCCGTGGCCAGCCAGCGCGAACTGGCCCAGGCCGAGATCGCCGTGGAGCAGCGGGAGCTCGCCGGCAACCCGGAGGCCGAGCTGGCCGAGCTGGCTCAGTCGTTCGTGGACAAGGGGGTGGAGCCCGACCTCGCCGCGGCGGTGGCCGGGCAGATCTCCCGCAATCCCGAGCGGGCCCTTGAGGTCCACACCCAGAACGAGCTGGGTGTCGTTCCCGGCGCGCTGCCCTCGCCGAAGGTGGCGGCGGTGTCGTCGTTCCTGTCGTTCAGTGTGGGGGCGGTGCTGCCGCTCCTGCCGTACCTGTTCGGAGTCGAGGGGCTTACCTTGTCGGCCGTGGTGTCGTGCGCGGCGTTGTTCGGGGCGGGCGCGCTGGTGTCCGCCGTGACGGCGCGCAGCTGGTGGTACTCGGGGTTGCGTCAGCTCGTGGTGGGCGCGGTGGCCGCGGGCATCACGTACGGGCTGGGCAACCTGATCGGGGCGTCGGGACTGTGAGATCGGGACGACGCTCCGGCGACTCCGCCGGCACCGGCGACCACACTCCGGGCGCCGGCGGCACCTTCGGCTCCGGCGGCGCTTCCGGCGGGTATGGCGGTGCTCCTGGGGCCTATGACGGTTCCGGACACTCCGGTGGTGCGCCCGGTGCTTCTGGTGGGGCTGGTGGTGGCGGGCGAGCCGGTGGTTCGCGTGGCGGGCGTGGCGCGGGGTCCGGGAGGGCTCGTCGCCGTTCCGCCGCACGCGCCGCTGAGGCCGCGCCGCCCGAGCAGCCGACGACCGGCGGCGACGGCGGACAGGACCTCTGGGCGGCCCGCCGCGCCGCCCGCCCTCAGCAGCCCCCCGACGCGGGCTGGGCCCCCCGCCCCGCCCCCCAGGGCTACGACGCCCCCTGGCCCTCTCACCCCGCCCCGCAGGGCTCCGACGCGCAGTGGGCGGCTCGTTCCGGCTCCCAGGGCTCGGACGCGCAGTGGCCTGCTGGTCCCGCCGCCTCTCAGGGGTCGAATGCGCAGTGGCCTGCTGGTTCCGGCTCTCAGGGGTCTGGCGCGCAGTGGCCTGCTGGGCCCGGGGCGCAGGGGTCGGATGCTCAGTGGGCGGCTCGTGGTGACGCTCAGGGCTCCGATGCTCAGTGGGCGGCTGGTCGCGAGCGGAGTGACGGTCAGCGGCCCGCGTCCCAGGCTGCTGATGCCGGATGGGCCGCGCAGCCCGCTGGGCCAGGGGCGCCCCCGCCCGCCGACGACGCCGACGCACCGCGCGGCAGACGTTCGCAGCGGGGCAGACGTTCCCAGGCAGGCACCCAGGCGGGCACCCAGGCAGGCACGGAGTCCGGCCGGGGCAGGCGTGCCCACGACGGCGGAGAGGCGTCCCGGGGGAGACGTGCCCACGACGGTGGGGAGACGGCTCGCGGGAGGAGACGGGCGTCGGACAACGACGACGCCGTCTGGGCCGCGAGCATGGACGACCTGGCGGAGGCCGCCCGTACGGGCCGTCGCAGCGCGGCCACCGACGGCGGCGAGCAGTCCCGGTCGGGACGCCGCAGCGCCACCGCGGACGGTGGCGGGCACGACGACGGATCCGAGGGTTTCGCCGGGTTCAGGGCGTCGGGATCGTCCGCGGAGTCCGCCGAGCTCCCGACCGCCTCCGGCTCGCGCAAGCGCCGCCGCACACCGCGCTCCGACTGGCAGTTCCCGGTGCTCACCGAGTGGGGCCTGCGTCCGGAGCAGCAGCGGCTGATCGTCATCATCGCCACGGTCATCGGCGTCGTCGCGGGCGCGGCGGGGCTGGTGGCGGTCGTCGGCTCGCTCGGCGAGTACGCCCCCGAGCGGGAGGCCAACGCCGCCGTCCTGGGCCCGGACGCCGCCATGCCCATGTCCTACCAGGGCTGGAGCTCGCCCAAGCTGTTCGCCTCCCTCGCCGACCGGGCCAAGGACAGCCGGGAGCTCACCGACAAGGAGGTGTTCGGGCAGAGCGAGCTCGCGGTCTCCAAGAAGCTCACGCTCAAGCTCGCCGCCAAGCGCATCGACGCCGACTGCTCGGCCGCCCTGTGGGGCACGGCCCTGCTGGAGAAGGTGTCCGAAGCCGACTGCCTCCAGGCCGCCCGCGGCCTGTACGTCAGCTCCGACGGCCGCTACGTCGGCCAGTACACGCTGCTCAACCTCAAGGACGGCCAGTCGGCCGGCGACCTGGTCGAATCCCTGAAGACCCTCTACCGGGGCGGCTGGGCACGGCCGTTGACCTCGTCCAAGGCGGCCTTCCCGGCGGGCGGCTACTCCGAGGGCGGCGGCTACGCGCTCGGCCACTACGTCGGCCTCGTCTGGCTCGGCAAGACCGACGGCCTCGACCCCACCGCCCGGGACGACTTCGTCTCCGTCACCCTGGCCCTGCGCGGCGCCGAGAAGTCCGTCTACCGCCGCGTCGTCGCGATCACGGGCCCGGCATCGTGACGTCGTCTCCGACGGTCGCGATCAGGAGGGGCGTCGTGTCCTGGGAGGCGGTCGCGTGATGTCCCGTCGTGTCGTCGTGGTGGCGGGGGTGGCCGTGGGGGTGCTGGCGGTCGCCGTGGCCGGGTGGTTGTGGCTGCGTCCGGGGGAGCCGCGACCGGCCGCCTTCCGGGGCGAGCCCACCTCGGCCTTCTACGCGGCCGTCGACTCCCGTCAGGCCGACGCCGCGCCGCTGACCGCGCAGGAGGTCTTCACCGCTGAGACGCGGACGCTCGGCTCGCTGCGGCGGCTCTCCACGCAGGAGCACGCCGACTGCGACGAGGTCCTGTGGGGAGCGTCGGCGTCCGGGTGCACGCAGGTGCTGGCGGCGGCGTACGAGGGCGACGGGCTGGCCGGGCAGTTCGCCATCTTCAATTTGCCCGACGGGCGCGCGGCCGACGCCCTCGTGGCGGCGCTGGGCAAGGACGGCTTCGTCCGGCAGGACGCCGCGTTCGACGCCGCCCGCAGCCGTGCCCAGGCGCGGGCCATGGGCCACTACGTGACGGTGAGCTGGGCGGGCGGCACGGTCTCCGCCGACGGCCTGGTCACGGCACTGGTCGCCCTCGACGGTCTCGGCCGCGTGGTCCAGAACCGCATCCTCGCCGCCACCTGACCGCCCGTCCGGCCACTTGCCCCTCGAAGGGTTGCCGCGGTTCAGCCGCGTTCGTCGCGGGGTCAGGGGGTCGTGGTGGTGAGGGCGGTGACGGTGGTGGAGACGGCGGTGGGGAGCCCGGTCAGGCGGTGGAGGGGGGCTTCCAGCGGGGTCAGGTCGTCGGACCAGGGAGCCGTCTGGCGGATGAGGGTGCGGGCCTCGTTCTTGGTGAGCGCCGTGCCCTGGTCGCGGGCCACCGCGATGAGGGCCTCCCGCCAGGTGTTGGCGAGTTTGGCGTGGCCGTTGTCGAGGATCCGGCGCAGCACCGCGTCGGCCGCACCGGCGGGCTGCGGGCGGCGTACGGCGTCGAGCGCCCCGCCCGTCCGGCGGAACTCGTAGCCGGCGGACAGCGCCTCGGGCAGCGGCGGCAGGTCGGCCCCCCACACGCGTACGTGCGCGGCGCGGGTGGCGAGCAGCACGCGGGGGAGCGCCGCCGCCAGCCCCGGCGGCAGCGCGACGGCCACCCGCTCGACGGCCGCCGCGTACGGCTTGGCCAGCCAGGTCGCCAGCCGCACCCGAGGCTGGGGAAGCTCCTTGGGCCACTCGCCCACCAGCAGGTCGGGCTCGAACCCAGCCAGATCGGGCGCCGGGAACGCCGCCGGGGCCGACTCGACCGACTGGGGGCCCTGGGTGTAGATGGCCGTGGCCTGACGGCCCAGCCGGGCGTTGACCGCCGGGCGGGTCTTGGTCGTGGGACGCAGCAGGTAGAGGTCGGCCGCCGAGCCGATCGCCTCCGCCCCGAAATAGCGATTGAAATCCGGATAGATCGCCTCGTAGGCGAGGTTGAGCTCCGACAACGCCTGCTGGACCTTGAAGGCCAGCATCGGCGTACGCTCGCTGGCCCCGTACGCCACCAGCACCCGCCCGTCGTCCTTCAGCCCCTCCACGGCGCGCGCCGTGAACAGCCCGATCCCCTCCGGCGTGTACGGCGGGTCGGTGAACGCCAGGTCGTGCTCCCGCGCCGAGGCCGGCAGCCCGAGCCGCAGGTCGGCCCAGCGCGTGCGGACCCCGAGCTCCTGCTCGTCGATGTAGGCCAGGATGCGCTCGTCGACGTCGACCACCGTGACGTCGGTCTCGGGATGGACCAGCTTGACGGCCAGCGAGGTCAGGTCGTGGTCGCCGACGCACAGCAGCCGCGCCCCGGGCAGCCAGTAGCGCGCCCCGAGCAGCAGCGCGCGCCGCAAGGCCGTCTCCGGCGTGGCCGAGACGTGGTCGAGCACGTGACGGGCCCGCGGCGCGCCCGCGACCAGCGCGGTCAGGCGTTCGAGCACGCCGGGGTAGTGGGGGAGCAGGTGGGCCACCGGGTCTTCGGGCGGCGGCGCCATGGCCAGCAGGTCCTGGTAGGCGGGCGTGTCGCCGGGCGGCACCCGGAACTTCTCGCCCGAGCGCTCCAGGCGCACCTCGCGCAGCAGGGCCTCGATGGTCCGCCGGGAGGTGGCGGTCTCCCTGGCCAGGCCGCCCAAGGCCCACCACTGGCCGTCGCACAGGAGGGTGAGGGCGTGCCGCAGCCGCCTGCCGTCGACGCCCGCCTCGGCGAGCAGGCGCTCCACCCCGTCACGATCCATGGGCCAACCCTATCGAGGGGCGGGGCCGGCTCCGGCCGCCGCGGGGGAGGGCCGGGCTCGTCCGGGAGGAGCTCCCGGGGTCTGTGAGAGCCATGGGGCAACAGGGGCGTGACCTGGGAATTCTGCTGGCCTGGTCCGGGGTTTGGGATGGCGGGTTCGGATGCTGGAACCGTGCGCAATGTTCGCAATGCGGACGTGGCGGGCACCATTCCGGCATCGTGCGGTAATCTCTACCCACGATATGCAGCAGGGCCAACGTCGTCCCCGCCTGTAGAGCAGTTCTTGACAGACGAAGACGACGGGAGGGATTCAATGCCTGCTGCCCACCTCGGATTCCCCGAGCCTCAGGGCCTCTACCACCCCGCCAACGAGCATGATGCCTGCGGTGTCGCCATGGTCGCCGACGTCGCCGGACGCCGTGGGCACACGATCGTGGTCAAGGCGTTGACGGCGTTGTGCAATCTCGATCACAGGGGAGCCAAGGGTAGCGAGCCGGACACCGGCGACGGAGCCGGGATCCTGACGCAGATCCCCGATGGGTTCTACCGCGCGAGCGTGCCGTTCGCGCTGCCCGAGGCCGGCGCGTACGCGACCGGCATCGCCTTCCTGCCGGCCGACGAGCAGGCCAGGGGCGTCGCCACCGGCCTGATCGAGGAGATCGCGGCCGAGGAGGGCCTCACGGTGCTGGGCTGGCGGGACGTCCCCGTCGACCGCGCCCTGCCGGGCCCGAGCGCCCGCGCCGTCATGCCGCACTTCGCCCAGCTCTTCGTGGCCGGCCCCGGCGGCGAGCAGGGCCTCGACCTCGACCGGCTGGCCTTCTGCCTGCGCAAGCGGTCCGAGCACGAGGCGGACGTCTACTTCCCCTCGCTGTCGGCCCGCACGGTGGTCTACAAGGGGATGCTCACGCCCGACCAGGTGGAGCCGTTCTTCCCCGACCTGAGCGACGAGCGTTACGAGAGCGCGATCGCGCTGGTGCACTCGCGCTTCTCCACCAACACCTTCCCGAGCTGGCCGCTGGCCCACCCCTACCGGTACGTGGCGCACAACGGCGAGATCAACACGGTCAAGGGCAACCGCAACTGGATGCGGGCCCGCGAGGCGATGCTGGCATCGGCCCACATCCCGGGCGACATCTCGCGGCTCTTCCCGATCTGCGACCCCGACGGCAGCGACACCGCCAGCTTCGACGAGGCCCTGGAACTGCTGCACATCGGCGGCCGGAGCCTGCCGCACGCGGTGCTGATGATGATCCCCGAGGCGTGGGAGAACCACACCGAGATGGATCCGGCGCGCCGCGCCTTCTACGAGTTCCACTCCTCCCTGATGGAGGCGTGGGACGGCCCGGCCTCCATCACGTTCACCGACGGCACCCTGGCCGGGGCCGTGCTCGACCGCAACGGGCTGCGTCCCGGGCGTTTCTGGGTGACCGCCGACGGGCTGGTCGTGCTGGCCTCCGAGGCCGGCGTGCTCGACTTCGCGCCCGAGGACGTCGTCCGCAAGGGCCGCCTGCAGCCGGGCCGCATGTTCCTCATCGACACCGCCCGCGGCAAGATCATCGAGGACGACGAGATCAAGGCCGAGCTGGCCGCCGCGCACCCGTACGAGGAGTGGCTGCACGCCGGGCTGGTCAGGTTCGAGGAGCTGCCCGCCCGGCAGCGGGAGATCCCCACGCACGAGGCGCTGGTCAAGCGGCAGCAGACCTTCGGCTACACCGAGGAAGAGCTGCGGATCATCCTGTCGCCGATGGCCAGGAGCGGTGCCGAGCCGATCGGCTCGATGGGCACCGACACGCCGGTCGCGGTGCTGAGCGAGAAGCCGCGGCTGCTGTTCGACTACTTCACGCAGCTGTTCGCGCAGGTCACCAACCCGCCGCTGGACGCCATCCGGGAGGAGCTGGTCACCTCGCTGGCCAGCGTGCTCGGCCCCGAGGGCAACCTGCTCGACCCGGGCCCGACCTCCTGCCGCCAGCTCGTGCTGCCGTACCCGGTGATCGACAACGACGAGCTCGCCAAGATCATCCACATCAACGACGAGCACGACCTGCCGGGCTTCCACCCGCACGTCATCAGCGGCCTGTACGAGGTCGCGGGCGGCGGCCAGGCGCTGCTCGGCCGCCTGGCGGAGATCAGGGCCGAGGCGTCCAGGGCCATCGCGAACGGCGCGCGCATCATCGTGCTGTCCGACCGCGGCTCCTCCGACGCGCTCGCCCCGATCCCGTCGTTGCTGCTCACCGGCGCGGTGCACCACCACCTGATCCAGGAGAAGACCCGGACCAAGATCGGGCTGGTCATCGAGACCGGCGAGGCCCGCGAGTGCCACCACATGGCGCTGCTCATCGGCTACGGCGCCGGCGCGGTCAACCCGTACCTGGCGATCGAGACCGTCGAGGACCTGGTCGACACCGGTGTGCTGCAGATCGGCAAGCACAAGGCCGTGCGCAACCTGATCAAGGCGTACGGCAAGGGCGTCATCAAGGTCATGTCCAAGATGGGCGTGTCCACGGTGGCCTCCTACACCGGCGCGCAGATCTTCGAGGCGCTCGGCCTGAGCCAGGAGGTCATCGACGCCTGCTTCACCGGCACGACGTCCCGCCTGGGCGGCGTCGGCTTCGACGTGCTGGCCGAGGAGACCGCCCAGCGCCACCGCCACGCCTACCCGCGGGCGGAGAACGCCCACCGCAGGCTCCAGGTCGGCGGCGAGTACCAGTGGCGGCGCGAGGGCGAGCCGCACCTGTTCAACCCCGAGACCGTCTTCAAGCTGCAGCACGCCACCAGGACCCGCCGCTACGAGATCTTCAAGGAGTACACGAGCCTCGTGGACTCCCAGGCCGAGCGGCTGATGACCCTGCGCGGCCTGTTCAAGCTGCGCAAGGGGCAGTCGATCCCGATCGACGAGGTCGAGCCGGTCGAGAGCATCGTCAAGCGCTTCTCCACGGGCGCGATGTCGTACGGCTCGATCTCGATGGAGGCGCACGAGACGCTCGCCATCGCGATGAACCGGCTCGGCGGCAAGTCCAACACCGGCGAGGGCGGCGAGGACCCCGAGCGCCTGTACGACGCCACCCGCAGGTCGGCGATCAAGCAGGTCGCCTCCGGCCGGTTCGGCGTCACCAGCGAATACCTGGTCAACGCGGCCGACCTGCAGATCAAGATGGCCCAGGGGGCCAAGCCCGGCGAGGGCGGCCAGCTGCCCGGCCACAAGGTCTACCCGTGGATCGCCAAGACCCGCCACTCCACGCCCGGCGTCGGCCTCATCTCGCCGCCGCCGCACCACGACATCTACTCGATCGAGGACCTGGCCCAGCTCATCCACGACCTGAAGAACTCCAACCCGGAGGCCAGGGTCCACGTGAAGCTGGTCGCCGAGGTCGGCGTCGGCACGGTCGCGGCGGGCGTGTCCAAGGCGCACGCCGACGTGGTGCTCATCTCCGGCCACGACGGCGGCACCGGCGCCTCGCCGCTGACCTCGCTCAAGCACGCGGGCGCGCCCTGGGAGCTCGGCCTGGCCGAGACCCAGCAGACGCTGCTGCTGAACGACCTGCGCGACCGTATCGTCGTGCAGGTGGACGGCCAGCTCAAGACCGGCCGTGACGTCGTCATCGCCGCCCTGCTGGGCGCCGAGGAGTACGGCTTCGCCACCGCCCCGCTGGTCGTCTCCGGCTGCGTGATGATGCGGGTCTGCCACCTCGACACCTGCCCGGTGGGCGTCGCCACGCAGAACCCCGAGCTGCGCAAGCGCTTCAGCGGCAAGCCCGAGTTCGTGGTCAACTTCTTCGAGTTCATCGCCCAGGAGATCCGCGAGTACCTGGCCGAGCTGGGCTTCCGCTCGCTCGACGAGGCGATCGGGCACGTCGAGATGCTCGACACCACGGCCGCCGAGAACCACTGGAAGGCCGGCGGGCTCGACCTGTCGCCGATCCTGCACCAGCCCGACCTGCCCGCGGGCACGCCCAAGCGGCGCACCGTCGAGCAGGACCACGGCCTGGAGCACGCTCTCGACAACACCCTGATCCAGCTCGCCGAGGGCGCGCTCAACGAGGGCACCCCGGTCACGCTGGAACTGCCCATCCGCAACGTCAACCGCACGGTCGGCACCATGCTCGGCTACCAGGTGACCAAGCGGTACGGCGGCGAGGGCCTGCCCGAGAACACCATCGACATCGGCTTCACCGGC
Source organism: Nonomuraea sp. NPDC005730 (assembly GCF_040630865.1). NCBI lineage: Bacteria > Bacillati > Actinomycetota > Actinomycetes > Streptosporangiales > Streptosporangiaceae > Nonomuraea > Nonomuraea sp. NPDC005730. The sequence continues at coordinate 359,745 of NZ_JBEXYK010000003.1, forward strand.
TCGGCGGGCAACTCCTTCGGCGCGTTCGTGCCCCGCGGGATCACGCTGCGCCTGACCGGCGACGCCAACGACTACCTCGGCAAGGGCCTGTCGGGCGGGCGGATCACCGTCCGGCCGCACGAGGAGGCCCCGCTCGACGGGCACATCATCGCCGGCAACGTCGCCCTGTACGGCGCCACGTCCGGCGAGGTGTTCGTCCGCGGGGTGGTCGGCGAGCGGTTCTGCGTCCGCAACTCCGGCGCCACGGCGATCGTCGAGGGCGTGGGCGACCACGGGTGCGAGTACATGACCGGCGGCCGGGTGGTCGTGCTCGGGCCGACCGGGCGCAACTTCGCGGCCGGCATGTCCGGCGGCGTGGCGTACCTGCTCGACCTGCGGCCCGAGCGGGTCAACCGGGAGATGGTCGCCATCGAGACGCTGTCCGAGCAGGACGCCGAGTTCCTCAAGGAGACGGTCGAGAAGCACTTCGCCGAGACCGCGTCCCCGGTGGCCAAGGAGCTGCTGGCCGACTGGGACGCCGCGCTCGCCCGGTTCGGCAAGATCATGCCGACCGACTACAAGAGGGTGCTGGCGGCCGCCGAGGCCGCCCGCGCCGAAGGCAGGGACATCGACGAGGCCGTCATGGCGGCTGCGGTTCAGGGCTAGGGAGGCGTACTCGATGGCTGACCCCAAGGGTTTTCTCACGCACGAGCGGGAGCTGCCGGCGCGCCGCCCGGTCGACGTCCGCATCAGCGACTGGCGGGAGGTCTACCAGGACTTCCCGCAGGAGAAGCTGACCAGGCAGGCGGCCCGCTGCATGGACTGCGGCATCCCGTTCTGCCACAACGGCTGCCCGCTCGGGAACCTCATCCCCGAGTGGAACGACCTCGTCCACCGCACCGACTGGCGGGAGGCGATCGAGCGGCTGCACGCCACGAACAACTTCCCGGAGTTCACCGGCAGGCTCTGCCCGGCTCCGTGCGAGGCGGCGTGCGTGCTCGGCATCAACTCCGACCCGGTGGCGATCAAGCGGGTCGAGGTCGAGATCATCGACCGCGCGTTCGCCGAGGGCTGGGTGACCCCGCAGCCGCCGCGGGTGCGCACCGGCAAGAAGGTGGCCGTCGTCGGCTCGGGCCCCGCGGGCCTGGCCGCCGCCCAGCAGCTCACCAGGGCCGGGCACGACGTGGTGGTGTTCGAACGCGCCGACCGCATCGGCGGCCTGCTGCGGTACGGCATCCCCGAGTTCAAGATGGAGAAGCGCCACATCGAGCGGCGCCTGGAGCAGATGCGGGCCGAGGGCACCAGGTTCCGCACCGGCGTCGACGTCGGCGTCGACGTCACCGCGGCCGAGCTGCGCGAGCAGTTCGACGCGGTGGTGCTGTCGGGCGGCGCCACCCAGTGGCGTGACCTGGCGGTCGCCGGGCGCGACCTCAAGGGCGTCCACCAGGCGATGGAGTACCTGCCGCCGGCCAACAAGGTCCAGGAGGGCGACTACGAGGTCGCGCCGATCTCGGCCGAGGGCAAGCACGTCGTGGTGATCGGCGGCGGCGACACCGGGGCCGACTGCATCGGCACCGCGATCAGGCAGGGCGCCGCGTCGGTGACCCAGTTGGAGATCATGCCCCAGCCGCCCGCGTCCCGGCCCGGCAGCCAGCCGTGGCCGACGTTCCCCATCCTGTTCAAGATGGAGAGCGCGCACGAGGAGCTGGCCGACGGCGGCGGGGAGCGCGTCTACGCGGTCTCCACCACCGAGTTCGTCGGCGACGACGAGGGCAACGTCAGGGCGCTGCGCCTGGTCGAGGTCGAGGGGCCGCAGAACGGCTTCAAGCCGATCCCCGGCACCGAGCGGGAGATCCCGGCCGAGCTGATCACGCTGTCCATGGGCTTCCTCGGGCCGGAGAAGGGCGCCCTGCTGGAGGACCTGGCCGAGGTCGCGGGCGAGGGCTTCTACGACGCCCGCGGCAACGTCGCCCGGGACAAGACGTACATGTCGAAGGTGGACGGCGTGTTCGTGGCCGGTGACATGGGCCGCGGGCAGTCGCTCATCGTGTGGGCCATCGCCGAGGGCCGTTCGGCCGCCTCGGGCGTCGACCGGTACCTGAGCGGGGAGACGGCGCTGCCGTACGCGATCCTGCCGACGGCGCGTCCGCTGGTCTGACCTGCGCGAAGGGCCCCGGAGCCGGACGGCTCCGGGGCCCTTCGTCATTTGCACACTCTGCAAGACTTGCAGGGTGTGCAAATCCTGCGTAGAGTGCAACGCATGGAGAGTCCGGAACAGCGCCGTGAGCGCCGCCGGGCCGAGAAACGGCAGGCCATCCGGCTGGCCGCGGTCCGGCTGGCGCTCGACGAGGGCCTCGACGCCGTGACCGTCGAGGCCGTCAGCGCGGCGGCCGACATCTCGCCCCGCACGTTCTTCAACTACTTCGCCTCCAAGGAGGAGGCGCTCGTCATGGAGCCGGTCTGGCGGCCGGACGACATCGTCGCCATGCTCGCCGACCGTCCGGCCGATGAGCCCGCCTTCCGGTCGCTCAAGGCGGTGGCCCGGGAGCTCGCCGTGCGCGTGCGCCCGATCTGGGACACCATGCAGCCGTTCATGGAGCTCAACAACCGTTATCCCGAGCTGGCCGCCAGGGCGCGCGCCGTCGACCAGACCCAGATCATGGAGACGGTCCTCGGCGCCGTGCGGGCCAGACCTGGAGTGACCAGCGGCATCCACGCCCGGATGCTGCTCATCACGACGTTCGGCGCGATGATCTCCGCCATCCAGGAGTCGGCCGCCACGGAGAAGCCGGTCGAAGAACTGCTCGACGAGGCGTTCGCGCTGCTCGAACGCGGACTCTGACACATCCGGAAAGAAAGCGGCGATCGGGGTGGCACCCCCGACCGCCGCGGATTCCTCCTGCCCTCGCGAAAGAAGCAAGGAGACAACTGAATGGTATCGACAATCGCCCAGGAGGCCGCACCGCGGCGCGGCCTCCTGCTCAGCATGGGCTCGCTGCTGCTGTGCCTGTTCCTGGCCGCCGTCGACCAGACGGTGGTGGCCACGGCCACCCCCACCATCGTGGGCGAGCTGAACGGCCTGGAGAACGTGTCGTGGCTGGTCACGGCCTTCTCCCTGACCTCCGGCATCGTCGCGCCCCTCTACGGCAAGCTCAGCGACATGTACGGCCGCCGCCGCCTGTACCTGTCGGCCATCGCCCTGTTCCTCGCCGGCTCGGCCCTGTGCGGGCTCGCCCAGACGATGGCCCAGCTCATCGCCTTCCGCGCCTTCCAGGGCATCGGCGCCGGCGGCCTGATGGTGCTGACCCTGGCGATCTCGGCCGACATCGCCACACCGCGCGAGCGCGCCAAGTTCCAGGGCCTGTTCGGCGCGGTGATCGGCGTGGCCGCCGTCCTCGGGCCGGTCATCGGCGGCTACCTCACCGAGCACGTCTCCTGGCGCTGGATCTTCTACATCAACCTGCCGCTCGGCGCGATCGCGCTGGCGGTCGCCTTCGCCGTGCTCCGGCTGCCGCGGCGCACCTCGCCGCACCGGATCGACTGGCCGGGGGCCGCGCTGATCTCCGGGGTGCTGACCTGCCTGACGTTGTTCGCCTCGTGGGGCGGGACGACGTACGCGTGGACCTCGCCGGTCGTCGTCGGGCTGGGCGTGGGGGCGGTCGTGCTGGCGTGGCTGTTCGTGGTGGTGGAGCGCAGGGCCGAGGAGCCGGTGCTGCCGCTCGGGCTGTTCCGCGACCGCACGTTCACGATCGCCACGGCGACCATCGTGCTGATGGCCACCGGGATGGTGGGGGCGGCCACATTCCTCCCGCTCTACCTGCAACTGGCCGCCGGGGCCAGCGCGTCGAACTCGGGGCTGCTGCTGCTTCCGCTGATGACGGGCATGATCGCGTCCTCGGCCGTCGCGGGGCGGGTGGTGACCGGGCTGGGGACGTACAAGTGGGTCGTGGTGACCGGGGCGGCGCTGGCGACGGTGGCCGCTTTCCTGTTCTCGACCATGGGGCTGGGGACCGGGGCGGTCACGTCCGGGCTGTACATGGTGCTGTTCGGGGTGGGGCTCGGCATGGTGCTGCAGAACCTGATGCTGGCCGTCCAGGTCAGCGCGCCCGCCGCCGACCGGGGCGCGGCCACGTCGGTGGTGTCCTTCGCCAGGAACGTGGGCGGCGCCGTCGGGGTGGCGGTGCTCGGGGGCGTCTTCAGCGGCAGGCTGGGGCAGGCGGCCCTGGCCTCGGGGGCCGCCGGTGCGGTGCCCGAGTCCGTACGTCCGGCGTTCGCCGAGGCGATCAGCGGCGTCTTCGCCTGGGTCACGCCGGTCATGCTGGTCGGCGTCGTCCTGCTGGCCTGCCTGCCGAACGTGAGCCTGCACCGCGACGCCTGACCTCGTAGGGCGCGGGCTCTGGACGAAAACCCCCAGAGCCCGCGCCACCCCCCATCAGCCGAAATTTCGCACTTAAGTTGCATCAGCCGTTGAGTGTCGGGAAGATGCAGATTCTGCGACAGTCGGTGGATGGGGGAGCAATGCGGCGAGTCGCCTCTGGCCTGACGGCGCTGGCCGTCGCCGCCGCGCTGACCGCGTGCTCGTCCGCCGCCGGCGACCGGACCACCCCCGAACAGCCCGCGCAGGACGGCCCCACCAGCTCCGCGCAGCCCACCACGACCTCCGGTACCGGCCAGAACCAGAACCTGGTCTTCTACGCCGACGGCAGGCAGAGCCAGGCCCTCGCGGCCGTCAAGCGCGCCGGCGGCACGGTCGTCGAGGAGGACGGCAAGCTCGGCTACGTGCTGACCCAGGGCGGCGGCGACGGTTTCGCCGAGGGCGTCGGCGCCGACCCGGCCGTCGTCGGCGTCTCGCCCGACCGCCGCGTCATCGGCGCCACCTCCTCCCGCGCCGCCCGCCCCGCCGGCAGGGGCTTCCCCGACGCCGGATCCATGGCCGGGAAGGGCCTGGCCCAGGAGCCGCTGGCCCACCTCCAGTGGGACATGAAGATGATCGGCGCCGACCGGGCCAACGCCAAGGCCCCCGGCGACAAGAAGGTGCTGGTCGGCGTCATCGACACCGGCATCGACGGCAAGCACCCCGACATCGCGCCCAACTTCGACCGCGAGCTGAGCCGCAACTTCGTCACCGACAAGCCCAAGGACGAGCGCGGCGAGACCCTGGACGGCCCCTGCGAGGTCTCCTCCTGCAAGGACCCCGTGGACGAGGACGACGACGGCCACGGCACCCACGTCGCCAGCACCATCGCCTCCCCGATCAACGGCATCGGCATCGCCGGCGTCGCCCCGGACGTGCGGCTCGTCAGCATCAGGGCCGGCCAGGACTCCGGCTTCTTCTTCCTCAAGCCCAGCCTCGACGCCCTCACCTACGCCGCCGACATCGGCGTGGACGTCGTCAACATGAGCTACTACGTCGACCCCTGGCTGTTCAACTGCGCCGCCAACAAGGCCGACACCAAGAAGGAGCAGCTCGAACAGCGGGCCGTCGTCGTCGGCATGCAGCGCGCCCTCGACTACGCCCGCGGCAGGGGCGTCACGCTCGTCTCCGCCCTCGGCAACGGCTCCACCGACCTCGGGCACCCCACGGCCGACAGGCAGAGCCCCGGCTACCCGCGCGGCGACGAGAAGACCCGCAAGATAGACAACTCGTGCATCAACGTGCCCGCCGAGTCCAAGGGCGTGATCTCGATCTCCGCCGTCGGCCCGTCCGGACGCAAGGCCGTCTACAGCGACTACGGCCTGGAACAGGCCGACCTGGCCGCCCCCGGCGGCGACGCGCTGGACGGCAAGGGCGCCGCGGCCACCCGGTCGATCCTGGCCGCCGCCCCCGAGCACGTGCTCAAGGCCGGCGGCCGGATCGACGCCGCCGGCAAGCCCAAGGGCGCCGACGTCGTACGCGACTGCCACAAGGGCGTCTGCTCCTACTACCAGTACCTCGACGGCACCTCCATGGCCGCCCCGCACGCCACCGGCGTCGCGGCCATCCTGATCAGCCGGTTCGGCAAGCCCGGACCCGGCGGCCTGGCCATGGACCCCGCCACCGTCGAGGACCTGCTCTACCGGACCGCGACGCCCGTGGCCTGCCCGACCCCGCGCGCCTACGTCTACAAGGTGTACGGCGAGAACGAGACCCACCAGTGTGAGGGCGACCAGGCCAAGAACGGCTTCTTCGGGCACGGCGTCGTGAACGCCTGGAAGGCGGCCACCATAGAGCCATGATGTACCGCCTGCTCGCGGACGCGGTGATGGTGACGCACTTCACCTTCCTCGCCTACGTGGCCGTGGGCGGGTTCCTGGCCTGGCGGTGGCGGTGGACGATCTACCTCCATCTCGCGGCCGTCGGCTGGGCCGTGGTGACACTCGTCACCCGCGTGGACTGCCCGCTGACCGTCGCCGAGGACTGGGCGCGGCGCAGGGGCGGGCTGCCGGGCCTGCCGCCGAGCGGCTTCGTCGACCACTACATCGAAGGCGTGATCTACCCTGAACAGTACGCGAACTTGGTACGGCTGGGACTCACCGTTCTCGTGTTGTTCTCCTACGTCGGGTACGTTCTCCGTCGTCAGTGACTGCCAAGTGGTCTGTACCAATTAAGGTAGGACTCGTGACTCGTCGCGCGAAAATCGTCTGCACCCTAGGCCCAGCCACTTCGTCCAAAGAACGCCTCCACGAGCTGATCTCCGCGGGCATGGACGTGGCACGGTTCAACCTCAGCCATGGCAACCATGACATGCACAGAGAGGTCTACGACCGGGTCCGGGAGGTGGCGGCCGACCTCGGCCGCGGCGTAGGCGTGCTCGCCGACCTGCAGGGCCCCAAGATCCGCGTCGGCACCTTCGAGGAAGGGCCGGTGCGCCTCGGCTTCGGCGACGTCTTCACCATCACCACCGAAGACGTGCCCGGAGACCGCGAGCAGGTCTCGACCACCTACAAGGGCCTGCCCGGCGACGTGCGTCCCGGTGACAAGATCCTGGTCGACGACGGCCGCCTGGTCCTGGAGGCCACCCGCGTCGACGGCGACCGCGTCACCACCCGCGTCGTCATCGGCGGCATGATCTCCAACAACAAGGGCCTCAACCTGCCGGGCGTCAACGTCAGCGCCCCCGCACTCACCGACAAGGACGAGGCCGACCTGCGCTGGGCGCTGCGCACCGGCTTCGACATGATCGCGCTGTCCTTCGTCCGCCGTCCCTCCGACGCCGACGTCGTGCGCAACATCATGGAGCAGGAGGCCGTCCGCCTGCCGCTGCTCGCCAAGATCGAGAAGCCGCAGGCCGTCGACCGCCTGCCGGAGATCGTCGAGGCCTTCGACGGCATCATGGTCGCCCGCGGCGACCTCGGCGTGGAGCTGCCCCTGGAGCAGGTGCCGATCGTGCAGCGGCGCATCATCGGGCTGTGCCGCGAGAAGGCCCGCCCGGTCATCGTCGCCACCCAGATGCTCGACTCCATGATGAGCGCCCCGCGCCCCACCCGCGCCGAGGCCAGCGACGTCGCCTACGCCGTCATGGACGGCGCCGACGCCGTCATGCTGTCGGGCGAGACGTCGGTCGGCAGCTACCCGATCGAGTCGGTCGCGACGATGGACCGCATCGCCTGCGCCGCCGAGAAGTCGTCCCTGCACGCCACCCACAGCCTGGAGCGCCTGCCGGAGACCACCGGCGGGGCCATCGCCAGGGCCGCGGCCGAGGTCGGCGCGATCGTCGGCGCCAAGGCGCTGATCGCGTTCACCATGTCCGGCGAGACCGCCCGCCGCCTGGCCCGCTACCGCTCGCCGATCCCGCTGCTGGCCTTCACCTCGGCCCCGCACGTGCGCGGGCAGCTGTCGCTGACGTGGGGCGTGGAGACGTTCCACGTGCCGTTCGTGCACCACACCGACGACATGGTGCGGCAGGTGGAGGCGTCGCTGCTGTCGCTCGGGCGGCTGGAGAAGGGCGACAAGGTGGTCATCGTGGCCGGCTCGCCTCCCGGCACGCCGGGCAGCACCAACGCGCTGCGGGTGCACACCATCGGCTCCGCGGTCTCGCACGCGAACTGACGCGCCCGCCGCCGCCCGACCCGCCCACGCTCCGCCCGACCCGCCCACGCTCCGCGCAGGCTCGCCCACGCGGGCGAGCCTGCGCCGGTGCGACCGTGCGGACTTCCTTTCCGCACGGCTTCGCCCGGCCGGCCACCCGCCGCACTCCGGCCGGGGGCCCTCCAGGAAACGCCCGCTGACCCTTCACCGGCGCGCCGCCGTGACGGAGCGCCCTGTGGGCCCCCTCCGTGGCGCCAGCCGGCGGAGAGGGCCTTGACGGTCAGTGGGCGTGCAGGCCCCTTCACCGGCGCGCCGCCGTGACGGAGCGCCCTGTGGGCCCCCTCCGTGGCGCCGGCCGGCGGAGAGGGCCTTGACGGTCAGTGGGCGTGCAGGGCGGCGTTCAGGGTGATGCCCGAGCCCGTGCGGGGGAGGGCCTCCACCGCGCCCGACTGCGAGTTGCGGCGCAGCAGGATCCCGTTCGAGCCCGACAGCTCCGCCGCCTTGACCACCGTGCCGTCGGGCAGCGTCACCCGCGTGCCCGCGGTCACGTAGAGGCCCGCCTCCACCACGCAGTCGTCGCCCAGCGAGATGCCGATGCCCGCGTTGGCGCCCAGCAGGCACCGCTCGCCGATCGAGATGACCTGCTTGCCGCCGCCCGACAGCGTCCCCATGATCGAGGCGCCGCCGCCGACGTCGGAGCCGTCGCCGACCACCACGCCCGCCGAGATGCGCCCCTCGACCATCGAGGTGCCCACCGTGCCGGCGTTGAAGTTCACGAAGCCCTCGTGCATGACGACCGTGCCCGACGCCAGGTGGGCGCCCAGCCGCACCCGGTCGGCGTCGGCGATCCGCACGCCCTCCGGCAGCACGTAGTCGACCATCCGCGGGAACTTGTCCACCCCGTACACCGTCACCACGCCCCTGGCCCGCAGGCGCAGCCGCGTGCGCTCGAAGCCGGGCACCGGGCACGGCCCGAAGTTGGTCCACACCACGTTCGCCAGCAGGCCGAACTGGCCGTCCAGGTTCACGCCGTGCGGCCGGACCAGCCGGTGGGAGAGCAGGTGGAGCCGGAGGTAGACGTCGTGCGCGTCGACCGGCGGCTCGGAGAGCTTGGCGACGCCCGTGCGCACCGCCACCACTTCGACGCCCCGCGCCGCGTCGCGGCCGGTCAGCGCGGCCAGCTCGCCGGCCTCCTCGGCGGAGATCCGCTCGGTGCCCGTCGCGGGCGGCTCGCCCAGCTCGGGAGCCGGGAACCAGGTGTCGAGAACGGTGCCGTCGTCGGCGATGGTGGCGAGGCCGACGCCGAACGCGCCGGTCGAGGTGGGATCGATTGCAGTCACGAGCCAAAAATACCGGGCGCCCGCTCAGCCCAAGGAGCCCAGGTCCGCCGACAGCCACCGCTCGGGCCGCATCCGGAACGTCACCAGGACGTGCAGGTCCGAGCCGTGCACGTAGCCCGACACCGCCTCCTGCGGCAGGTAGCGGGCGGCGATGCGGGTCAGCTCCTCGATCGTCGTGGGGTCGGAGCGCACCACCGGGCCCTCGACCGACACGTACCGGTAGGTCGGGCTGACCCGCTGGACCAGCATCGTGAACCGGCCCGCCTTCGCCACCAGCCGCGCCTTGCGCGACTCGCTGTCGGTCAGGAACCTGATCTCGCCGCCGGGGCTGTAGTCGTACCAGACGGGCACGGCCAGCGGCGACCGCCCCGCGCCCGTCTCCACCGCCAGGCTCGCGATGTGCGGCTCGGCCAGGAACATCTCCCGCTCGGTCACGCTCAACGGCATCCCCCGCCACCCCCGTCTCGTCCGTCGCAACTCGTCACAGTGGACTGTTCCCGGACAACCGCCCGCGAAATCCCGCCCGGCCGCCGCGCCGGCTCCTTGATCGCGCCGGCGCCTTCACCGGCGAAAACCACTCGCACCGCCGCCGGGGTGCCGCCATCATCGTCAGGTTGGCCACCCTCGGGCCGGACGGGCCGACCGGTGGGTTCTTCGACGACGACGGGACATCGCCTTGGCAGACATCATCGAGCTCAACCGGCGGTCGGTGCGGGCCACCGTCGACCTGGTGAACACGATCAAGCCCGCCGACCTCGACCGGCCGACGCCCTGCGCCGGATGGGCCGTCCGCGACCTGCTGGAACACCAGACCGTGCAGAACCACGGCTTCGCCCTGGCGGCCTCGGGCGCGCGGTCGGAACTGGCGAGCTGGCAGCCGCGCCCCCTGGGCGAGGACCACGTGGCCGAGTACGCCGCCTCTGCGCAGGCCGTCGTCGCCGCCTTCGCCGCGGACGGCGTGCTCGACCGGGCCTTCTTCCTGCCCGAGATCCGCGACGGCGGCCCGTTCCCGGCGGCCATGGCGATCGGCTTCCACTTCATCGACTGCGTCGTGCACGCCTGGGACTTCGCCAGGGCTCTCGGCGTGCCGCCCGGCATCGACGACGACCTCGCCGCGGCCGCTCTCCCGCTGGCCGCGCAGGTGCCCGACACGCCGGAATCGCGCGGTTCAGGGAAGGCGTTCCTGCCCGGCGTCGAGCCCGGCGGCGCCGCCGCGGCCCTCGACCGCGTGGTCGCCCTCCTCGGCCGCTCGCCGTCCTGGACGCCCTGACCCGGTCGACATTTTCGGGCCCGCCTGTCGAGCCGGCAGTCACGGGTGGAAAAGGAAAAACCGCCCGGCCTACGAGGGGGCCGGGCGGTCAGGCCGGTGCCCCGGGTGGGATTCGAACCCACACTGTATGGATTTTGAGGCCATCGACTCTGCCGTTGGTCTACCGGGGCGACTTCGTCCGGTTGGTGATCTCGCAGCGTAATGCCCGAGGCCGCACCGGCGTGGATCTAATCTACCGGACGTCTGTACTCTTCTGCTCGTGAGTACGCAGCGGCGAGTAGTGATCGCGGAAGACGAGGCCCTGATCCGCCTCGACCTCAAGGAGATGCTCCAGGAGGACGGTTACGTCGTCGTGGGCGAGGCCGGTGACGGGGAGCAGGCGATCCAGCTCGCCGCCGACCTGCGGCCCGACCTCGTCATCCTCGACGTGAAGATGCCCGTGCTCGACGGCATCTCGGCGGCCGAGCGCATCGTGGCCGACCGGATCGCGCCGTGCCTCATCCTCACCGCCTTCTCCCAGCGTGACCTGGTGGAGCGGGCCCGCGACGCGGGGGCGATGGCCTACCTGGTCAAGCCGTTCACCAAGGCCGATCTGGTGCCGGCGATCGAGATGGCGGTCAGCAGGCACGAGGAGATGGTGGCGCTCAGCGCGGAGGTGTCCAGCCTGTCCGAGCGGCTGGAGACCCGCAAGCTGGTCGAGCGGGCCAAGGGCCAGTTGATGGCCCAGCACGGCTGGACGGAGCCGCAGGCGTTCCGATGGATCCAGAAGGCGTCGATGGACCGGCGGCTGAGCATGCGGGAGGTTGCTCAGATCGTTATAGACGACGCGGCCGAGCGGGCATGAAAAGCGCCTATATCAGGTGATTTAGCCCCGCGGGTTGTGGCCCGGTCACGACTGGGCATCCAACCGGCTTCGGCTTCTTTCTGCGCAGGCGTCCCGGCGCATGCTGATGGGCGGACGGAAGGTCCGCTCATCTCGAACGGAGACGCTTTCGATGATCCGCATTTCCCGCGCGCTGGCCGTCGCCACAGCGGCGAGCCTGGCACTGGCGGCGTGTTCGACCGGCGGCACGACCGCCGGGACGGGCGCCACCGGAGCCGCGTCCGTGAAACCCTCCTCGGCCGCCGCGGTCAAGGGGGACGGCACGCTGACGATCGGCACCGTGCTGCCCCAGACGGGCAATCTCGCGTATCTGGGACCACCCGAGTTCGCCGGGGTCGACCTGGCGCTGAAGGAGATCAACGACGCCGGGGGAGTGCTCGGCAAGCCGGTGGCGAAGATCGACACCGACTCGGGCGACACCACGACCAACATCGCCTCGCAGTCGGTGGACAAACTGCTCGGCCAGAAGGCCGACGCGATCATCGGTGCGGCGTCCTCGTCGGTGTCGGAGTCGATCCTGGACAAGATCACGCGGGCGGGCGTGGTGCAGTTCTCGCCGGCCAACACCTCTGACAAGTTCACCACGATCAACGACCAGGGCCTGTACTTCCGTACGGCGCCGCCGGACAAGCTGCAGGGCCGCGTGCTGGGCGACCTGGTGGTCTCCGACGGCAACGACACGGTCGGCATCCTGGCCATGCAGGACTCCTACGGCTCCGGCCTGGCCGACCAGGTGACAACGACGGCCGAGGAGGCCGGCGCGACCGTGGTCGAGCGGGTCGACTACGACCCGAAGGCGGCCGAGTTCTCCGCGGACGTGGCCAAGATCAAGGCCAAGAACCCGAAGGCGATCGTGCTGATCGGCTTCGAGGAGACGGCGAAGGTCGTGCAGGAGCTGGTCAAGCAGGGCCTGACGGCCGACAAGGTCAAGTGGTACATGGTGGACGGCAACATGTCGAACTCCAACTACCTCAAGATGCCCAAGAGCACGCTCAAGGGCGTCAAGGGCACGATCCCGGGTGCCGCGGCCCCGGAGGCGTTCCAGAAGCGGCTGCTGACGGTGAACCCGAAGCTGACGAACTACACCTACGCGGCGGAGTCGTACGACGCCACGACCCTGATCGCGCTGGCGGCCGAGGCGGCCAAGGACGACTCGGGCACCGCGCTGGCCCCCAAGCTGATCGAGGTCAGCAAGGGCGGCGAGAAGTGCCAGGACTTCAAGTCGTGCGTCGACCTGCTCAAGGCGGGCAAGGACATCGACTACGACGGCGTGAGCGGCCCCGTGGACTTCAACGACGCCGGTGACCCGTCGGTCGCCACGATCGGCGTCTACCAGTACGACAAGGACAACAAGTACGACGCGGCCAAGGCGCTCGAATATCGCAAGGGCAACATCGCCGGCTAGGCGGTGGCGGCCCCAAGCCGGACAACCCGCCATAACCACCCCAGTCCCGAAATTTCGGGCTGGGGTGGTTCATATGGAGTCATGACCGTAACGCTGATGAAACATGCAATTACAGAGGGTGATTGCGACATTACAAATTAGCATAAAAGTACCCGAAATCCCCACATCTCCCCGTCAAAGAGGCATGCTGAGCTCGGAAAACGCAGCGAGGGAGATCGTTCCCCGCTGGGAATAAGGGGAGTCTCTTTTATGATCCGCATTGCTCCAGCAGGGCGCTTCCTGGCCGTCGCGGCAGCGGCGAGCCTGGCCCTGACGGCCTGTGGCGGCGGTGGCGACACGGCCGCGCAGCAGACCACGTCCGCGGCGCCGTCCTCTTCGGCCCCGGCCACCCAGACGGAGGCGGCCAAGGGTGACGGCACGCTCACGATCGGCACCGTGCTGCCGCAGACCGGTTCGCTGGCGTTCCTCGGCCCGCCCGAGTTCGCCGGCGTCGACCAGGCCGTCAAGGAGATCAACGACGCGGGCGGCGTGCTCGGCAAGCCGGTCACCAAGATCCACACGGACTCGGGTGACACCACCACGAACGTGGCCTCGCAGTCGGCGGACAAGCTGATCGCGCAGAAGGCCGACGCCATCATCGGCGCCGCCTCCTCGTCGGTGTCGGAGTCGATCATCGACAAGGTCACCGGTGCCGGCGTGGTGCAGTTCTCGCCCGCCAACACCTCTGACAAGTTCACCACCATCAGCGACCAGGGCCTGTACTTCCGTACCGCGCCCCCGGACAAGCTGCAGGGCCGCGTGCTCGGCGACCTGATCGCCGCGGACGGCAACGACACCATCGGCATCCTGGCCATGCAGGACTCCTACGGCTCCGGCCTGGCCGACCAGGTGACCAAGACCGCCGAGGCGGCCGGCGCCAGCGTCGTGGAGCGCGTGGACTACGACCCGAAGGCGGCCGAGTTCTCCGCGGACGTCGCCAAGATCAAGGCCAAGAACCCGAAGGCGATCGTGCTGATCGGCTTCGAGGAGGGCGCCAAGGTCATCCAGGAGCTGGTCAAGCAGGGCCTGACGGTGGACAAGGTCAAGTGGTACATGGTGGACGGCAACATGTCGAACACCAACTACCTCAAGATGCCCAAGGGCACGCTCAAGGGTGTCAAGGGCACGATCCCCGGCGCCGAGGCTCCGGAGGACTTCCGCAAGAAGCTCCTGGAGATCGACCCCAAGCTGGAGGACTACACCTACGCCGCCGAGTCCTACGACGCCGCGATCCTCATCGCCCTGGCGGCCGAGGCGGGCAAGGACGACAGCGGCAAGTCCATCGCCGCCAAGCTGCCCGAGGTCAGCAAGGGCGGCGAGAAGTGCAAGACCTTCAAGGAGTGCGCCGACCTGCTGAAGGCCGGCAAGGACATCGACTACGACGGCATCAGCGGCCCGATCGAGTTCAACGACGCCGGTGACCCCGCCGTGGCCACGATCGGCGTCTACCAGTACGGCGACGACAACAAGTACGCGCCCAAGGCCCTGGAGTACCGCACGGGCAACATCGAGGGCTGACCCTCACCCGCCGCCCAGGCCGCACACTCGCAACGAGTACTGGATCAACCGGTCCTGCAGCGGCTTGGGCGGCACCACGATCATCACCCGCTCGGGCCCGCCGTCCACGGTGGCCCGTACCGGGAACAGGAACGCCTTCTTGGCCTCGGCGAAGGCGTGCGGGTCGCAGCGGCCGGGGGTGAGCGTCACCGGCACCTCCAGCCGCTGTCGCCCGCTCTCCAGCACGGCCACGGGCCGCCCGCCGGCGTCCGGCGTGATGATGTAGTGCGTGGTGCCGCCGAGCTCGGTCAGCGTCACCTTGCCGCCGCCGCGCCGGGTGACCACCAGCTTGCCCCGCATCTCCTTGCCCACCTGCTTCCAGTCGGGCCCGAACTCGATGCCGGCCGCCTCCTTGATGAGGAATTCCGAGCATTCGTCCCGTAGCAGGCGGGTCAGCAGCGGGCTGGGGTGCGGCACCTTGAAGACCACCCGGCGCGGCTGCTCGGCGCCGGCGCGGATGTTGGCCACGACGGTGGCGGGCTGGAGCCGCGGCAGGCCCGCGGGCAGGCAGTTGGCCGCCCCGAAGGTGATGCGCAGGTCGGTGCGCTCGGTCCGCTTGATCGTGGCGTCCGTCCTTTCCGGCGGCAACGTTTTGAACGACGGCGTCACGAGCTGGACGTCGGCGAAATACACGGGCACGCCGCCGGTATTACGGACGGCCACCTCCAGCGCGTGCACGGGCTCGTCGGAACGCCATTGCTCCAGCGTGACCGATACGCCGGCGGGCGGATCCGAGGAAGGCGGCGGGGGCGGCGGCGACGAGGCGCACCCGGCAAGAAGGACCGCCGTGACAAGGACGGGCGTAAAACGCTTCACCCGTCGCACATTAAGCCTGCTAGCGCAGGTCCGTAAGTTGAGGACTGATTACGACTCCGCATCCAAGTGCCGACAGTTCACCCCGCCATCTGGTTCGAGTACACAGCGATTTTGTACGTTTCCGTCATTCGATCGGGAGCGCTCGGCGGTGCTGACGATCCCGGCCTGGAAATGAAGGAGACACTTCATGATCCGCATTGCACCCGTGGGGCGGGCGCTGGCTGTCGTGGCCGCCACCAGCTTGGCCCTGACGGCCTGCGGCGGTGGCGGCAGCAACACCGCCACGCAGTCCTCGCAGCCGGCCGCGCCATCCTCGTCGGCTCCCGCGGCCAAGGGCGACGGCACCCTCACGATCGGTACGCTGCTGCCCCAGACCGGTTCGCTCGCCTTCCTCGGCCCGCCCGAGTTCGCCGGCGTCGACCTGGCCATCAAGGAGATCAACGAGGCCGGAGGCGTGCTGGGCAAGCCCGTCACCAAGTACGACACCGACTCGGGCGACACCACCACGAACATCGCCTCGCAGTCGGTGGACAAGCTCCTGGCCCAGAAGGCCGACGCCATCATCGGCGCGGCGTCCTCCTCGGTGTCGGAGTCGGTGATCGACAAGATCACGGGCGCGGGCGTCATCCACTTCTCGCCCGCCAACACCTCCGACAAGTTCACCACGATCGAGGACAAGGGCCTGTACTTCCGCACCTCGCCGCCCGACAAGCTGCAGGGCCGCGTGCTCGGCGACCTGGTGGTGTCCGACGGCAACGACACCGTCGGCATCCTGGCGATGCAGGACTCCTACGGCACCGGCCTGGCCGACCAGGTGCAGAAGACGGTCACCGACGGCGGCGGCGAGGTCGTCGAGCGCGTCGACTACGACCCCAAGGCCGCCGACTTCTCCGCCGACGTGGCGAAGATCAAGGCCAAGAACCCCAAGGGCATCGTCCTGATCGGGTTCGAGGAGACCGCCAAGGTCATCCAGGAGCTGGTCAAGCAGGGCCTGCCGGCCGACAAGCACAAGTGGTACATGGTCGACGGCAACACCTCCAACACGAACTACGTCAAGATGCCCAAGGGCACGCTTGAGGGCGTCAAGGGCACCATCCCGGGCGCGGCCGCTCCGGAGGAGTTCCAGAAGAAGCTCCTCGGCATCAACCCCAAGCTGGAGGACTACAGCTACGCCCCCGAGTCCTACGACGCGATGAACCTGCTCGCCCTGGCCGCCGAGGCCGCCAAGAGCGACGCGGGCACCGACATCGCCGCCAAGCTGGCCGAGGTCAGCAAGGCCGGCGAGAAGTGCAAGGACTTCAAGAGCTGCGTCGACCTGCTGAAGGCCGGCAAGGACATCGACTACGACGGCGTGAGCGGCCCGGTCGAGTTCAACGACGCCGGTGACCCCGCCGTGGCCACCATCGGCATCTACCAGTACGGCAAGGACAACAAGTACGGCACCAAGGCGCTGGAGTACCGCACCGGCAACATCGCCGGCTGATCAGCCTCCGGCAGCACCCCGTGAAGGGCCCGGTCCGCGCGGACCGGGCCCTTCCGTCATGCGCAGCCGGCCACGATCTGCTCGGCGGCGGCCCGGTACTGCCGCAGCAGCGCGACCTGCCGCGCGTGCGGCACGTCGTTCCTGGACAGGCCCGCGGTGGCCGTCTCGACGCTCTGGACGGCGGCGTGCAGCGAGGCCGGCAGCCGGTCGCCGAACTGGAGCGTGATGCCGCGCAGCTCGGCCAGCCGGCCGATGACGGCGTCCTCGAAGTACTGCTGCTCCTCCTGGCCCTTCGGTCTCAGCATCAGGTCGGCGTAGCCGATGGCCGAGACCACGCGCGCGCACGGGCTGTCGGTCGGGTCGCCGCCGGTGCTGTACCGCTGCGCCGAGGAGGCGTCCTCCTGGCAGCCGACGAGCAGGACGGGCAGGACGAGCGCCACTGTCAGCATTCGTTTCACAGCGCTCATTAAAAAACGGAGAAGGGACCCCGGGGGAGCCCCTTCTCCGTTCGATTCGGTTACGCCTTGGCCAGCGTGCCGAGGTACAGCTCGATGACCTTGGGGTCGTTGGCGAGCTGCCGGCCGGTGCCGGTGTAGGCGTTGCGGCCCTGGTCGAGCACGTAGCCGCGGTGGCAGATCTGCAGGCAGCGGCGGGCGTTCTGCTCCACCATGACCACCGTCACGCCCGCCTTGTTGATCTGCTGGGCCTGGATGAAGACCAGGTCCTGGAGCTTGGGCGACAGGCCCGCCGACGGCTCGTCGAGCAGCAGCACCGACGGCTCGGTCATGAGCGCCCTGGCCATGGCCACCATCTGCCGCTCACCGCCGGACAGGGAGCCGGCGCGCTGCTTGCGCCGCTCCTTGAGCGCCGGGAACAGCTCGGCGACGAACTCGAAGCGCTCCTTGAACTTGCCGGGCACCTGGAAGGCGCCCATCTCCAGGTTCTCCTCGATGGTGAGGCTGGGGAAGACGTTGTTGGTCTGCGGCACGTAGCCGACGCCGCGGGAGACCAGCGAGTGCGCCTTCATGTTCGTGATGTTCTCACCCTTGAGCAGCACCGTGCCGCTGCGGATGTTGACCAGCCCGAACATGGCCTTCAGCAGTGTCGACTTGCCGGCGCCGTTGGGGCCGATGATGCCGATCAGCTCGCCCTCTTTGACGTAGAGGTCGGAGCCGTTGAGGATGTTGACGCCCGGCAGGTAGCCGGCGATCAGCTCGTCGCACCGCAGCACGGCGTCTTCGGCGCCTTCCAGGTGCGCGGTGCGGTCGGTGACGGCCGCCTGCGACTCGGGGGCGGCCTCGGGGGCGTCGCTCACTTCTGCGTCTCCTCTTCGATCTCGGCCTCCAGAGCCGCCTCGGCCTCGTGGAGCTGCGACTCCAGTTCGGTGTCCGAGAGCGGGGCGTCGTGGTGGGCGCCGAGGTAGGCGTCGATCACGCGCTCGTCCGACATGATCGTGTCGGGCGGGCCCTCGGCGATCACCGCGCCCTGCGCCATGACGATCACCCAGTCGCTGATGTCGCGGACCATGTCCATGTCGTGCTCGACGAACAGCACCGTCATGCCCTGCTCGCGCAGGTCCTTGACGTGGCCGAGCAGCGACTGGGTCAGGGCCGGGTTCACGCCCGCCATGGGCTCGTCCAGCATGACCAGCTCCGGCTGGACCATGAGGGCGCGGGCCATCTCCAGCAGCTTGCGCTGGCCGCCGGACAACGATCCGGCGAAGTCGTCCCGCTTGGCGCCGAGCTTGAAGCGTTCGAGGAGCTCCTCGGCGCGGACGGTGATCTCGTCCTCCTGGCCGCGCCACATCGACGGGATGAGCGCCCGCCAGAACGTCTCGCCCTTCTGCCGCTGGGCGCCCAGGCGCATGTTCTCCATGACGGTCAGGCGGGACAGCGCCTTGGTGAGCTGGAAGGTGCGCACCATGCCGGCGCGGGCGACCTTGTGGGCCGGCACCCCGCTCATGCTGCGCCCGTTGAACGTCCACGAGCCGGAGTCGGCGGTGTCGAAGCCGGTGAGCTGGTTGAAGAAGGTCGTCTTGCCGGCGCCGTTGGGGCCGATCAGCGCGGTGATGGAGCCCCGCTGGATCTCGACGTGGCCGACCTCGACCGCGGTCAGGCCGCCGAAGCGGCGCACGACGTTGTCGACCGTGAGGATCGGGTCCGGCTTCGGCACGCCCGGGTCGCGGGCCAGGTCCTTGAAGGCGGCCAGCGCCGCGGCCTTGCGCTCGGTGGCCGTGGTTTCAGCGTGCATTGATTGCTATCTCCCTCTTGTCGCCGAAGATGCCCTGTGGCCGGAAGATGAGCAACAGGACGAGACCCAGGCCGACCAGGATCCAGCGGACGGCGCCCACCTGGTTCGTGTCCATGAAGGTGATGATCCCCGCGCCGACGGCCTCGGACAGCACGCCGTAGATCAGGACGAGCAGCACCCAGAAGATCGACGCGCCCACGACGGGGCCGAGCACGCGGGCGGCGCCGCCGAGGATGACCATCGTGTACGCGTAGAACGTGGTCTCGGTGCCGAAGATGTCGGGCTGGACGGAGGCGTAGGCCAGGCCGTAGATGAAGCCGCCCAGGCAGCCCACGACGCCGCCCAGGATGAGCGACTGCATCTTGTAGGAGAAGACGTTCTTGCCGAGGCTGCGCACGGCGTCCTCGTCCTCGCGGATGGCCTTGAGCACGCGGCCCCAGGGGCTCTTCATCAGCAGGTAGACCAGGCCGCAGCACAGGGCGATGAGCACCCAGCCGACGGTCAGCACCCACAACACCCGGTGGTTGAAGAACAGGGGGACGGAGCCGAGGTTGAAGCCGTACTGGCCCTCGGAGTAGGGGTTGAGCGCGTAGAAGCCGTCGGAGAAGCCGCGCTGGCCGTCCGAGCCGCCGAAGACGCTCTTGAACGCCACCGAGCGGAACACCAGCCGGACGATCTCGGCCGCCGCGATGGTCACGATGGCCAGGTAGTCGGCGCGCAGCTGGAGGGTCGGGATGCCGAGCAGGATCGCCAGGAGCACCGCGGCGAGCAGGCCGACGATGATGCCGACCCAGAACGGCAGGCCCATGACGGTGACGGTGACGGCCAGGCCGTAGCCGGCCACACCCATGAACGCCGCCTGGCCGAAGTTGAGCAGGCCGGTGTAGCCGAATTGGATGTTGATGCCGATCGCGGCGAGCGCGTACAGCACGGTCTCGACGCCGACCGCGGACTTCAGCGTCGTGCTGATGATCGTGATCCAGTCCATTCTGATCCTCCCCCGATCAGCCGATTCGCTCGCGGCGGCCCAGGATGCCCTGGGGCCGGACGAGGAGCACGATGATGAGCACGACCAGCGCGCCGACGCTCTTGAGCTCCGGCGGCACCCACAGGGTCGAGACCTGGATGAACAGGCCGACCACCAGCGAGCCGACGAGCGCGCCGAAGGCGGTGCCGAGCCCGCCGAGCGTGACGCCGGCGAAGATGAGCAGCAGGATGTCCTGGCCCATCGTGTACTTCAGGTTCTGGGAGAGCCCGAGCATGATGCCGGCCAGCGCCGCGATGGCGCCGCCCAGGGTCCAGACGATCCGGATGACCCGGTCGACGTTGATGCCGGACGAGGCCGCGAGCGCGGGGTTGTCCGACACGGCCCTGGCCGCCTTGCCGGTACGGGTGCGCAGCAGCGCGAAGCCGACCAGCAGCAGCACGGCCAGCTCGATGCCCATCGCCACGAAGTTCTTGGGCGCCGCGGAGATCGGCCCGACCTGGATGCCGGGCTGGGCCGTGTACTGGGCGTAGGCCTCGTTCTGACCGCCGAAGAAGATCAGCATGACGTAGCGCATGACCAGCGCGACGCCGATGGAGACGATCATCATGGCGACGATGCCGGTGCCGCGCCTGCGCAGCTGGCCCCAGAAGAGGCGGTCCTGGGCGTAGCCGAACGCGCCGCCCAGCGCCACGGCGAGCACCGCGGCGGGTATGAGATGGAGGCCGAAGCCCACGTTGAACATGTACGCCAGCACCGCGCCGAGCGTGACCAGCTCACCGTGGGCGAAGTTGGTCAGGCCGGTCGTGCCGTAGATCAGCGACAGGCCGAGCGCGGCCAGGGCGATGATCAGGCCGAGGTTGAGCCCCTCGAAGCCGAGCTGCGCCGCGGTGTCCCAGAAGGTGCTCTCCCCGCTCTCGTCGCCTCCCTGCGGCTGCCCGGCGACACCCTTGGCCTGCAACGCGAACAGCACGGTCGAGCAGTTGCCCTCGAAGACGGTCGGCGTGCGGACGTTGCTGCCGCCGCGCACCTCGGCGTTCTTCGGAAGGGAGTTCGGGTCAAGGGTGACCTTGAACTTGCCCTTGTCGGTAGGAACTTCCCACGTGCCCTGTGCGTTTGTTGTGACCTCCTTGACGGGTTGTCCGCCCTCGGTGGTCACGGCGATTTTGACGCCGTTCACTGGCTGGCCTTGGAGTTTGAGCGTCCCCTTCAAACCCTGGCATCCGGCCGGCCCCGCCTGCGCGGGACTGGCCAGCAGGAAGATGAGTCCACCCAGGAAGGCCGTGAACGCGATCACGGCTCTGCGCAATGGTGCTCCCTCAAATAGGTCAAGGCGGGGTTGTACCCCTCCATCTCGACACGCGCGCATCGCAGGCACAACTGGGATGCAATGGCGGGAGCTTATTCCGCAGACGCCCGTTTCAGTATGGTTCGTCACCAATTAGTGACATGCGTGTGCCACACATGTGAGCAAACAACGCGGCAGGTCAGGGGCTAAATGAGGGAAGACGCCTGGCCAGGCCGAAAACGAAACGGTAACGATGGGGAGAAAACGTGGACGAGCCCGCGGAGCGGCCTTTGGGGCCATGTAGGGCTTCCCCGGCCGTACACGTTATCTACCGGGCCTCCCCGCGGGCTCTGTTCGGACAACCGTAGCGATCGATGGGGCCGCTGCGCAAAGGTTCGGTCAAAGTGACGTCAGGGGCGCTGGTCGCGCAGCATGCACGTCAATCTGGAGGTGCACACCCGCCGTCCCTCCTCGTCGGTGATCTCGATGTCGTACGTCGCCAAAGTGCGTCCGCCGTGCAACCGCGTCGCGACCCCGGTCACGTACCCGGAGGTCGCCGAGCGGTGATGGGTGGCGTTGATCTCGATGCCGACGGCGATGCGGCCGGGGCCGGCGTGGATCGCCGCGGCCACCGAGCCCAGCGTCTCGGCCAGCACCGCCGACGCGCCGCCGTGCAGCAGGCCGTAGGGCTGGGTGTTGCCCTCGACCGGCATCCTGCCGACGACGCGCTCGGGCCCGGCCTCGACGAACTCGATGCCCATGCGGTGGGCCAGCGTGCCCTCGTGCACCGCGCCGTACGCGGAGAAGTCCAGCGGATCGGTCTGCGTCAAGGGGATGTCTCCACTCTTCCGAGCTCGGGTTTTCTGTCGTTGACGCAGACTAGGCTGCGTACGTGCCGAAGAGTGAAGTGACCCCCAGCCGCCCGTGCCTGTTGCTGCTTGACGGGCATTCCCTGGCCTACCGCGCCTTCTACGCGCTCAAAGACGCCAACCTCATGACCACCGACGGTCAGCACACCGAGGCGGTCTACGGGTTCACCTCGATGCTGACGAACATCCTGCGCGACGAGCAGCCGACCCATGTGGCGGTGGCCTTCGACCGGTCGGAGCCGACGTTCCGCCACGAGGAGTACTCCGACTACAAGGCCAACCGGAGCGAGACCCCCGAAGACTTCCGCGGCCAGATGCAGCTCATCTACGAGCTGCTCGACACGCTGCGCATCCCGCATCTGTCCAAGGCGGGCTTCGAGGCCGACGACCTCATCGCCACCCTGGCCACCCGCGCGGCCGGCGACGGGATGAACGTCCTGATCGTCACCGGCGACCGCGACGCCCTGCAGCTCGTCAACGAGCACGTCACCGTGCTGATGACGCGCCGCGGCATCAGCGACATGACCAGGTTCACCCCCGAGGCGGTCGAGGAGAAGTACGGCCTGACCCCGGCCCAGTACCCCGACTTCGCCGCCCTGCGCGGCGACCCCAGCGACAACCTGCTGTCCATCCCCAGCGTCGGCGAGAAGACCGCGGCCAAGTGGGTGCGCGAGTTCGGCTCCCTCACCGCGCTGGTCGACCGCGTCGACGAGGTCAAGGGCAAGGTCGGTGACAAGCTGCGCGAGCACGTCGCCCAGGTGCTGATGAACCGCCGCCTGACCGAGCTGCTGCGCGACGTGCCGCTCGACGTCGAGCTCGGCGACCTCACCCAGGGCGCGTGGGAGCGCGAGGAGATCAACAAGCTGTTCGACACCCTGCAGATCCGCGGCGAGCTGCGCGAGCGCGTCTTCAAGGTGCTCGGCACCGGCGAGGCGGAGCCCGAGCAGGGCTTCGAGGTCGAGACCGTCATCCTCGGGCCCGACCGGGTGGCCGGCTGGCTGGCGGCGCTCCCGCAGGGCCGCGCCGGGCTGGCCTTCAAGGGCTCCTACGGCAGCGGCTCGGGCCGCATCGACGGCATCGCCATCGCCTCGCCCGACGGCACCGCCGCCCACATCGACCCCGTCAAGCTCACCGAGGCCGACGAGGCGGCGCTGCGGGCCTGGCTGGGCGACCGGAGCAGGCTCAAGGCCGTCCACGACGCCAAGGGCCCGATCCTGGCCCTGTGGGCCCAGGGCATGGAGCTGCGCGGCCTGAGCTGCGACACCGCGCTGGCCGCCTATCTCGCCATGCCGGGCCAGCGCACGTTCGCGCTGGAAGACCTGGCCAGGCGCTACCTCCACCGCGACCTGCGGGCCGAGGAGGAGTCCGGCGGCCAGGCCGCGCTGTTCGGCGACGACGAAGACGCGCCAGCCAAAGACCTCGCGCTGCGCGCCCACGCCGTCCGCGAGCTGGCCGAATCCCTCGAGGGCTTCCTGGCCGGCCGCGGCGGCACCCAGCTCCTGGCCGACGTCGAGCTGCCGCTGCTGTCGGTGCTGGCCGAGATGGAGCGGGCCGGCATCGCCGTCGACAGCCAGTACTTCGCGGGCCTGGAGGCCGAGTTCGGCGCCGCGGTCAAGCACGCCGTGGAGGAGGCCCACCGCTCGGTCGGCGAGCAGTTCAACCTGGGCTCGCCCAAGCAGCTCCAGGAGATCCTGTTCACCCGGCTCAACCTGCCGAAGACGAAGAAGATCAAGACGGGCTACAGCACCGACGCCGACCAGCTCGCCTGGCTCGCCACCCAGACCGACCACGAGCTGCCGACGATCATGCTGCGCCACCGCGACCAGCAGAAGCTGCGCACCACGGTCGAGGGCCTGATCAAGGAGGTCGGCGACGACGGGCGCATCCACACCACGTTCAACCAGATCATTGCCGCGACCGGCCGCCTGTCGTCGGAGAAGCCCAACCTGCAGAACATCCCGATCCGCACCGCCGAGGGCCGTCGTATCCGGCAGGGCTTCGTGGTCGGCGAGGGCTACGAGCGGCTGCTGACGGCCGACTACAGCCAGATCGAGCTGCGCATCATGGCCCACCTGTCCGGCGACGAGTCGCTGATCGAGGCCTTCGAGTCCGGCCACGACTTCCACCAGGCCACCGCGGCCCGGGTGTTCGACCTGCCGCCCGAGCAGATCGACAGCGAGCTGCGGGCGCGCATCAAGGCGATGAACTACGGCCTGGCCTATGGCCTGTCCGACTTCGGCCTGTCCGGGCAGCTCAACATCCCGGTCTCGGAGGCGCGGGCGCTGAAGGAGGAGTACTTCACCGAGTTCGGCGGCGTGCGCGACTTCCTGCAGGCCATCGTGGCCCAGGCGCGCACCGACGGCTACACCGAGACGATCATGGGCCGCCGCCGCTACCTGCCCGACCTGACCAGCGACAACCGCCAGCGCCGGGAGATGGCCGAGCGTATGGCGCTCAACGCCCCCATCCAGGGCTCGGCGGCCGACATCATCAAGGTCGCCATGCTCCACGTCCACCAGGCCATCGCCGAGGAGGGGCTGGCCTCGCGCATGCTGCTGCAGGTCCACGACGAGCTGGTGTTCGAGGTCGCGCCGGGCGAGCTGGAGACGCTGCGGCAGCTCGTGTGCGACCAGATGAACGCCGCCTACCACCTGCGCGTTCCGCTGGAGGTCTCGGTGGGTGTCGGGCGTACGTGGCAGGACGCCGGCCACTGACCATGTTTATCCCGACACGGCGGGGCAGACCGACATATCGCGAACGGCGTGGCCCCGCCGTCTCCGGGGCTTCTCGTCTACGCTGAAGATAGTTTTGGCCGAGATGCGGGAGATTTGTGCGGGTACCAGCGTCCTTCACGCGGATCATCGCAATCGCGAACGCGGCCGTGGTGACCGTGGCCGTCGCCGGGCTGAGTCTCTTACCTGACGGTGAGACTCCTACTACCCAGGCGTCGGCCCGGGTCGGCGTGATCGCTCCCGTCTCACCCCCGCAGGGGCAGCCGCAGGACACCTCCCAGCCTCCCGGCGTGGTCGCCACCCCCGAGTTCGCCCGGCAGGTGCGCGCCAACGAGGCAGGCATGGTGCCGATCATCATGTACCACCGGATCCTGCGCAAGCGCGTGGCCTCCATCGACCGCACCCCCGGCCAGCTCAGGCAGGAGCTGGAGAAGCTGGCCAGGCAGGGCTACGTGCCCATCACGGCCAGGGAGTTCGCCACCGGCGACATCCGGGTGCCGGCCGGGCGGTTCCCGGTCGTGCTGACGTTCGACGACGGTCACCCGAGCCACTTCGCGCTCGACGACGCGGGCAACCCCAAGCCCGACACCGCCGTCGGCGTGATCCTCGACGTGGCCGCCCGTTACCCCTCGTTCCGGCCGGCCGCGACGTTCTGGATCACCCGTGAGCCGTTCGGGCTGCGCGATCAGGAGCGGCAGGCGGCCGCGGTGCGGTGGCTGGTCGATCACGGCTTCGAGGTGGCCAACCACACCTGGTCCCATCCGGACCTGCGGCGGCTGGGGAAGAAGAAGGTGCGCGAGCAGATCGTCCGGCTGGAGCGGCTGCTCAAGAAGCTGGGGGCGCCGCCGGACAAGACCCTGGCCCTGCCGTACGGGTCGGTGCCGCGGCCCAAGAAGCTCGCCCGTACCGGCTCCTGGGACGGGACCCGCTATGATTTCGCCGGCGTGTTCCTCGCCGGGGCCCAGCCGTCCCTTTCGCCCTTCGCGAAAGACTACGACCGTGGGGCGATCCAGCGGATCCAGAGCAACGGCAAGCGGGGAGAGTGCCGCAAGTGGTGCTCCCAGTACTGGCTGGAGTGGCTGAACAAGCACCCTGGCGAGCGCTACGTCTCGGACGGGGATCCCATGCGGATCTCCATCCCGCGCAAACTACGGGGTAATATCAACCCCAAGCGGGAGTCCCAGATCATCGCGTACTGATGTGCCTCCGGATTGACCCCGTGGCCAAGGTCTCATATGCTGATCGCTGCGCTGTGGGCTCGCGCGCGCCTCAGACGGAGCGGGCTCGCGCTCGGTCACGTCGATGTCGTAATTCCTCGGCTTGATGCGGAAGAGGGCCTGCCGCGCATCCGCCACATCGACATCCTGTCCGCGTTCGGAGCAATTCCACACATGACGTCCAGCACTGAGGCCACCTCGAGCACCCCGCAGGTAGCGGTCAACGACATCGGGTCCGAGGAAGCCTTCCTCGCAGCGATCGACGAGACCATCAAATACTTCAACGACGGCGACATCGTCGAGGGCACCGTCGTCAAGGTCGATCGAGACGAGGTCCTTCTCGATATCGGCTACAAGACCGAGGGTGTCATCCCCTCGCGCGAGCTTTCGATCAAGCACGATGTCGACCCTGCTGACGTCGTGGAGGTCGGGGAGCACGTCGAGGCCCTGGTTCTCCAGAAGGAGGACAAAGAGGGCCGCCTGATCCTGTCCAAGAAACGCGCACAGTACGAGCGCGCCTGGGGCACGATCGAGAAGATCAAGGACGAGGACGGCATCGTCACCGGTACCGTCATCGAGGTCGTCAAGGGTGGTCTCATCCTCGACATCGGCCTGCGCGGCTTCCTCCCCGCCTCCCTGGTCGAGATGCGACGGGTCCGCGACCTGCAGCCGTACGTCGGCCGCGAGCTCGAGGCGAAGATCATCGAACTCGACAAGAACCGCAACAACGTGGTTCTCTCCCGCCGCGCCTGGCTGGAGCAGACGCAGTCCGAGGTTCGCCAGACGTTCCTCAACACGTTGCAGAAGGGCCAGGTCCGCAAGGGCGTCGTCTCCTCGATCGTCAACTTCGGCGCCTTCGTCGATCTCGGCGGGGTCGACGGTCTGGTCCACGTGTCCGAGCTGTCCTGGAAGCACATCGACCACCCGTCCGAGGTCGTCGAGGTGGGCCAGGAGGTCACGGTCGAGGTCCTCGACGTCGACATGGAGCGCGAGCGCGTCTCCCTGTCGCTCAAGGCCACGCAGGAAGACCCGTGGCAGCAGTTCGCCCGTACCCACCAGATCGGCCAGGTCGTGCCGGGCCGCGTCACCAAGCTGGTGCCGTTCGGTGCGTTCGTCCGGGTCGAGGAGGGCATCGAGGGCCTGGTCCACATCTCCGAGCTGGCCGAGCGCCACGTGGAGATCCCGGAGCAGGTCGTCCAGGTCGGCGACGAGATCTTCGTGAAGATCATCGACATCGACCTCGACCGTCGTCGCATCAGCCTCTCGCTGAAGCAGGCCAACGAGGGTGTCGGCACCGAGGTCGAGTTCGACCCGACCCTCTACGGCATGGCGGCCACGTACGACGACCAGGGCAACTACATCTACCCCGAGGGCTTCGACTCGGAGACCGGGGAGTGGCTCGAGGGCTTCGACAAGCAGCGTGAGGAGTGGGAGCGGCAGTACGCCGAGGCCCAGACGCGCTTCGAGGCTCACCGCAAGCAGATCGAGGAGGCCCGCAAGGCCGAGGCGGAGGCCGGCGAGGCCGCTCCCTCGTCCTACAGCGGCGAGACCGCTCCTCCGTCGGGCAGCTCGTCGTCGGCTCCGGCCAGCGGCGCGCTCGCCTCTGACGAGGCGCTCGCAGCCCTCCGCGAGAAGCTCGCGGGCGGCCAGAGCTAAGGCTCAGCCTTGAAAGGCCCCGCACGGGCTTCCGTGCGGGGCCTTTTCATGCCTTTTCTTGGACGGGCATCGCGGGAGAGCCTTGCGCCCCGGGGTTCCAGGGTTCTTCCGTGCGCCCTTTCGCATCGCCATTCCGGAGCCCGCCCTCGACGGCTCTACGGAGCGGACGCGCCGCACCCGGTGGGCCGGTGCCGCTCCCGGGCGGAGGGGGCGCCCCTTTCCGTCGGGCCAGGGAGACCTTGTCCAAGGGGCCCTGGCCATCGAACAGCAGGGGCAGCCGCCGAGAGACTGGCTTCAGCCTCTTTCCCCTCCTCTGACCCGAGCGGGGTTCTGTGAGGGGTGCGGGGTTCGGCGGCACGCCGAATCGCCGAGCGGGCCCAAGATTTTACCCACCGACCTTTTACGACTTCTCTACCTGCGAAGACGGCCGCTGGGAAACTGGCATGCGGCTGGAGGTACGAGCGTTCGGGGGCGATGCGGTGCGTATGGTTCGGCACGTGATCCCGGTGGTGGCGGCGGTCACCGTCCTGGTCCTGGCGGCAGGCGGGGGAGTCGGGCAGGCGATGCGCCTGGCGGCCTCGCCGACCCCCTGGCCGGAACGCGACGTGACCGAGCTGGCGGAGCCGCAACCGGAGGCCGCCTGGCCTCAGCAGCCGGAGCAGGACGCGGCCGGACCGGCAGGGGCGGAGCTGGGAGCGACCGGATCGGCAGGCTCGGAGCTGGAGCCGGCCGGATCGGCAGGCTCGGAGCTGGAGGCGGCCGGATCGGCAGCGCCGGTGCTCGGGGCGGCCGGATCGGCAGCGCCGGAGCTCGGGGCGTCCGAGCTGGAGGCGGCGGGGGTGGAGCGGGGCGTTGCCGGGCGCCTGCGGCCGGCGCCTGGGCGGGAGACACTCGCCTGGACCGAGTGCGGCGGCGGGCTGCGGTGTGCCACGTTGCCCGTCCCCGCCGACTGGGCCAGGCCGAATGAGGCTCGCGTGGCCGTCCAGCTCGCCATGCTGCCCGCCCAGGACCCGCTGCGGCGGCTCGGCGCGCTGGTGGTCAACACGGGGTCCGCCTCGGTCGTACGAGAGGTCGCGGCGCGGCCGGACACCGTGGGCGAACTGGCCAGGTGGTTCGACGTCGTGCTGGTCGAGGCGCGCGGGGTCGAGGATGGGGGGCACGCGGGGGCGTGCCCCCGATCCCGGCCGGACCCCGCCCGGCTGCAGGTGGCCGAGGGGCGCACGGCCTGGCGCGCGTTCGCCCGGGACAACGCCGCCTACGACAGGGCCTGCCGTGCCGCGCTCGGGCCCGCCTACGCCGGGCTGACGTCCTGGCAGGTCGCCCACGACCTCGATGCCGTACGTGCCGCGCTGGGGGAGTCGCGGCTGCGCTACCTCGGCAACGGCTACGGGAGCGTGTACGGGCAGGCGTACCTGGAGCTGTTCCCCGGCCGGGCCGGGCGGATGTACCTGGAAGGGCTGCCCGACCACACCGAGACCGGGCTCGAACGGCGGCTGCTCGCCCACGCCCGCGCCCAGGAGCGGCAGCTCGGGTACTTCCGCGACTGGTGCCGGAACCGTCCCGGCTGCCCGCTCGGCCGCGCGGACGCCGTCCGGGTGTTCGACGGCCTGGTCAGGCGCGCGCCTCTGGGGCTGGGCGGTGGCGAGCGTACGGTGAGCGGGCACGAGATCGCCGCCGCCGTCTGGGCGGGCCTCACGCCCGCACGGTGGCCGGCGCTCGCGCACGCCCTCTCCAGAGCCAGAACGGGCGACGCCACGGGCCTGGCCGCCCTGCTCCCCGCCGAGCCCCCGCAGGCCACCCCTCCCGGCCCGACAGGAGCAACCCCCGGCGCAGGACAGGCGTCTCCCGGTACGCCGGGGACGATCCCCGGCCCGGGGCAGGCGTCTCCCGGTACGACGGGAGCACTCCTCGGGGCAGGGCAGACGCCTCCCGGAGCGGCCGGGGCACGGTCTCCTGAGGCGCCGCAGGGGATGCCGGGGCCGACGCCTCGGACGATGGCGGGAACGGCGCCTCAGGGCCGAACGGCGGCTCCTGGCACGCCGGCTCCTGGCACGCCGGCTCCTGGCACGGCGGTTCCCGGCACGGCGGGGGTAGGCGTCGCGTCCGGGGCGCGGGTGGCTGCGGGGGCGGTCGGAGCGGTGCCGCAGCCTGGGAAGGCGGTTCCCCGTGCGGTGGGGGGAGCGGCGTCCGGTGTGGGGGAGACGGGGCCGGGGAGCGCCGAGGGGGTCAGGTGGTGTCATGACTTCGGGCTGGCGGTGCCCGGATATCGCCGGTTCCTCCAGGTAGAGGCACGACTGCGGAAGGCGGCCCCTCGGGTGGGGTGGTTGAGCGGGCGGGCGGAGGTCGCCAGGTGCCTGGGGGCGGCGCGCTCGCCGGGCTGGGCGCCGCACCCGTTGGCGGCCGGGCTCAGGGTGCCGCCGGTACTGGTCGGCGTGGGACGGCTGGACAACGAGACGCCGTCCTCCGGGGCGGCGCGGGTGGCCGGGCAGATCCCCGGGGCGCGGGTGCTGTGGCACGGGGACGGGCAGGGCGCGTACCTGGCGCAGGGGGTGAGCAGGCTGCGCGCGGCCTGCCTGCGTACGAAGGTGCACGACTACCTGGTCAACGGCGTGCTGCCGAAGCCGGGCACGTTCTGCCCGGGCGAGCTCACGGCGGGCAACGCTCCCTAGCCGGAAGCGCGCGAGGACGTCCGGGTCAGGAGCCCGGAGGGGCGTGGAAGTCGGCGGTGGGGACGGGGAGACAGCCGGTAGGGTGCTGGCGTGATGGTCGAACGGGCGGTGGCGGCGGACGCGGGAGAGATCCTCACCCTGCAGCGGGCGGCGTACGTGAGCGAGGCCCAGCTCTACGGCGACCCCTACATCCCGCCGCTCGTGGAGTCGCTGGAGCAGGTGCGCAAGGCCGTCGAGACGGGCGTCGTGCTCAAGGCCGTGGACGCCGGGCGGATCATCGGCGCCGTACGCGGGCAGGTGGCCGGCACCACCTGCCTGGTCGGGCGGCTCGTGGTCGCGCCCGACCGGCAGGGGCAGGGGCTCGGTACGGCACTGCTCGCGGCGCTGCACGAGCAGGTGCCGGAGGCGCGGGCGTTCGACCTGTTCACGGGGCATCTGTCGGAGGGGAACCTGCGGCTGTACCGGCGGCTCGGCTACCGGGAGACCCGGCGGGAGCGGATGGACGACCATCTCACCCTGATCCACCTGCGTCGCAGTCCGGACTGATCGGTTCCCCGGGGCGCGCACGGTCTTCGCCTGCGACGACGCCGTCCCGCCCGGCACCCGGATCCGACTGATCCGCAAGAAGCACTCCCGATGCTGCTGCGCCTGCGTATGAGAAAGCTCGTGTGGCCCGCGGTCGTGCTCACCCTGACCGCGCTCGTCACCACCCCCACCGTCGCGGCCCGGTGCTCTCCGCGGCCCGTCTCATCACCCAGGACGCCCTGACGGCCCCCGACGGGAGCGCGACCGACCCGATCGGTGAGCAGTCGCAGGCGGGCGACCGCTTCGGGCAGACGGTCAAGGTGCTGGACGTCACCGGTGACGGCAAGGCCGAGGTCGTCGCGGGCGCCCCGGTGAAGAACGGCGGCGCGGGCATGCTCGTCGTCCTGCGCGGCTCGTCCGGCGGCGTCTCCGCCACGGGCACCCCGCTCTTCCACGCGGACCGGTTCGGCCTCGCCTCGCCCGACACCGCGTTCGGCGAGCTCCTGGCCCGGTGACCCCGCCCGGACCGGGGTCCGTCCGGTCCGCGTGCTGTCAGGCGTTCAGCGATCTCCGCACGGCGGCGTCCACGAACTGGCGCACCTCCTGCTCGGTGAAGATGTCGGGCAGGGTCAGTCGCTCGACGATGAGCCAGTTCAGGGCGAGGTAGAGGAGGACCACCGAGGTCGAGTCGCCGGGCAGGCCCGACTTCGCGTGGTAGTCGATGTTGGCGTCGATGTCCTCGCGGATGCGCTTGGTGAGCACGGCGCGCAGCTCAGGACGCCGGGTGGACTCCAGCCGGAGTTCGAGCAGGGCCAGGTAGCCGGAGTTGAAGGCGGTGATCCGGTCCACCAGCTCGTGCATGAGCTCGGCGTAGCGGGTCTCGTCCTGCACGCCTTCCTGGCCACGGGCGAGCGTGGCCGCGTCGGGCAGCAGTCGTTCATAGATGCGTCCGCCGACCTGGGTGAACAGGTCGTCGCGGTTGGCGAAGTAGTTGGAGGCCGTGCCGGGGGGCACGGCCGCCTCGGCGTCGACGGCCCGGAACGTCAGCCCGCGCGCTCCTTCCTTGGCCAGCACCTCGATGGCCGCGTCGATCAGCGCCTGCCTCCGCTCGGGGTTCTTCCGCACTTGACACCACTCCAGTCGTAGTACTACGTTCAGACCACTTCATTCATAGTACTACAGCAGGAGTTGCTCCGTATGCGAAAGCTTGTCTACTACGTCGGCGTCTCCCTCGACGGCTACATCGCCGGGCCCGGCGCCGAGTTCGACTTCTACCCCGTGTCCGCCCAGATGGCCGACTGGATCAATGCCCGTTATCCCGAGACGCTGCCCACCCACGTCCGCAAGCTGGTCGGCCTCGAGGGCGTGCCCAACAAGGTGTTCGACACCCTGGTGATGGGCCGCGGCACCTTCGAGCCGGCCCTGGAAGTGCCCACCACCAGCCCGTACTCCCACCTGCGCCAGTACGTCGTCTCCAGCACGCTGACGATCGACGACCCCACGGTGCACGTCGAGACGGGCGACCCGATCGAGCTCGTCCGGCGGCTGAAGGCCGAGGACACCGGCATGGACATCTACCTCTGCGGCGGCGGCAAGCTCGCCGGATCCCTGCTCTCGGAGATCGACGAGATCATCCTCAAGCGCTACCCCGTGGTGGCGGGGGCGGGCATCTCCATGTTCTCCGGCCGGTTCAGCCCCACCCTGTTCACCCCCACCAGGCGCGAGTCCTTCGACAACGGCGCCCAGGTCACCTGGCTCACCAGGGCCTGACACACACCCCCAAGGAGGAAAAGTATGCATATCAAACTTCCCGCCACGATCATCCAGACCAAGTCCGGGCAGCAGGCCCGCTCTCCGCACCGGCACGACCAGCCGGCGCGCGACCTCAAGCCCACGGGCCGGGCCAACCTCTCCCGCCGTCCGACCGCCGCCCCACGCCGCGGTGGGTACTGAGCGAGCCGGCGGGATGACCGGGTACGCCGGGATGGGTAGTCTTTTCCGGTGCTGAAGATTGGGCTCACCGGCGGTATCGGCTCCGGCAAGAGCGAGGTGTCCAAGCGGCTGTCGGCCAGGGGCGCCGTCGTCATCGACGCCGACAAGATCGCGCGTGAGGTGGTCGAGCCCGGCACGGCGGGGCTGTCCCGGGTGGTGGCCGCGTTCGGGGAAGGGGTGCTGCGCCCCGACGGCTCGCTGAACCGGGAGCGGCTGGGCTCGGTGGTCTTCGCCGACCCCGACCGGCTGGCCGCCCTCAACGCGATCGTGCATCCGCTGGTGGGGGAGCGGGTGGCCGAGTTGCAGGGGCAGGCGGCCGACGACGCGATCGTGGTCTACGACGTGCCGCTGCTCGTGGAGAACAAACTGGCACCCATGTACGACCTGGTGATCGTGGTCGACGCGGCCGACGAGGTGCGGATCCGGCGCCTCGCCGACCATCGCGGCATGCCGGAGGCCGACGCCAAGGCCCGCATCGCCGCCCAGGCGAGCCGGGAGGACCGCCTGGCCGCCGCCGACCTGGTGATCCCCAACGAGGGCTCGCTCGCCGACCTGGAGGCCCGGGTCGGCGAGGTCTGGCACGAGCTCGTACGCCGCGCCGCCCGCGGCTAGTGACCCGCCGGTCAGAAGGGCGAGTCGAGCGGCACCTGACGCACCCCCGGCAGGTACGGATCCAGCTCCCCCAGCTCGAACCGCGACATCCCGATGACGTGCCAGAACTGCCCGCCCGGCTCGCCGTGCACCTTGTAACGCCCGTCCGGCGTCAGGGCGGCCCATCCCTCGGGCAGCCCCAGCAGCGTCGCCCGCCGCTCGCCGCCCTCCCAGAGGATCACCACGCCGTCGTCGCCCGCGCTGGCCAGCAGGTCGGACGCGGGGCTGTAGGCCACCGACCACACCCGGCGCGCGTGGCCGGTGAGGGTGTGCAGCAGCCGCCCGGTCGCGGTCTCCCACACCCGTACCGTCATGTCGTCGCCGCCGGTCGCCAGGTGGCGGCCCGTGGCGTCGAAGGCCAGGCTCCACAGCCGGCCGTCGTGCTGGGTGAGCGTGTGCGCCAGGCGCGGCTGCCAGGGTTGGCCGGGGCGCAGCTCCCACACCATCGCGCGGCCGTCGTTGCCGGCGCTGGCCAGGTAGCGGCCGTCGGAGGAGAAGGCCACGGAGTACACCCGGTCGGTGTGGCCCTCCAGCGTCGCCACCCGGCCGCCGGAGGCGACGTGCCACAGGCGGACGAGCTTGTCGTCGCAGCCGGTGGCCACGTAGTCGCCGAGGGGGCTGAAGGCGATCGAGCGCACCCGCCCGCGGTGGTCGACCAGGTCGACGGCCATGCGGCCGGTCGGCCGGTACCAGATCTTGACGCTGTCGTCGTCGTTGGCCGTGGCCAGCATGTTGCCGTCGGGGCTGAACGCCTCGGCCCACACGTGGTCGGTCTCGGCGTGCAGCTCGCGCTCGTAGTCGCCGGTGGTGGCGTTCCAGAAGTGCACGCCGCCGTCGTTGCTGGAGGTGGCCAGCACCGGGCCGGCGGGCGAGAACAGCGCGGAGATCAGCCGGTCGGCGGTGCCGGTGAACTCCCGCAGCCGCCGCCCGGTGTGCGGCTCCCACACCCGGACGACGCCGTCGTTGCCGCTGGTGGCCAGCATCGAGCCGTCGGCGCTGAAGCGCACCGACGAGATGCGCCGGCCGTGGCCGCGCAGCACCCGCTGGCACTGCCCGGAGAGCGGGTCCCACAGGCGGACGGTGCCGTCGTTGCTGCTGGTGGCCAGCTGCTGACCGTCGGGACGGAACGCGAACGGCCAGACCGAGCTGCGGTGGCCGGTCAGCTCGACGCGCTTGCCGCCGCCCACGGGCTGCAGCCGGACCGTGCCGCCGGAGTCGCCGCTGGCCACCGTACGGCCGTCGGGGCTGAAGGTGACCTGGTAGACGGCCGCCGTGTGGGTGGTGTGCACGCCGAGCGGCTCGCCGGACGCCTGCCACAGGCGGACGCTGCCGGCGGTGTCGCCGCTGGCCAGCATCGAGCCGTCGGGGGAGAACGTCAGGCAGTAGACGCTGCCGGCGTGCCCGGTCAGCTCGTGCCGGGGCGACCAGGTGGCGGTGTCCCAGAGCCGGATCGTGCCCGCCTCGTCGCCGGTGGCCAGCAGGGTGCCGTCGGGGCTGTGCACGGCCCGGAAGACGCTGCCGCGGTGGCCGTCGAGAGTTACGGCCGTCTGCCCGGCGGTCAGGTCCCAGACCCGGACGACGCCCGCCGAGTCGCCGGTCACCAGCTGCGAGCGGCCGAAGGAGGCGGTGTAGACCGGCGCGCGGTGGCCCGGGAGCTCGTGGACCAGCCGGCCGGTCGCGGTCTCCCACACCCGGACCACGCCGTCGCCGCCGCCGGCCGCCACCAGCTCGCCCGAGGGGCTGAGGCGTACCGGCCACACGCCGTCGGGATGGCCGGTCAGGGTGTGCAGGCGCCGGCCGGTGAGGGTGTCCCAGAGCAGGACCGTGCCGTCGCTCGCGCCGGTGGCCAGCAGGTCACCGGCGAAGGTGACGGCGTAGACGCGGCCGCGGTGGCCCTGGAGGGTGCGTACCGGGGAGCCGCCGGCGCACAGCAGCACGCCGCCGTCCTCGTTGCCGATGGCGATGGTCGAGCCGTCGGGGCTGTAGGCGATGGGCTCGGGCAGGCGGGAGGTCTGGAAGTGGTAGCCGTACGGGACGCCGATGCCCGCGGGCGCGAACTCCACCTCCACCGGCTGGCCCGGCACCACCGCCGCGCCCGGCAGGTGCGGCAGCGTGCCGGTGACGTTGATCAGGGACGCCCGGTGCCAGCGGGCGCCCTCGACCGTGACGTCGCTCAGGTCGACCTGCGCCAGCCGTGCGCCCGACAGGTCGGCCCCGGTCAGGTCGGCGCCGGTCAGCCTGGCGCCGTCGAGCCGGGCGCCGGCCAGGCTGGCGTCGCGCAGCACGGCCCTGGACAGGTTCGTGCCGGCGAGGGTGGCCTCCGACAGGTCGGCGCCGGTCAGGTCGACCTCCTGCAGGTCGCGCGCGGACAGGTCTTCGCCCTTGAGGTTGGCGCCGCGCAGGTCGGCCTTGGCCGGGGTACGCAGCCGGGCGGCGATCTTGACCGCGTTCGCCCTGGCCACGTCGTCGGCGGGCGGGTCGGCCACCCAGGCGCGCAACGCCCGTACGTCGGCCAGGTCGCACAGGAACTCGACGGTCAGCGCCGACAGCGGCCTGCGGACCAGCGGGAGGGGATTGTCGAGGTTCGCGGCGATGTGGCGGGCGATGAGCCACTCCATCACCGAGGCGTGGATGAACCCGAACATGCCCTCCTCGGTGCGCACGAGCAGGCTGCCCGAGCCCATCGCGTGCGCGGCGTGCGCGGGTGAGAGCTGGCCCGAGGCCAGGTCGCTCAGCGTCTCGCCGATCTCGGTCAGCTCGTCGACGCCGAGCAGCGTCTCGCCGCTGTCCCACAGGCGCAGCGCCAGCGCGGTCACCACCCGCCACAGCTCGCCGATCGACAACGCGCCGGGCGAGCCGGGGACGCGGGCCCGCCGCTCCTCGAAGGCCAGCCAGGTGCTGAGGATCTCCTCGTACAGCAGGGCCGGGCTGAGGGTGTGCTGGGCGCCGGCGACCGTGCGCAGGCGGTCGGCGTCGAGGTCGGCGATGAAGCTGAGCATGCGCGGGTTCTGGGCCAGCGCGAGCAGGTCCTTGATCTCGCCCATGAGCGACATGCGGGCGCCGGCCTCGTCGCCGTCGTCGAACCGGTTGGCCAGGTAGGAGCGGATCTGGTCGTGCGTGAAGTCCTCCACGCTGAGCACCCGCCGCTGCGGCAGCACGCCCACCATCTCGCCGAGCGAGGTCAGCACCTGGCTGTGCGACTTGAAGTGCTGCGTACGGCTGGCCACCACGATCTTGGCCTTGTCCTCGGCCGCGGCGAGCAGGGTGGCCAGGTGGTCGGCCGCCCGGTCGTAGGTCAGCCGGGTGACCAGCTCGTCGAACCCGTCGAACAGCAGCACGATGCGCCCCTGCCGGAGCAGGTAGCGGAACGCCTTGAGGTCGATGAACTCCTCGCCGTGCCCGGCCAGGTGCGCGGCGACCAGCGCGTCGACCGAGTGGGCCTTGTCGAGGGCGCGCAGCTCGATGAAGATCGGCGTCAGGTGCGGCAGCTCGGCCGGGATGCGCCTGGCCAGCTCGCGCAGCGCGAACGTCTTGCCGTGGCCGAAGTCGCCGAGCATCAGCAGGAAACGGCCGTGGTCGGCGGCCAGCAGCCGCATCAGCTCGTCGGTGAGCCCCTGCCTGATCTGGCTGCCCGGCCGGTCGAGCTCGCGGTAGCGCTGGGGGACGTAGAGGCCGGGCGGGTAGCGGCGGTCGCCGGTGAGCCTGGCGGTCTGCTCGGCGACGTATCCCGACAGGTCGAGCAGGCCCTGGAACTCCACGAAGCTGCGCGTCCGCACGCCCTTGCGCATGAGGTCGTCGCGGAGCGCGCGGGAGGCCGGTGGGCCCTGGTAGACCAGCTCGGCGGCCAGGTCGGCGGCATGGGCGCGGCGGGCGAACCCGGTCGCGGCGGCCTCGGTCAGCTCGCCGACGTGCGCGCCGATCATCAGCTGCCGGACGAACCCGTCCTCGGGGTGGGTGACCACCAGGTGGTCGGGGAAGCGGCGGATCTTGGCCCGCTCGTGCCGGGCCTCGCAGACCTCGGTGATGCGGTCGAGCAGCAGCTCGACGGGGCTCGGCTCGCGCTCCTCGGGCTGGGCGGCGGGCGGCGGGGTGCCGGGGGTCTCGCCGGTGAACGTGGCCCGCACCGCCCGCCAGCCGTGCCGGGCGCGCGCGGGCTTGCCGGTGTCGGGCGTCCAGGTGCGCATGCCGTCGGGGGAGATCTCGACCACCTGGTGGCGGCCGGAGCGCGGGGCCACCACCGCGGCGAAGCCCGGCCGCGGCTCGGCGGCCGGGATGCCCGCGCCGGACCCGTGGAAGAGCAGGTTGAGCCGGTGGGTGAGCAGCCGGTCGAAGGTGGGCGCGTCCCGCAACGCGGCGGGCGGATGGCCGATCGCGCCCAGCCGCAGCCAGGCGCTCTCCTCGTAGGGACGCAGCCGCTCGGCGAACCACGCGGCCTGCGCCTCGCCCAGCAGCGCGTACGCGTCGCGCTCCAGATGGCTCATCGCCATCGTCGAGTTGAGCCCGGCCACGACCACCCTCAGGTCGGGCACCTCGAACAACGTCCAGGGCTGGCCGCCGTCGAACACCCGGTCGTCCAGCCCCTGGTACACCTCGCGGAACAGCCCGGCGAAATGCCGCCACTTGGGCCAGTAGGGGGGCTGCGGGCTCACGTCGTCGGCCTCGCAGGTCATGAAGTACGCGCTGGCCGCGGCCTTGGTGACGTCGCGCGGGCCGGGCAGCAGCACCAGCCGGTGGGGTTCCAGCCCGATCAGCAGCCGCAGGTCGGTGACGAACTGGGTGGCCTGCGCGAACTGCCCCAGGCTGCCGGACTCGGTCAGGTCGCCGCTCACCACCATCAGGTCGGGACGCGGCATGCCCCGGTCGTACATGGCGGTCAGGTCGGCCCAGATGCGGGCCTGCATGTCCTCCGGCGTGAACGGCTCGCCGGGATCGGGCAGCGCCCGCCCGAACCTCGGCCCACCGATGTGCAGGACGTTGACCGACTCGCGCCCGCGGTCGTCGCCGCCCGAGGGCGGGAACTTGGGGGCCGTCACCGGGGTGCGGCGGGCCCTGGCCAGGTCGGCCGTCGGGGGCAGCGTCGGGATGGCCGGGGGCGGGACGACCCGGCCGGTGGGGAAGGCGGGGGCGGCCTCCGGTTTGGCCCGCCCGGCCAGCGCCTCGCCGACCCGGCCCAGCAGCAGCGCCCTGGCCTGCCCGGAGTCGGTGACGCCGAGCAGGTCGACCCAGGTGATCGTGGACAGCAGGCCCTCCAGCTGCACGTCCTCCAGCCGGATCGTGACGAGCTTGTTGGAGGGGTTGTCGGGGTCGGCGCGCATGGCCGCCTGCCACTCCATGCGCCCGTAGCGCGAGGTGAGGTAGTTGCGCGAGAGCACGGCCACGACGAGCTGCGCCTCACTGACCCCGCGGTCCATGAAGTCGATGAAGTTGGTGCCGGGCACGAAGTCCCAGGCTTGGATCATGGTCCGGTAGCCGGCCGCCTCCAGCTCCCAGGCGATCCAGGTCGCCCAGGCGGTGTCGGCCGGGGAGTAGCTGACGAAGATCTCGGTCGGCCTGCCGTCACGTGCCATCTGCTCAGTATCCACCGAGGAATCGGTGATTTGGAGTCAGTGTGCGATCATCGTCGAGTGTGGCGGCGTCTGGCTGTGCTCGATCTGATCCGGATCGGGCTGCTTGCTCTCGGTCTGGTCTTCGTGGCGACCGGTCTGCTGCCGTGGCGCAACGCCGTCGAGAGCCTGGAAACGATCGGGCCGTTGCTGATCTTCCTGGTCGCCATCATCGTGCTGGCCGAGCTGACCAAGGAAGCGCAGGTCTTCGACGCCATCGCGGCCAGGATGGCGGTGCTCGGCCGCGGCAACTACACCGCCCTTTTCTTTCTTTGTACGGCTTTCGCGTCATTTGTCACCATATTTCTGAACCTTGACACCACCGCCGTCCTGCTCACCCCCGTCATGCTCGCCCTGGCGCCACGGGCCCGCATCGCCGCCCTGCCGCTGGCGATGACCACCATCTGGCTGGCCAACACCGCGAGCCTGCTGCTGCCGGTCTCCAACCTGACCAACCTGCTCGGCATGGAGAAGCTCGGCCTCGACGCCCAGGGGTTCGCCGCCCGCATGTGGGCCCCGCAGATCGCCTCGATCGCGGTGACGATGGTGTTCCTGTGGGTGTTCTTCTGGCGCCGGGGCGAGCGCCGCGACCTGCGTTACACACCGCCGGTGCTGGAGCCGGTGGCCGACCGGGTGCTGTTCGGCGCGGCCTCGGCCGGCTGCCTGCTGTTCATCGCCCTGCTGCTGCTCAAGGCGCACGTCGCCGTCGCCGCCACCGCCGCGGCCGTGCTGGTGGTGGCGGCCTTCCTGGTGCGCGACCGGGCCCGGCTGACCTGGAGCCTGCTGCCCTGGCAGCTCGTCGTCTTCGTGACCGGGCTGTTCCTGGTGGTGCCCACGCTCAGCGCCCACGGGCTCGACGCGCTGATGACGTGGATGATCGGTACGGAGGGCGACCCGTACCGGACGGCCGCGGTGGGCGCGGGCCTGTCCAACGCGATCAACAACCTGCCCGCCTACCAGGCCGTCGCGCAGGTCATCCCGGCCGCCGACCAGGACCGCCTGCTGGCCCTGCTCGTGGGCACGAACGTGGGCACGGTGATCACCCCGTGGGCCTCGCTGGCCACGCTCCTGTGGTTCGAGTCGTGCCGCCGCCACGACGTCGCGGTGCCGCTGCGCCGCTTCCTGCTGACCGGCGCCGGCCTGGCCGTCACCGGCCTGCTGGCCACGGTCTGGGCCCTGGTCACCTTCGGCTGAGCAGCGGGGGCGTCAGCCGGGCAGCAGCGACATCAGCGCGGGAAGCGCGCGCGGGTGGGCGGCCACGAAGCTGCGGTCGTCGGCCGTGCCGTCGATGCTCTCCTCGAACGGGCCGCCGTCGAGCGCCCTGATCTCGATCCCGGCCTCCTGGGCCAGCAGCGCGCCGGCCGGCAGGTCGACCGCCTCGGCGCGGTAGCCGACGATGCCGTCGATGTCGCCGCGGGCCAGCATCGCCCACGACAGCAGCGGCGCCCACAGTTGCAGCACCCGCCGCGCGCCGACCTCCAGCGCCGCCTTCAACGCCAGCACGGTGGCGTCGCCCCTGCTCACGCCGTATCCCTGGGTCCAGGCCAGCAGCGGGCCGTGCGGGCTGGCCGTGTACGGCGGCGCCAGCCGCGCCCCCGTGGACGCCACGGCCCCGCGCCCCCGGATCGCCGACCACGTCTGGGCCGTCACCGGGTCGTGCACCACGCCCAGCACCGGCCGCCCGGCCCGGCACAACGCCACCCCCACGACGTACGTGGGCAGCCCGATGGCCACGTTGTTGGTGCCGTCGAGCGGGTCGACCAGCCACGTCCACTCGCCGCCCGCCGCGCCGATCAGCCCGGACTCCTCGGCCACGATCGCGTGCGAGGGGAAGGCCGTCAGGATGCGCTCGACCAGCAGCTTCTCCGAGGCCAGGTCGAGATCGGTGACGACGTCGCCGGCGTCGCCCTTGGCCCGGATGCCGACGGCCCCACGCGTGCCCGCCGCGAGCAGCGCCCCGGCGGCCTGGGCGGCCTCGACGGCCACAGAGCGAGCGTGATCCAGGTCCATCGGGCACCCCTCAGGTCAGGTGGGCGGTGATCAGCCGGACGGCCAGCGCCGTCTCCTCGGCGTTCAGTGCTTCCCGGGGAACGTGGTGGCTGCCCGCCCCGAGCGGGCCGAGCGACAGGTCGCGGCTGCCGGGCCGGCCGCGCCCGAGCGCGATCGTGGCCGCCTCGCCGCCCTCCGGCACCACGCTGCTGTGGAAGCGGTCGGCCGACAGGGTGTAGGTGTCGCCGGGGCCGAACAGCTCCACCAGCCCGGTCGCGTGCCGAACGGTGCGGCGGGTGGGCGAGATGCGGTCGCCGTCGGCGCCGCTGACCACCTCGAACACCCGGTGCGTGGCGTCGGGCCCCGCGTCGGTGACCACCGCGTGCACGTTGCGCACCTGGCCGTAGAGCACGTGGCTGACCAGGTCCCAGCTGTGGCAGTGGATCTGCGAGGTGGTGCTCTCGGCGTGCTGGAGCGAGTCGGACCACAGGTGGAGGCATACCCCCTCGCCGCCCTCACGCTCCAGCGGCAGGCAGACGAAGCCGAGCGGATGGCGTACGGCCCTGGGGCGCGCGGTTTCCCTCAGCACGCCGAGCGCCCACGACCTGGCCTGTCCGTCGCGGACCCGCTGGAAGACCGACCGATAGCTCATGAGTGGCACTCACGTTCCGTCTCGTCGGAGGGCCGCAGGACGCGCCTCGCCATAGGGGTCGACGGCGCGCAGGGCCTTGCGCGCGATGTCCACGACGTCGCGGCCGTCGTAGGCCTTGGGAAGAGGCACCCCGATGCGACCGAACAGGTCCTGGACCTCCTCGATCGTGGGCTCGTCGCCGAGCGGCGCCTTCTTGTACATGTCCATCGGCACCCGCCGCGCCTGCTCGAAGCTGAGCCGCAGCTCGGTGTCGCAGTTCTCGTAGTAGAACGTGCCGGCCAGCGCGGTCATGGCGCGGTTGGGGTCCTCCACCGTCATGATCAGCCGGGTGGCCGACAGGTCCCAGCGGAACGTCGTCATCGACGACGACAGGCCCACCTCGATGTCGAGCAGGCCGTAACGCTGGCGGTACCAGAAGGCGGCCAGGATCGTCGCGTACGACTCCTTCCTGACCCGGTCGGTCGTCCACGTCTCGCCGGTCGCGTCGGGGGAGTCCGACAGGGAGCGCCGGTAGTGGGCGTAGGTCTCGCACACCTCGACGTTGGACGGGTCGATCACCTCGACCCGCACCACGAGGTGCCGTTTCTCCCGGCGGGCGGCGGCCACGCACTCGGGCAGGGTGACCGCGCGCAGGTAGGTGCCGGTGCCGCCCTTGAAGCTCCACCGGGTGGTGTCCTTGCGCGCCTCGGCGTGCATCTGGGCGATCTCCTGCTTGCTGCCCAGCACCCTGACGAGCTGCAGCGCGTCGAGGGCCTTGCGGGTGCCGTGGACGAGCGTCTCGATCTCCTCCAGCCGCGACAGCCGGACGGGCAGCTGGGCCAGCGCGCCGGAGGTGATGGTCTCCTCGACCGGGGCCTGACGGGCGCGGTCGCGCAGCAGGGCGGTGGCCACCAGCGCCATGATCACCAGCGTCGCGGCGTTGACGAGCTGGGTCTGCACATCGGTCGGCACCACCTCGTCGGGCATGATGCCGAGCACGCCGATCACGACGGCCAGTAACAGCGCGATGGCGCCGTCGGCGTTCTGGGCCGCCCATGGGGCGACCCGCTTCAGCGCCGCCATGAACCGTGCCATCGTTCGCCCGCCCGTCCGACGATCAGTCAATCCCTAGGTCATCGTAACGACCGCCGGCATGCGACTTCCAGCGCACGGGAAGGAGGTATCTCCTACCCGGGAATGACATGACATCTCCCCCTAACAGCTCAGGACCGGGACCTGACCAGGTTCGATACTGGAAGCGCACGGGGGGTGGGGATGAAGGGGATCAGGATGTTCTCGGCGGCCGCGCTGGCGCTGGTGCTGGTGGCCGTGCTGGCGTGCCCGGCTCCGCCCGCCGCGGCGTGGGCGGAGGCCTACCGGCCGTCGTCGGCGGAG
The DNA here is from genome assembly GCF_040630865.1 of Nonomuraea sp. NPDC005730. Taxonomy (NCBI): domain Bacteria; kingdom Bacillati; phylum Actinomycetota; class Actinomycetes; order Streptosporangiales; family Streptosporangiaceae; genus Nonomuraea; species Nonomuraea sp. NPDC005730. The sequence continues at coordinate 402,977 of NZ_JBEXYK010000003.1, forward strand.
CGGTTCGTGCAGGTCGTGGCCCATCCGGACGACGACCTGCTGTTCATGAGCCCCGACCTGTACGGCGCCGTCCAGTGGCACCGTCCGACGGTGACCGTCTACCTGACCGCGGGCGAGGGCCAGGCCGGCTGGGACGACGACCGCGACCCCGTCGCCTACGCCCGCGACCGCGCGCAGGGCCTGCGGGCCGCGTACGCCTTCCTGGCCGGCGCGCCCGACGTCTGGCAGGTCAGGACGATCACGGTGGGCGGCTTCCCCGTCCGCCTGGAGGAGCTGGCCGACAGGCCGGCGGTCAGGCTCGCCTTCGTCGGACTGCCCGACGGCGGCGACCCGCGCGCCGACGGCGGCCGCGACGCGCTGACCAGGCTGTGGCAGGACCGCTCGTGCGTGCGCCGGTTCGGCGCCGGCCCCGAGCCGCGCTGCGTCGGCAGGAGGGACGTGGTCGGCGTGCTGCGCGCGCTCTACGCCCGCTTCCGGCCGACGGTGCTGCGCACGCTCGACCCCGAGCCGCCCGTCAGCCGGGGGCTGTGCGACCACCCCGACCACGTGGCCTCGGCCCGCTTCGCGCTGGCCGCGGCGAGCGGCCTGGGGCTGCGGGCGGTCTCCTACCGCGGCTACCCGATGACCGGCTGGGCCCCCAACGTCGCGGGGGCGCTGCGCGAGCTCAAACGCCGGGTCTTCGGCGTCTACCTGGGCCACGACTACCGCGTCGGGCACACCTGGCGCTACCGGGCCTGGACCGAGCGCATGTACCGGGTCCCCTGAGCCGGGACGGGGCCGCCCGGCTCGGGGAGCGCCCGGCTAGAACCAGCCGCGGCGGCGGGCCATCTGCTCCAGGCCGTGCTGCAACGCCTGGTCGGCCGCGCCGGGGTGGTCGTCGTAGCGCACGGTGAAGCGGTTGTAGGTGTCGTGGCTGGAGGTCAGGAAGCCGCCGCGCTTGTCGGCCTCCAGGATGACGTCCATCTGCCGCGGCCCGGCGATGAACGTCAGCTCCAGCTCGTTGAAGTGCCGCCGCCACTGGCCGCCCGCGTAGTACTCGATCTCCTGGAAGAACGGCATCGTCGAGCCGTACAGCGTGCCGCGCTCCAGGTCGGCCTTCTTGAAGCCGAAGCCCAGCCGGTCCAGGGCGGCGATGACGTGCTCCTGGGCCGGCAGCGGGCTGACGAACAGCGGGTCGAGGTCGCCCTTGTCGATCGCGCCCGCCAGCGCCAGCTCCGTCTGGACGCCGAGCCGCATGCCGTGCAGCGGGTGGCCGCCGATCGCGCTGATCGGCGTCTCCCACGGCACCATGATCTGGAACGGCTGCTGGTGCTGGGCGCCCGAGGCGAGCTGGAACGTCCCGGCGACCTGCTGGCGCAGGAAGCTGTAGGTCGTCTTGTACTCGTTGTCGCCGCTCTCGACCTCCACCACGGCGGTCAGGTCGAGGTAGATGCCCTCGACCTTGTAGTCGGAGCCGCCGCCGCGGAAGTGCACGACGCCGCGCAGCGGCTCACCGGGACGCACGGTCGTGTCGGTGAGCACCGTGTCGACCTCGACACCCGCGCCGAAGGCGGCCATCAACTTGCGGAACACCATGGGGTCTCTCCTATGCGGTGGGGGTCTGGCCGTTGGCGGCGACGTGTCCCGTGCCCGAGATGCGGGGGAGCAGCTGGGCCAGGACGAGGGTGGACAGCGCCGAGTCGGCCTGGCCCTGCTGGGTCCGTACGACCAGCGGCTGGGGGGCGTTCTCGGCGAGTTTGGCGCCCACGTCCAGGCGCCGGCGGGCCAGCTCGTACTGCAGCACGGCCCGGTTGTCGCGGTAGGACTCGGCCAGCCTGCGCAGGGCCTTGGCCTCGTTCTCGGCGGCGGTCAGGTCGGCCCTGCCGCGCGCCTCGATCTCCCACGTCACGCGCTGGGCCTCGGTCTCCTGCTCCTCCAGCATGCGCGCCACGTTCTTGCGCGCGTTGTTGTGGGCGGCCTTGACCTCGACCACGCGGGCGTCGCGGGTCTTCTTGGAGCGCTCGATCTCCATGAGCAGCGTGTCGATGCGGCGCTTGCGGGTCAGCTCCCACTCGCGCTCGTAGGCCGACAGCTCCTTGGCGACCTTCTCCCGGGTGGCCAGGTGCTGCTGGTACTGGTCGGGGAGCTGGACGTCGGGGATGTTGGCGCCGGTGACGCGCACGCCGTACCGGCCGAGCTGGCGGTTGAGCGCCTCCTGCATGTCGCCGACGTCGGAGCCGCGCAGGTCGTAGGCGCGCTCGGTGTTGACCCGCCGGCTGCGCTGCCTGATCGCGTCCTGCACGGCGCTGGAGAGCACGAGGTCGAAGTTGCCCGCGCCGATCGTCCGGACGAACGCCACCGGGTCCACGATGCGGAACTTCAGGAAGAACTCGATCGACTTCAGCGGCACGTTCTCGGCCGTCGGGCAGGCCACGATCGGCGCCGAGTACGGGATCTCGGTGGAGGTGTCCACGACCGCGTCCACCCGGTCCCACGGCAGCCACAGGTAGTGGCGGCCCGGCGGGAGCGTGCCGGTGATCGCGCCCCAGCGGCTGCGGACGCCGGTGGTGCCCTCCTCGATCTCGATGATCGCCTGGCGCCAGATCGTGACCAGCGCCACGACCAGGAAGAACAGCGCGGCCAGCGCGGCGGGCAGGGTGAGGTCGGTGAGCGCGGCCATCCCGGCGAAGTACAGGGCCAGCAGGACGAGCGCCATCCAGGCGAAGCCGCGCCGGTCCTTGGGGATCACCACCGGCACGAGCTGGCCCTGCTCGCCGCCGCGCAGGAGCTGGCGGATGTCCGACCAGGAGGCCAGCGATTCCTTGATCTTCGAGAACTCGCGGGTCATCGGACCTCACCCTCGCTCAGGCGGCCGGGCAGCAGGCGCTCGACCGTGCTTTCCAGGTCGTGGTCGGGCTCAGGCGTCGCCTGCGGCTCGCTCACGTCGGCGGCGGCCTTCTTCAGCAGGGCCGCGATCTCGTCCTCGCGGCTGCTGACGCGGGCGGCGATCTCGCCGAGCCGGCCGCGGATGGCGGCCATGTCCTCGGCGGAGAACAGCGCCGCGCCCTTGCCGCCCACGAGCTGCTGGGCCAGGGCCAGGAAGTCGATGTCGGTCTGCTCGCCGACCTGCACCACCTGCGGCAGCCGGGTGGCCACCGACTCCAGCTTGGTCAGCAGGTCCTGCTGGAAGCGGTAGTCGAGGATCTCGGGGGCCTCGGCGGCCGACAGCGCCCGGATGTCCAGGGCCTGGGCCTCCAGGAGCGCGGCGTTGGCGTTGGCCGTGGACTCGGCCTCGACCAGGCGCTGCCTGGCCTGCGCGGTGGCCTGGTGGCTGGCGCGTTCGAGAGCGGTGTCCATGCGGGCCTGGTAGCCGGCGATCTCGGCCTGGATGGCGCTCAGCGTCTCCTGGAGCCCCGCCAGCTCCTTGACCAGGTCGCCCTCGTTCTGCTCCTTGCGGAGCTGGAGCTCGTACTCGTAGGTGTAGGCCTCCTTGGCCACCCTGACCATCTCGGGGGCGGCCAGGTCCATGCGGTACTCCTGGCTGGACGGCTCGGCGTGGGTGATGTTCACGTCGGTGAGCCGTACGGCGGGCAGGAACTGCTGGTTCAGGTTCTCCAGCATGCCGAGGGTGCTCTCGCCCACCAGGTCGTAAATGTCCTCGGCCCGCTGGGCGTAGATCAGCGAGCGGGTGACCTCGCTGATGGCGTTCTGCAGCTTGGACTGGAAGCCGCTGACCGAGCCGAGCACGAAGATGAACTCGGCCGGGTTCTCGATCCTGAACTGCAGGAACAGGTCGACGCTGGCCTTGACGCCCTGCTGGGTCGGCGCCTCCCTGATGGGCGCGTTGAACGGGTACTCGCGGGTGGTGTTGACGATGTAGCTGACCCGCTTCCACGGGTTGAACAGCGTCACCCGGCCCGGGTCGGCGATGTGCACCAGCTTGCCGAACTTGGTGATCAGCGCCTTGCAGCCCTCGGGGACCATCACCATGCTCCTGCGCCACCACAGGAACGCGGCGGCCAGCACCAGCACCACCCAGTAGTGCGGGCCGAAGAAGATGTCCGACCCCGGCACGATGCCGCCGAGCGCGCCGATCAGGCCGAGGACCACCAGAACGGTCAGCGGGATGACCACCTTGGCCGTGCTGCCCTTGGGGATCACCACCGGCGAGATGACGTGCATGCCGTTCTCGGCGAAGCTGCGGTTGACGATCTCGCCGGCCTCGTTCAGCGAGGCGGACCTGGCCTCGATCAAGGTGCCGACGGAGGCGCCGCCGTCGCGGGCGGCGGCGAAGTCGTGCGGGTTGAGCGTGAAGCCCGGGGCCTGGCCGGTGAGCTGGCCGGCCTGGTCGGCGACCTGTCCGATCGCCTGGCTCATCGCCTGCCGTACGTCACCTCCTTGAGCGACCGCTTGGGCTATGCCCTGACCTGCCTGGATCAGTGCCTCTCGGGGTCGTGACATCGAACCTTCCTTTTCCGCTACAGGCGAATCCGACCGTATCGGGTATGACTTGCTGTTCGCTTGCAGTGTGTCGTCATATGACTGTTACGTCCCATAGCAGGGGTGTTATGGATGGAGCAGGTCTGCTACATGGAGGGTTGATGAGTGAGACCGTCCACAACCGCATCGCGCTGCTGCGCGCCGAGCGGGGGGTGAGCCGCAGGCAGCTCGCGCAGGCGCTGGGGGTGCACTACCAGACCGTGGGATACCTGGAGCGGGGCGAATACAGCCCGAGTCTTCACCTGGCGTTGCGCATTGCCGGATACTTCGAGGTGCCGGTCGAGGTGGTGTTCTCCACCACGCCGTTCCCCCGGATCGGGCACCCCACGGCCTGACGGTTTCTGTCGGTGGCGCCGCCTACAGTGGCAGCATGCGTCCGGTCACAGATTTGCAGCGGAAGGTGGCGCCTTTCGAGGTCGTCACCGAGATGACTCCATCCGGCGACCAGCCGACGGCCATCGCCGAGCTGGAGCGCCGCGTCCGGGCCGGGGAGAAGGACAGCGTCCTGCTCGGCGCCACCGGCACCGGCAAGACGGCCACGATCGCCTGGCTGATCGAGCGGCTGCAGCGGCCCGCGCTGGTCATGCAGCCCAACAAGACGCTCGCCGCCCAGTTCGCCAACGAGCTGCGCGAGATGCTGCCCAACAACGCGGTCGAGTATTTCGTCTCGTACTACGACTACTACCAGCCCGAGGCGTACGTGCCGCAGAGCGACACGTACATCGAGAAGGACTCCTCGATCAACGACGAGGTCGAGCGGCTGCGCCACTCGGCCACCAACTCGCTGCTCACCCGCCGCGACACCATCGTGGTCGCCTCCGTCTCGTGCATCTACGGCCTGGGTACCCCGCAGGAGTACGTCGACCGCATGGCCAGGCTCCGCGTCGGCATGGAGGTCGACCGCGACCAGCTGCTGCGCCGCCTGGTCGACATGCAGTACACGCGCAACGACCTGGCCTTCACCCGGGGCACGTTCCGGGTGCGCGGCGACACGATCGAGATCATCCCGAAGTACGAAGAGCTGGCCGTGCGCATCGAGATGTTCGGCGACGAGATCGAGAAGCTCGCCACCATGCATCCGCTGACCGGCGAGGTGATCACCGAGGACGAAGAGCTCTACATCTTCCCCGCCTCCCACTACATCGCCGGCGAGGAGCGCATGGCGGCGGCCGTGGCCGGCATCGAGGCCGAGCTGGCCGCGCGGCTGTCGGAGCTGGAGCGGCAGGGCAAGTTGCTGGAGGCCCAGCGGCTGCGCATGCGCACCACCTACGACATCGAGATGATGCGCCAGATCGGCACCTGCTCCGGCATCGAGAACTACTCCCGCCACCTCGACGGCCGCGCCGCCGGCACCGCGCCCAACACGCTGCTCGACTACTTCCCCGAAGACTTCCTGCTGGTCCTCGACGAGTCCCACCAGACCGTGCCGCAGATCGGCGCGATGTACGAGGGCGACGCCTCGCGCAAGCGCACGCTGGTCGACCACGGGTTCCGGCTGCCGTCCGCGCTGGACAACCGGCCGCTGAAGTGGGAGGAGTTCCTGGAGCGCATCGGGCAGTCGGTCTACCTGTCGGCCACGCCGGGGCCGTACGAGCTGGGGCGGGTCAAGGGCGACGTCGTCGAGCAGGTCATCCGGCCCACCGGCCTGGTCGACCCCGAGATCGTCGTCAAGCCCACCAAGGGGCAGATCGACGACCTGGTCCACGAGATCCGTGAGCGCGCCGAGCGCGACGAGCGCGTCCTGGTCACCACGCTGACCAAGAAGATGTCCGAAGACTTGACCGACTATCTTCTGGAGCTCGGCATCCGGGTGCGCTACCTGCACAGCGAGGTCGACACGCTGCGCCGCATCGAGCTGCTGCGCGAGCTGCGCATCGGCGAGTTCGACGTGCTGGTCGGCATCAACCTGCTGCGCGAGGGCCTCGACCTGCCCGAGGTGTCGCTGGTGGCCATCCTCGACGCCGACAAGGAGGGTTTCCTGCGCTCGGAGACCTCCCTGATCCAGACCATCGGCCGCGCCGCCCGTAACGTGTCCGGCCAGGTGCACATGTACGCCGACAAGATCACGCCGTCGATGGAGCGGGCCATCGACGAGACCAACCGGCGCCGGGCCAAGCAGATGGCCTACAACGAGGCCAACGGCATCGACCCGCAGCCGCTGCGCAAGAAGATCGCCGACATCCTCGACTCCCTCCAGCGAGAGGACGCCGACACCGACAAGCTCCTCGGCGGCGGCCGCCAGCAGTCGCGCGGCAAGGCCCCGGTGCCCGGCTTCGCCGCCCGCCAGGCGGGCCAGCACGCCAAGGCCATCGCGGGCGAGATGCCGCGGGCGCAGATGGAGTCGCTGATCGAGTCGCTGACCGAGCAGATGCACCAGTCGGCCGCCGACCTTCAGTTCGAGGTGGCCGCGCGGCTGCGCGACGAGATCAAGGAGCTCAAGCGCGAGCTCCGCGACATGCGCGAAGCGGGCGTCAAGTAGTGAGCGACGGCATGCGCGACGCGGGCGTCCAGTAGGGGCCGGCGGGCCTGCGGTGTGCCCCCGCGTGGCGCGCGCTGCCGGCCCCGATCCTGGGCCAGGGTTCTGACCTGCGGGAATGAAGGCCGGTTCCTGGGGCAGCGGTCCAGGTATGAACAAGTCGATCATCGGGGCTCTGGTCGGTGCGGCGGTGCTCGCCGCCGGCTGCGGCGCCGTACCGGAAGTCGGCCAGTTCGCCGTCGAGCCCACGCCGGGCCCCACCATGGGAAGCCCGTCTCCGTCGATGGAAAGCCCGCCCGCCACGGGGACCATGTCCCCCTCGCCGGGCGCCACGTCCATGCAGCCAGGGGCCGGAGAGCTCAAGGACGCCGCCAAGGTCGCGATGGCCGCGGTGCCCGGGTCCAAGGTCGTCTCCGTCGAGAGCGAGGAGAACGGCATGGTCTGGGAGGTCAAGGTCGTCGGCTCCGACGGCACGGAACACCAGGTGGACGTGCAGTCCGGCAAGGTCGTCAAGGGGCCGACGGCCGAGCAGATGGACGAGCAGGAGAAGGCCAAGATGCAAACCCGCATCACCGAGGCCAAGCTCGACTACGCCCAGGCCGCCGACAAGGTCGCCGCGGCCGTACCGGAAGGACACGTCGCCAAGCTGAAGCTCGACACCGAGAACGGCAAGACCGTCTGGCAGTCGGACGTGATGACCCCGGACGGGACCAAGCACGAGGTGATGGTCGACGCCGCCACCGGTGAGGTCACCAAGAAGAACGCCACCAGCTGACCTGCGGGGGGAGCAGGCCACCTCTGACCATCGGCGGAGGTGGCCGCCTCGCTGGGGGCGAGGCCTCGACCGGATGCGCGCGGGCTCGGGACGCCACCAGGGGGCAGAGAGGCCGGAGGCCCGGCAGGACCGGGCGGCTGCTGAAACGCCGGAGGTCGGCAGGGCCGAGGTATGTGCTCTACGGGTTGTAGAGTAAAGTCTTGATCGCGTTTTCGGCCGCCATCCGCGGCGGTTCGCCGAGCAGCAGAGAGACCTCTTCCCCCATGACCACTCCTTTCCAGTGGCTCGCCGCCCGGGTCGCCTTCGAACGAGCCGCCCTGCGACGGGCCGCGGGCGCGGCGCTGGCGACCAGCCTGATGATCATCGTGACCGGCGGAGTCGTCCGGCTGACCGGGTCCGGTCTGGGCTGTGACGGGTGGCCGCGCTGCTCGGAGGCCGGTTTCGCGGCCACGCCCGAGCTCGGCGTCCACGGTGCGATCGAGTTCACCAACCGGGTGTTGTCCGGCGTCGTGTGCGTCGCCGTCGGCTGGCTCATCGTCGTCGCCCGGCTGCAGCGCCGTCCGGTGCCCGAGCTGACCCGGTGGGGGTGGGTGCAGTTCTGGATCGTCGTGCTGAACGCGGTCGTCGGCGGCCTCACCGTGTGGGCGCGGCTGAGCCCGTACCTCGTCGCCGCGCACTTCCTGGCCGCCGTGCTGTTCCTGACCGCCACCACGGTCGTCTGGCACAAGGCCCGCCTGCTCGACCGGCCCGCGCGGCCACTCTCCACGCCGGTGGGCCGGCTTCCGGCGGCGCTGGTCGCGTCCGTGGCGGTGCTGGTCGCGGCGGGCACGATCGTCACCGGCACCGGGCCGCACGCGGGTGACTCCTCCGACGTGCCGCGCATGCCGTTCAACTGGACGGCGATGGTCTGGCTGCACGGGGCCGCCGCCGCGCTCAGCCTCGGCCTGGCCGTCGCCCTGTGGCTCAGGACCAGGCGCGAGCCGGGCTCGGCGGCCCACCTGCGCACCACGCTGTTCCTCGCCGTGCTGCTCGCCCAGGGGCTGGTCGGCCTGACGCAGATCGTGACGGACCTTCCCGAGGTCGTCGTCCTCGCCCACCTGCTCGGCTCGGCCCTGGTGTGGGTGGGCGCGGTACGCGTGCTCCTCGACACCCGGCTCCCGGCGGCGGCAGGACAGGAACGGACCCCGCTCGCCCACGCCCGTACGTAGACGATCCGCGCGGACGGGCCCGGACGCCGGGGCCGCGCTCCGGTCACGTCCGGCCGGACTCCTTGCGGAGCAGGTCGGCGAGCGCGTCGGGGTCCGCGGCGGCCACGCCCTTGGCGGCGAACCAGGTGGCCACGTTGCGGGCGTCCCGTTCCAGGTACGACGGGCCCGCGGGATGGGCGATGACGTCGACGATCTGCGGCAGGTCGATGATCACCAGCCGCCCCTCGTGCACCAGCAGGTTGTACGGCGACAGGTCCCCGTGCGCCAGCCCTTCCGCGGCCAGCGTCACCATGGCCGCCACGAGCTGCTCCCACAGGTCGTCGAGGCCGTCGGAGACCTGGGCCAGGCGCGGGGCGGCGAACCCGTCGGGGGTGCCGACGAACTCCTCGAGGATCTCCGTCCCCACGATCTGCACCGGGTACGGCACCGGTACCCCCAGCTCCCAGAGCCGGCAGAGCGCCCCGAACTCGGCCACCGCCCACTGCGCGGCGATCACCTGCTTGCCGAAGGCGGTGCGGTTGGCCATGGCCCGGTTCATCCGGCTCTCGCGGGCCCTGCGGCCCTCCAGGTAACCGGAGTCCCGGTGGAACAGGCGGTGCTCGGAGGAGCGGTAGCGCTTGGCCGCCAGCAGGCAGACCCGGTCGGTGCCGGGCACGCCACGCGAGATCAGGTGGACGTCGGCCTCTTTGCCGGTCTTGAGCAGGCCGAGCTCGGTGTCGACGGCGGCCAGCTCGGTGACCAGCCAGCCGGGGTACGGCTTCGGCCCCTTCTCGGTGGGCGTGCTCTGGTCCCAGGTGGACCAGCGGTCGCCCTCGGGCGGCCCGTCATCGGTCTCGGGGGTGCTGTCGAGCCATTCGATGTCGTCGGCGTCGAGCGCGAACTTGCCACGGCGGCGGTGCTGCGAGTGCTTGGGCACGGTGAGATGTCTCCAGTTTCGAGGCCCCACCGGCTCGCCGCACGGATCAGGTCAGCGGACACCTGGTGGGAAGGTCTGAGGTCGCGGAAAACGGCACGCGGGCAACGGTCGTCACGGTCTCAGCCTCCCTTCGTCTCGCTGCGAGCAACGCGGACGAGTATGCCGCGTCCGGCACGGCCCCCGCAATCGAATAAACGACGGCCCGATATTCGGGTGCGCCGCGACGCGCCAGGCTTGTACGGTTCGGGCCATGCGGCGATGTGAGGTGTGCGGACATCGGGAACCCGCCGGCGCGCCGGACTGCGACCACTGCGCCGGGCTGGTGGACGAACTGGTCGAGGCGGGCTGGCGGGCCTTCCTGCTGGCGGAGTTCGGCACCGTGGACCCTCCGGACGAGCAGCTCATCGCCCGCATGGTGGTCGACGAGACCGACAAGCACCCGTGGCGGGTCGTGGACGCCGCCTACGACCGCCTGACGTGCCCCGAGTGCGGCGGCAGGCTGAGCCGCGGCCCGGCCGGATGCGCCTCCTGCGACCTCGCGAACGGCTTCCGCTACTCGGCCGTCGAGATCGACCGCCCCGGCGTGCCGCCCGGCAACGAGCACGCGCTGCGGGTCAACGTGGCCGTGACGCGCCGCCCGTACGGGATCGCGGCCACGGAGGTGCTGGTGCGCCGGCTCTCGCTGCCGGTGCTGATCGAGGGCCGCCTGCCCACGACGGCCCAGGCCCAGGCCACCAAGGCCCTGGCCCGCAAGGGTGCCACGGAACAGGAGCTGGCCGCCGTGATCTACGCGGACTGGGACAGCTGAGCGTGACGCGTGGCCGGGCGAGGGGCTCCGCCATCGCCGTGGCCGAGTGAGGGGCTCTGCCGACGTTGTGGCCGGGAACGTGCGACGCCCGCGCCGTGAACCGCCGTGCCCGCGCCGTCCGCTCGCCGTGGCCTGACCCGGCGGGCCCGTCACTTCTGGTCGGCGGCGGGCTGGTCGGCGGCGGGGCGGTCGGCGGAGTCGCGGGCGAGGGCGACGATCCGCTCCAGGGCCGCCGCATGCCGCTGGAAGGCCGACCGCCCCTGCGGGGTGAGCTGCACGTACGTCCGTCGGGCCCGCTTGTCCTGGTCCTTGCGGACGACCACGTACCCGGCGGCGGCCAGCGCGGAGACCTGCTTGGACAGCGCCGAGTCGCTGGTGCCGACCGAGTCCCTGAGGAAGCCGAAGTCCACCCATTCGGCCGGCGCCAGCAGCGCCACGACCGCCAGGCGCGCCGGGACGTGCAGGAACTCGTCGAAGAGCGGATCCATCAGGCGGCCCCGCCACCCTGCTGGACGATCGACCTCATGACCAGGCGGTTGACGGGCGTGGCCGCGACGTACGCGACGGCCGCCACGACCGCGCCCGCGACCGCCTGCGACAGCAGCCCGTGCGGCGGCAGGTCGAACAGCGCGAAGGAGGCGATCCGGCCGATGCCGAAGGCCACCATGACGCAGGCCAGCAGCACCCCGTGGAACAGGGCCTCCCGGCCGGTGGCCGTCCGCCGGACCGAGGCCCGGTGCTCGTAGACGATCCCCACGCCCGCGTACACGACGACCCCGAGCGCCGCGCCGAGGTAGTACCAGGGGCTCGGCAGGTCGATGGCCGCGAGCATGACGAAGAGGCCGAGCGCGGAGACGAGCACGCGGGGGAGCGCGAAGCTCTGGCGGACGATCTGCTGCCGGGTCCTGGCCTGGAGACGGTGGATGTCGTCGAGCGAAGTCTGGGCGTCGTGCTGGTTCATGGGCCTTCCCCGAGGTCGACTACTGCTTTCCTGTAAGGAAAGTACCATCTGTTTTCCCCTCGGGAAAGTCGTCGGTGGCCGAACGGCCCGGCGCTGGGGGTGAGCCATCTCTCTTTGATCTTCGGAGTCGGCGGAACTAGGGTCGCTGCCATGGTCAAGGCCAGGGGTGACAAACCGTGATCGGCCGCGCAAAGCTCGCTCTGGGGCGGCCGCTCGGGCGTGAGGGCCAGGGGATGGTCCACGAGGAGCTCAGCGGCAGGATCAACGGCCGGCCGGGCGTCGCGTACAAGGAGATCGACTACGACGTCCGACCGGGCCTCGACGTCGCCGTCCTCACCGCGATGACCCAGCTGACCGGCCGTCTCTCCGCGTCGGACGCCGCCTGGCTGGAGGAGCGCGCGGCCTGGCCGGCCGAACTGGTGGCGGAGAACGGCGCCGTCGTCGGCTTCCTGATGCGGACCGTGCCTCAGCGGTTCTTCCGCGAGACGCCCGGCCCGTCCGGCGCGGTACGCCGGCTCGCGACCGTCGACCGCCTGTTCGGCCGGGAGGACGTCACCGACCGCGACCGCCTGCTGATCCTGGCCGAACTCGCCGATACGCTCGCCCGCCTGCACACGATGGGCGTCGTCGTCGGCGACCTGTCGCCCGAGAACGTGCTGTTCACGACGGAGCCCCGGCCGGGATGCTTCCTCATCGGCTGCGACGCGATGGGGCTGGGCGGGGCGCGGGCGCTGCCGCCCGTGGAGACGCCGCCCGACCGGCGGATTCCCGCCGGAGAGCAGCCGGGGACGCCGCAGGGTGACGCCTACCAGTTCGCGCTGCTGGCCATCCGCGTCTTCGCCCGTGACCCGTCCGCCACCGACGTGTCCGCGTTGGCCGCCGTCCATCCCGGCCTGGCGGAGTTCGCCACGACCGCGCTCGACCAGCCCCCGTTCAGCCGTCCCATGCCCGCGCAGTGGGCCGCGCGATTACGCGAGGCAGCGCAGCCGGAGCCGGTCTCGCCGCCGGTCCAGGCCGAGGCGGCCTCGGGGGCCGGACGGTCGAAAATGCTCGGCATCGGGGCCGCGGTGGTGGCGGTCGTGCTGGTGCTGCTCGCGGTGGTCGGGAAGAACGTGCTCAAGAACACCGTGCGCGAGACCCTGACCGGCTCTCCGAGGACCACGACCGAGCCCGCCGAGACGTCGTCGTCGTTCCCCGCGCCCACCGGCTTCCCCACCCAGGCGCCACCCACCCAGGCGCCACCCACCTCGGCCCCGACCGTGGCCCCGACTGAGGCCCCGACTGAGGCCCCGACTGAGGCTCCGGCCGTGGCCCCGACCTCGGCCCCGAGCGAGCCGGTGGCCGACTTCAAGGTCGGCGACTGTCTCTCCGGCCTGCCGGACGCGCCGGTGACCGACAGTTGCAAGCAGGGCGCGCCCTACCGGGTGGCCGCCATCACCACTCCCTCCGGCCTCTGCGACGGCAAGACCAACCACCGCTACCTCATCCACAACGACGTGCTGTACTGCCTGGCGTACCAGTTCGGGCGGGACTACTGCTACAAGTGGTCGAAGAACGATGAATTCGTGGACTTCGCCGGCAAATGCCGAGCGCCGAAGACGTTCACCGTGCGGCGCGTCCTACGGGGGAACGCCGACAAGGACGCCACCGCCTGCGATGGCGTGACCAGACATTCCTGGACGTGGCCCGTGCCCGCGCTGACCATCTGCGTCGACAAGTACTGAGCGGCGTCCGGCCGGGCACCGATGAGTTCCGGGCGGCTCCGATGTCCTACGTGTCACCGGACGACCCGAGATCACGGAGACGCGCTCATGCGGAAGCTGATAGCGACGGTGTTCAACTACTCCCTCGACGGCCTGCTCGCCGACGAGGGCACCGACTTCTGGAAGTTCTGCTTCGACCTGCCCGAGAACAGCCGGCCCGACTCCCCGGCCTACCTCGACTTCCTGCGCGGCGCCCACGCGCACGTCATGGGCCGCACCGCCTACGAGGGCATCGCCAAGGGCATGACGACCGCCACCGACCACCCGTTCGCCGACATCCTGACCGCCGGGCGCAAGGTCGTCTTCTCCCGGACCATGAAGACGGCCGACTGGGCCAACACCACCATCGCCGACGGCGACACGGCAGCAGAGATCGACAAGCTCCGGCTGGACGGCGACGGCCACGTCCTGGTCTGGGGCGGGGTCGGCCTCTGGCGGTCGCTCATGCGGCTCGACCTGATCGACGAGTTCCGGCTGAGCGTGTACCCCTACGTCGCGGGTGAGGGCACCAGGCTGTTCGACGGCTTCCCCAAGTCCTGCCGGCTCGACCTGGTCTCCAGCTTCGCCTCCAGCGGCGGGATCATGGAGCTGCAGTACCGCCGGCACCGCTGACCCCGGCCGCGGCCGGTCCGTGCCGTCGAGGGGCCACAGGACCGCCTGGGCCCCTCGACCGCCGTGACAGCGGAACTAGCCGGGTGGCCATTCCAGGCCGAGGTCGATGTCCACGTCGAACCCGACGTAAGCTCGCAGCTGCTTGCGATGGATGCCGGTGGGGACATATGCCTTGACTGCGGGTTCCAGCTCGAAGGTGTAGACGACGGGTAGGCCGTCTTCCTGCTCGACCCGCCAGAAGTGTTGGATGCCGGCATCTGAGTATTTGATCGGTTTGGTGCTGCGATCCCGCTCCTTGGACTCCTCTGAAACCACCTCGGCGACGAGGTGTACGTCCTCTGGGCGGAAAGAAGTCGTCTCCGGCCCGATCGCTGACTTCTCCACCACCAGAATGTCCGGTTCCGGCCGCTGCCGTAGGCCCAGGGTGACGGTCATTTCACGAACCACCGCGAGATGTGCGGGCGGTTTCAGGGCGCTTTCCAACAACCGGATTGTGTAAAGGTGGAAGGCGGTCTGCGGCGACATCATGATGAGCGACCCATCGATCAGCTCGACGTGCCGGGGCGCACCGGGGGGAAGGTGATCGAGCATGTCGGCGGTCCAGCCGCCGGGTGGGCCGGGGTAGAACCACTCAGGAAGGGCTGTACTCATGCGCGCCTCCTAAGGTTTACTCGGCGAGCTTATCGTGTCACGGATAGTGACTGTCAGGGATGGTCTTTGCGCTGCTCCATCGAGCGGCGGTAGAGCTCGTCGATCTGGTCCAGCGGGTCCGGGGGACGGCGGCGGGCCTCGATCTCCAGCTCCGTGCGCGAGTACAGCTCGTCGATGCCGGACGACGCGTGGTGCATCTGGTCGCCCAGGAGGTCGGCGCGGATGCGGGCGCACATGGCGGTCAGCTTGGCCTGGTGCTCGCGCAGCCGGTCGAGGGCGGCGTGGTCGACGTACGGCGAGACGCGGCGCTGCTGGGCGTACATGGCGAGCTGGCCGTCGTGCACGTCGGCCTGGGCCGACAGGTCGGCCAGCAGCCGGGGCAGGTCGCCGAGGCCCCAGCCGCGCTGCTGGGCCTGTTCGACGGCCTGGCGGGTGAGGGCCACCTCGCGGCGCAGGTCGAGGCGGAGGCGTTCGACCTCGGCCGCGTCGCCGGTGCCCATGGCGTTGACGTGCGTGGTCAGCCGGGTGGTGGCCTGCCGGGCCTTCTTGGCCGCCTTCTTGCCCAGTTTGACCAGCAGATAGACGCCCACACCGGTCAGCAGCAGGAGGAACGCCAGGATGGCCAGCACGATGACAAGGAACTCGCTGATCTCCGCCACCTCCCGTGGGTCGTTGCCTAGAAGGATAGTTCGACGCGCGAGGGGTTCAACGCACGACGGGGATCCCGGGTTCCGGCGACCGCGCCGAGCAAGCCCTTGATCGGGGACGGGGGCGCGTGTTTCAGTGCACATGTTCGGTCGTCTCGGATGAGGGGTGCGCGTGCTCGACGGCAAGGTAGTGATCATCACGGGCGGCGCCCGGGGCATGGGCGCGGCCACGGCGCGCCGGTGCGCGGCGGGCGGGGCGCGGGTCGTGCTCACCGACGTGCTCACCGAGGAGGGGACGGCCACCGCCAAGGACGTCGGGGGCACGTTCGTCCCGCACGACGTGACGGACCCGGAGCAGTGGGCGGCCGTCGTGGCCGCGACCGTCGAGGCGCACGGGCGGCTCGACGGGCTGGTGAACAACGCCGGGATCGTCACCGTGCGGACCATCGAGCAGCAGTCCCTGGCGGAGTTCGAGCGGGTGCTCCAGGTGAACCTGGTGGGCGTGTTCCTCGGGCTGAAGGCCGTGGCCGGGGCCATGCGGGCGTCCGGCGGCGGGGCCGTGGTGAACCTCTCGTCGGTCGCGGGGCTGACCGCGCTGCCCGGCACGGGCGGGTACGGCGCGTCGAAGTGGGGCGTACGCGGGCTGACCAAGATCGCGGCGTTGGAGTTCGGGCGGGACCGCATCAGGGTGAACTCGGTGCATCCCGGGATGATCGTCACCCCGATGACGGCCTCGCTGGGCGCGGTCTCGGGCGAGGGCACGTTCCCGCTGGCCGCGGCCGGGCGATGGGGGGAGCCCGAGGAGGTCGCCGAGGCCATCGCGTTCCTGCTGTCCGACGCGGCCTCGTACGTCACGGGCGCGGAGCTGGCGATCGACGGCGGCTGGACGGCGGGGGAGACGGCGCTGCTGGGCTCCGTCCCGCGCGAGGCCGCTCCCGCGACGGAGGAGGAGGCCGGAGATGGCCGTTGACGAGCCGACCCGCGCGGTCATCGACCTGATGAGCGAGTTCTTCCCCAAGGGGGAGGGGCCCTGGGACCCCGTGGCGGCGCGGCGCGTGCTGGCCTCGGTCCCGAGCCCGGAGCCGATGCCCGTGGGCCGGGTCGAGGACCGCGACGCGGCGGGCGTCCCCGTGCGCGTCTACTGGCCTACGGAGGGCGCTGAGGGGCGGCCGCTCGTCGTGTACTTCCACGGCGGCGGGTTCACGCTGGGGTCGCTGGACAGCCATGACGGTGTCTGCCGCCAGATCTGCGCCGGGTCCGGGGCGGTGGTGGTCGCCGCCGACTACCGGCTCGCGCCCGAGCACCCCTATCCGGCCGCCGTCGAGGACGCCTTCGCCGTCACCCGGTGGGCCCACGAGCACGCGGCCGGGCTCGGCGCCGATCCGGGGGCGCTGGTGGTGGCGGGCGACAGCGCGGGCGGCAACCTCGCCACCGTCACCTGCCTGCGGGCGCGCGAGGAGGGCGGGCCGCCGATCGTGCTGCAGGTGCTGGTCTATCCCGCGACGGACGCCGTCCGCCACTGGCCCTCCTACGACCGGAACGGCGAAGGATATTTCCTGACGACGGCGCACATGAGGTGGTTCTGGGACTGCTACCAGCCCGATCACGAGCGGCGCGGGGAGCCGTACAGCTCGCCCCTGGGCGCGGACGTGAGCGGCCTGCCGCCGGCCCTGGTGATCACGGCCGGGCACGACCCGCTGCGCGACGAGGGCGAGGCGTACGCCCGCCACCTGCGCCACTCCGGGGTCGAGGCGGAGTGCGTCCGGTACGAGGGCCTGTTCCACGGCTTCTTCGGCACGGGACCGATCCTGCCCGCCGCCGGCGACGCCATGGACCGGGTGTGCGCCGCCATCCGCGCCCTCAAATAAGGGGATATTTCATGCCACACGCCGAAATTTCGGCAACCATCAGCCTCTTCTACACCGACGACGGCGCCGGCGACCCGCCGCTGCTGCTCGTGCACGGCTGGGGCGCCGACTCCCACCAGTGGTCCTGGCACATCGACGCCCTGGCCGCCCGCCACCGCGTCATCGCCGTGGACCTGCGCGGCCACGGCTACTCCTCGGTCCCGGAGACCGGCAACACCTCACAGGCGATGGCCGAGGACCTGAACACGCTGCTCGACCGCCTGGACGTCCCCGAGGTGATCGCGGTCGGCCACTCGATGGGCGGCCAGGTCGTCTCGATCCTCGCGGTCGAGCATCCCGGCCGCGTACGGGCGCTGGTCACCCTCGACCCCGGCTACGGCATGAGCCAGGACCTCGCCGCGGGCTTCCCCGGCATGATCGCGGGCCTGCGCGGCGAGCACCCGCACGCCGTCGCCGAGGAGATCGACCGATGGTGCACCACCTCCGCGACCCCCGCCGTCATCCGGCGCTGGCACAAGCGCCGCCTGTCCGGCATGCCCCCGCACGTGCTGGCCGAGGCGTTCGAGGCCATGTTCACCGCCCCGGGGGCCATCGGCGTGCGGCCGGCCAGTGACGACTACCTGGCCCGCCGGAGCTGCCCGGTGTTGTCGATCTGGGCCGACCCCGGACGCGCGGCCTGGGAGGCCGGGCTGCTCAAGCATCCGGACTCGAAGGTCGTGTGCTGGGAGGGCTCGGGCCACCGGCTGCACGAGGAGCGCCCGGCGGAGTTCGTCCGCGTGCTGGAGGGCTGGCTCAGGGGGCGTTGAACGACATGGTGAAGGGCCCGGCAGCGCGGACGCTGCTGCCGGGCCCTTCGTGTGAGCGCACACAGGGGGTTGGGGGCCATGGCGCTCACACGTCTATGCGGGCAGCTCCACCCGGACGATCTCGCCCTTGCCGGGGGTGAAGCCCTTGTTCGACACGTAGACCGAACCGTCGCCGGCGACCGCCATGCCCAGCGGCACGGTCAGCGTGCCCGGCTTGAGCAGCTCGGTGCGCGTGCCGTCGGCCTCGATCCGGTAGAGCGACGTACGGGGCTGGTGGTCGGCGGGCACCGGGCCGACCGAGCCGAGCACGAGCAGCCGGCCCGAGGCGTCGAAGGCGACGTCGACCGCGGTGGTGAAGCCCTTGACGGCGGTCTCGGCCTTCTTCCCGGCCAGCCTGAACACCCTGGCCACGCCCTCGGGCTGCGGGAACCCGGCGTGCTCCGCGACGTAGTAGGAGCCGTCGGGGGCGGCCGCGATGCCCATCGGCACCGACTGCATCGGCACCTTGCTGCCCTTGGGGAGCTTGAGCATGGCCGGGGCCGCGACCTTGCGCGCGTGGAACACCGCCCGCAGCGTCACCTTGCCCGACGCGCTGACCTGGAGCACGTCGTTGGCGCCCACGTCCGTGACCAGCGCGCCGCCCTGCGGGGTCGGCACGACCGCGAACGGGTACGAGTCGATCGCGCTGCCCTTGTCCTTCTTGTCCGGGTTGTGGTTGACCTCGAACGCGAGCAGATCGCCCATGACGGACGACTTCCCGTCCTTGATCTTCAGCAGCGTGCCGAGGGTGCGGCCCTTGGGGCCGAGGTCGGCCCGCAGCTTGCCGTTGCCGCCCAGGCCGACGGGCACCAGCATGGAGCCGTCCGCGGCGAAGGCGACGTCGTGCGGGCCGGTGCCGAGCCCGTCGGAGCCGGCCGAGGGCAGGCCCTTGACCACGGTGGTCAGCCGGCCGTCGGCCAGCTTGGAGATCTTCCCGGTGAGGCCGAGGCACACCTTGCTCGCCTCGCCGCCCGGCTCGGCGGGCACGGTCGCGCACTTGATCTTGCCGCCGGAACCGGACTCGGCGACGTACAGGGCGCCGTCGGGGCCGAAGGTCAGGCCGCGCGGGCCGTCGAGCTTGGCGGCGACGACCGTGACGCTCGCCTGCGCGGACGCCGACGCCGGGACGGGCGCGACCGACGCGGCCAGGCCGAGAGCAGCGACTCCCCCCGTGATGATGACTCGCTTCATGAGGGAACACCGTAGGAGCGCGGGACGGGGGAGCGGATCAGCCCGCAGGGTGAGGCGTACTCAGCCTGGGGGTGGATTTCTCCTGATCCTGCGCCGGGCGCGCAGCCGGCGTACCCGCCGGAAGGTCCACCACGCGAGCAGGACGAGCAGCAGCAGCGCGACGATCACCAGCAGCGGCAGGAACACCGCGATCAGGCTCATGCCGAGCGAGCCGGCGTCCTCGGCGGTGCTCACCACGGGCGCGCCCACCCCCGCCGTGCCCGCGTTGATCACCGGACGGGCCGTCGCCTTCAGCGTGTGGACGGCCAGCGCCATCACGATGCCCAGCAGCCAGCCGGCCCACGGGTTCTCGGTCATCCAGGTGGAGTGGTCGAGCTCGGCGGCGGCGTTGGTGGCGGAGAAGACCACGCCGCCCGCGGCCGGACGCACCACGGTCTGGATGGCGTCGTTGACGGAGTCGACGGCCGGCACCTTGTCGAGGACCATCTCGGCGACCAGCAGCACCGCGATGATCGCCAGCACGCCCCAGTTCGACAGCCAGGAGTAGCCGTCGGGCAGTTTCACCCGGTCGGTGAGGTTGGCCAGCACGCCCACGACCAGGAGCGGGATGTAGGCGTTAAGGCCGGCGGCGGTGGAGAGGCCGAGACCGGTCAGCGCGGCGAACATCCCCCTAGTCTGCCCCCGCCGCGGCCTCCATCACGCGGGCCAGGCCCGGCCGGGTGAACTCGGCCGCCGCACGCTCGTACTTCTCCATGCCCCAGGACCAGAAGTCGAAGTCGATCGTGTCGTTGGCGCCGTCCTGGATCGAGGCCCACAGGGTCCAGCCGTACTTGGACATCAGGCCGAGCAGCCGGGCGCGGGCGATCTTGTGGCGCAGGCGGCGGCCGTAGTAGGCGGTGACGAGCTCATCCAGGTGGCCGGGCGGCAGGTCGGCCTCGCTCCACAGGTTGCCGAGCTCGAAGCAGGGGTCGTTGTTGCCGGCGTACTCGTAGTCGATGAGATGGAGGCGGTCGCCGCACTCGACGATGTTGCCGGGCAGGAGATCGTTGTGGCAGGGGACGGTGGGCTCGGCGCGTACCGCCAGACATTTCCTGATTTCTGCGGCGGCGGGCATGAAATCCAGATATTTCGCAGGAAGTCGGAAACCTCGCTCCTGGACGATCCGCAGATACCCCCGCTGCACCTCGAACATGTCGAAATCGCGGACGAAGCGCGGCCCCGCGTGCAACCGCCGGCACACCTCCGCCACCCGGGGCAGGTTCGCCGGCTCCCACAGGTCGGCCTCGGTGAACGTGCGGCCCGGCAGGAACCCGATCACCAGCACGCCCGCCTCCGGCAGGTAGCCGTGCACGGGCGCCCCCACCCCGGCCCGCGCGGCGGCGACCGAGTCGGCGTGCTCGGCGTCCTTGTCGATGCCCAGCAGGGAGCCGTCGCTGGCGGCCACGCGCACGACGTAGACCCCGGCCGGGGTGGTGACCTTGTAGTTGCGGTTGGTCATCCCGCCGGGCAGCTCCTCGACGGAGCGCGGCAGGCCGGACAGCAGCGGGATGCGGTCGAGGACCCGGGCGATCGCCATGATCGATGCTAGCTCCGCCGTCCTAAACGGTCTAGACCTTTTACGGTACGCGGGTTAGCCTCGCGACCATGAGCGACTCGGCCCGCATCGTGATCATCGGCGGCGGGGTGGGCGGCGCGTCCGTCGCCTACCACCTCACCCGGCGCGGCGAACGCGACGTCGTCCTGCTGGAGCGGGACGAGCTCACCAGCGGCTCCACCTTCCACTCGGCGGGCCTGGTCGGCCAGCTCCGCTCCGATCCGACCCTGACCCGGATGAACCAGTACTCCGTGGAGCTCTACCGCACCCTCGACGCCGGCTGGACCGAGTGCGGCGGCCTCAAGCTGGCCTCCACCCCCGAGCGGATGGCCGAGATCCGCCGCCAGATCGGCTGGGCCAGGACGTTCGGGCTGCCGCTGGAGGAGATCTCGGTCGCCGAGGCGGTGGAGCTGTTCCCGCTGATGGAACCGTCCGGGGTGGTGGGGGCGGCGTACCTGCCGACCGACGGCCAGGTCGACCCCTCGATGCTGTGTTACGCCCTCGCCGCCCGGGCCCGCGAGGGCGGCGCCCGCGTGCGCACCCGTACGCGGGTGCTGGGCATCGGCGTCGAACGCGGGCGCGTCACCGGCGTCCGCACCGACCAGGGGGACATCGCCTGCGAGATCGTGGTCAACTGCGGCGGCATGTTCGCCGCCGAGATCGGCCGCATGGCCGGGGTGCGCGTCCCGATCGTGCCGATGTCCCACCAGTACGTCGTCACCGACGCCTGCCACGACCACCCCGTCCTGCCCACGCTGCGCGACCCCGACCTGCTCGTCTACTACCGGCAGGAGGTGCGCGGCCTGGTCATGGGCGGCTACGAGCGCACCTGCGCCCCCTGGACCGCCTCCGAGACCTCCTACGACGCCGTCCCGGCCGACTTCAACGGCAGGCTGCTGCCCGAGGACTGGCCGCGCCTGGAGGAGATCTCCGCCAACTCCCGGATCCGGGTGCCCGCGATGGCCGACGTCGGCATCCGCAAGCTGATCAACGGGCCGGAGGCGTTTACCCCGGACAACGAGTTCTGCCTGGGGGAGACCGAGGTGGGCGGGCTCTTCGTGGCGGCCGGGTTCTGCGCCCACGGCATCGCGGGCGCGGGCGGCATCGGCCGGGTCATGGCCGAGTGGATCGTCGAGGGCGAGCCCGGCATGGACGTCCACCACATGGACGTGCGCCGCTTCGGCCGCCAGTACCGGTCGCCGTCGTACACGGTCAGACGCTCGGTCGAGAACTACGAGACGTACTACGACATCCGCTACCCGGGCCACGAGCGCGCGGCCGGGCGCCCGCTGCGGGTCTCGCCCGCCTACTCCTGGCACGCCGCCCACGGGGCCGTCTTCGGCGAGAAGGCGGGCTGGGAGCGGGTCAACCACTACTCCGCCGCCCCCGGCGGCGCGGACGAACGCCCCCGCGGGTGGGCCGGGCGCCTGTGGTCGCCCGCCGTCGGGGCCGAGCACCGCGCCACCCGCACCACGGCCGGGCTGTTCGACGAGAGCTCCTTCGCCAAGATCGAGGTCACCGGTCCGGACGCCGCCGCCCTGCTGGAATGGGTGTGCGACAACCGCGTGGCCCGCCAGGTGGGCGCCGTCACCTACACCCAGGCGCTGAACCGGCGCGGCGGCATCGAGTGCGACTTCACCGTCACCCGGCGCGGCGAGCAGGAGTTCCTGATCGTCACCGGCACCGCGTCCGGCTCCCGCGACCTCGCCTGGCTGCGCCGGCAGGCCGCGCTCACCGGCTCGACGGCCAGGATCGCCGACGTCACCGGCCAGTACGCCTGTTTCGCCCTGTGGGGCCCCAAGGCCCGCGACATCCTGTCCGGGCTGACCCCGGACCCGCCGGACCTGCCGTTCATGTCGGCCCGGGAGCTCACCGTGGGCGACGTGCCCGCGCTGGCGCTGCGGGTGACGTTCGTGGGGGAGCACGGCTGGGAGCTGTACTGCTCCAGCGAGTACGGGCTCGCGCTGTGGGAGACGTTGTGGCGGGCGGGGGAGCCGTACGGGCTGGTCGCGGGCGGCTACCGGGCCATCGACAGCCTGCGGCTGGAGAAGGGCTACCGGGTGTGGGGGGCCGACATCGGGCCCGAGACGACGCCGTACGAGGCCGGGCTCGGGTTCTGCGTCAAGCCCGGCAAGGACTTCCTCGGCCGCGACGCCCTCGACCCCGCCCCGGCCCGCCGCCTGCGCTGCCTCACCCTGGCCGACCCGCGGGCGGTCGCCCTGGGCAACGAGCCGGTACGGGTGGACGGCCAGGTCGTGGCCCGGGTCACCTCAGGCGGCTACGGGTACACGGTCAGGCAGTCGATCGCCTACGCGTACCTGCCGGTCGGGCCGGGAGCCGAGGTGGAGGTCGAGGTCGAGGGGGAGTGGGTGCCGGGCGCCGTGGTCAGGGAGCCGCTGCACGACCCGGCGGGGTCGCGGGCGCGGTGACGCCGCTGCGCACCGACAGGCGCACCCGGTCGGGGCGGAACAGGTCGCGGGCGTACTCGACGGGGGTGCCGTCGGCGGCGTAGGCCGTGCGCTCGATCAGCATGAGCGGCGCGCCCGCCGCGATGCCCAGCTCGGCCGCCTCCTCAGGACCGGCGATCACCGGGTCCAGGTGCTCGACCGCGGTCCGCGGCTCCAGCCCGTAGCGGCCGGCCAGCAGGGCGTAGAGGGAGCCGCCGAGGTCCTCGCCGAGGAAGCCGGGCAGGGCGGGGAAGAAGGAACGTTCGAGCGCCACCGGCGAACGGCCCGCCGACCGCACCCGGGCCACCTCGTGCACCGGCTCGCCGGGCTCGACGCCGAGCGCGGCGGCCACGGCCGCCGGCGCGGGCACGGTGGCGGCCGTCAGGATCCGCGCCTCGGCCCGCAGGTGGGCGCGGCGCATCTGCTCGGTGAACCCGGCCAGGCCCGTCAGGTCGCACTCGATGCGCGGCTCGGCCACGAACGCGCCGCCCGACCGGCCGGGGAGCCTGATCAGCACGCCGTCGCGTTCGAGGGTGGCCAGGGCCTGGCGCAGGGTCATCCGGCTCACGCCGAGGCGGGCGGCCAGCTCCCGCTCGCCGGGCAGCCGGTCGCCCGGGGCCATCTCGCCGGAGGAGATCGCCGCCAGCAGCCACTGCTCGATCTGCGTGTGCGCGGGAACCCCGGTGCCACGCTCCAGCTCAGGCGGTGTCCCGACCACACGCGCATGCTATCGGGCCATACGGGAGGAACCACGCCGCGCGGGGGCGGCGAGAGGGGCCTTCAGGGGGCAGTGAGGCGGGTCAGGCGCGTCACGGCGTCGGTGAACTCGCTGATCAGGTCATAGACCACGGCACGGGCCGGGCGCACCCGGTCGAGCTGGCCCACCACCTGGCCCACGTAGTAGGTGACGAGTTCCACGGCTCCGGGGTCGCCGCGGTCGGCCGCCGCGCCGATGCGGGCCATCGCCCCCTCGGCCAGCAGCAGTTGCAGGGGCATGCCCAGCGGCCCCGGGCTCTCCTGCCCGGAGTCCCACTCCTCGGTCCAGGCCGACCTGAGCTGCCGCGCCGGCTTGCCCGTACGCGACCGGGACCGCACGGTGTCCAGCGACGAGGCGGCCAGCAGCTTGCGCCGGAGCGCGGGCGACGTCTCCGCCTCCTCGGTCGTCAGCCACACCGAGCCGCACCAGACCCCCTCGGCCCCGAGCGCCATGGCCGCGGCCATCTGGCGTCCCGAGGCGATGCCGCCCGCGGCCAGCACGGGAACCGGCGCGACCGCGTCCACGACCTGCGGCACGAGCACCATCGTGGAGATCTCGCCGGTGTGGCCGCCCGCCTCGGTGCCCTGGGCCACGACGATGTCCGCCCCGGCCGCCACCTGCCTGCGGGCGTGCTCCACGGTTCCGACCAGCGCGGCCACCGGCACGCCCGCCTCCCTGGCACTCGCCACCATCTCCGGCGGCGGCGGTCCGAGGGCGCTGGCGATGAGCCCGATCGGGTGCTTGAGCGCCACGTCGATCAGCGCGGTCGCCCCCGATGCCGTCACCCGCCTGCCGAACTCGTCGGCCACCGCGCTCAGGGGTTGCGGCGGCGCGTTCACGCCGTACTTGGACAGCAGGTGGGCGACGAAGTCGCGGTGGCGGTCGGGCACGAAGTCCAGCAGGTGGGCCCGCAGGTCGAGCGCCGAGGCGTCGATCCGGCCGGGGACGAGCACGTCCACCCCGTACGGCCGCCCGCCCACCCGCTCGTCGATCCACGTCAGCTCGGCGTCGAGCCGCTCAGGGGAGTACGCGACGGCCCCGAGCACCCCGAACCCGCCGGCGTTCGTGACCGCGGCCACCACGTCGCGGCAGTGGCTGAAGGCGAACAACGGGAACTCGACGCCCAGGCGCTCACAGATGGCGGTCCGCATGCACCGACGCTAACCTCCAGAAGCTTGTTCGGTCCATCCCCGTTCTCGGGCCGGTCCCAGCCCTCAGGACGGCCCGGCCTGCCCGTCGAGCGCCAGGGCGATCGCCGCGGCGGCCTCGGCGGCGCCGGGGGCGTGCCAGCCGAGCTCCGGCGTGTACCCGCGGACGCGCTTGGCGGGCACCCCGGCGACCACACTGTGGTCGGGGAACTCGCCGCGCACCACCGCGCCCCCCGCCACCACGCACTGCCGCCCGAGGACGGTGCCCGGCAGGATGATCGCGCCCGTGCCGATCCAGGACCCGGCGCCGATCGAGACCGGGCTGTTGCGCGGCCACTGCCGCCCGATCGGCGTCTCGGGGTCGTCGTAGACGTGGTTCTGGTCGGTGATGTAGACGTACGGGCCGGTGAAGACGTGGTCGCCGATGTCGATCGACTGGTGGGCCACGATGTGCGAGCCCCTGCCGATCGAGCACGAGCCGCCGATCCGCAGGATCGAGTCGGGGCCGAGCTCGACGCCAGGCCACATGCCGCAGGAGATCGACACGCGCTCGCCGATCAGGGTGTGCTCGCCGATCTCGATCCACCGCTCGCCGAAGATCGCCCCCGGCGGGAAGGCGATGCTGACTCCCGCGCCGATCCGGCGGAATCGGTAACCCGCCGTGGAGTCCGGAGAGATCGCCCCGGCGTGGCGGATCGCCGTGTACGCACGGTGAATCAGCGCGCCCATGGCCCGGCGTACTAGTGACATAGGGCCCAAAGTTACCGCTAGGTCATGCCGTTCGGGCATGTGAGGGGCGTTGTTTGATATCCTGAGAGCCCGTGGACACTTCGGCCACCATTCGAGCCACGGGAGCCCCTTTGCGCAGCGCATCGCAAACCAAGCATCTGTTCGTCACCGGCGGTGTCGCCTCCAGTCTCGGCAAGGGGCTCACGGCCTCCAGCCTCGGCCGGCTGCTCAAGGGGCGCGGTCTCCGGGTCACCATGCAGAAGCTCGACCCTTACCTCAACGTCGACCCCGGCACGATGAACCCGTTCCAGCACGGCGAGGTCTTCGTCACCGACGACGGCTCCGAGACCGACCTCGACGTCGGCCACTACGAGCGTTTCCTCGACACCGACCTGCACGGCTCGGCCAACGTCACCACCGGCCAGGTCTACTCCAACGTCATCGCCAAGGAGCGGCGCGGCGAGTACCTGGGCGACACCGTCCAGGTCATCCCGCACATCACCAACGAGATCAAAGACCGCATCCGGGGCATGGCCGGCCCCGACGTCGACGTCGTCATCACCGAGGTCGGCGGCACGGTCGGCGACATCGAGTCGCTGCCGTTCCTGGAGGCCGTCCGCCAGATCAGGCACGAGGTCGGCCGCGACAACGTCTTCTTCCTGCACGTGTCGCTGCTGCCCTACATCGGCCCGTCCGGCGAGCTGAAGACCAAGCCGACCCAGCACAGCGTGGCCGCGCTGCGCAGCATCGGCATCCAGCCCGACGCGATCGTGCTGCGCTCCGACCGTCCCGTCCAGACGGCGATCAAGCGCAAGATCAGCCTCATGTGCGACGTCGACGAGGACGCCGTCGTCTCCGCCGTCGACGCCGCCTCCATCTACGACATCCCCAAGGTGCTGCACGCCGAGGGCCTCGACGCCTACGTCGTGCGCCGCCTCGGCCTGCCCTTCCGCGACGTCGACTGGAAGGAGTGGGAGCAGCTCCTGCGCCGCGTGCACCGCCCGGCCAAGGAGGTCACGATCGCGCTGGTCGGCAAGTACATCGACCTGCCCGACGCGTACCTGTCGGTCACCGAGGCGCTGCGCGCCGGCGGTTTCGCCAACGACGCGCGGGTCAACATCCGCTGGGTCAAGAGCGACGACTGCGAGACCCCCGAGGGCGCCGAGCGTGAGCTCGACGGCGTCGACGGGGTGCTGATCCCGGGCGGGTTCGGCGTGCGCGGCATCGAGGGCAAGATCGGCGCCATCCGGCACGCCCGCGAGGGCCGGATCCCGCTGCTCGGCATCTGCCTCGGCATGCAGGGCATGGTCATCGAGGCCGCCCGCAACATGGCCGGCGTCGAGGACGCCAACTCCGCCGAGTTCGACCCCGACACCAAGCACGCGGTCATCTCCACCATGGCCGACCAGGAGGACGTCGTCGCCGGCGAGCGCGACATGGGCGGCACCATGCGGCTCGGCAGCTACACCGCCAAGCTCGGCGAGGGCACCCTGGCCAGGCAGCTCTACGGCGGCAAGGCCAAGGTCGACGAGCGCCACCGCCACAGGTACGAGGTCAACAACGCCTACCGCGAGCGCCTGGAGAACGTCGGCCTGGTCTTCTCCGGCCTGTCGCCCGACGGCCGCCTGGTGGAGTACACCGAGCTGCCCGTCGACGTGCACCCGTTCTTCATCGGCACGCAGGCGCACCCCGAGTTCCGCTCCCGTCCCACCCGGGCCAACCCGATGTTCAAGGGCCTCATCGGCGCCGCCCTGGCCTACGCCGACAGCCGCGTGAGCACGAAGGTCGGCAAGTGAACGTCACCGGAGCGGCGCGCCTCGGTCCGGAGGCGGTAGCTCGCGTAACCACGGAGGACCGGAAGCGAGTGCGGCCATGATCAGAGACACGCCCGAGGCGTGGGAAGTCGTCGCGTCCAAGGAACACTTCCAGGGCTACGTGATCAAGGTCGTCACCGACACGGTCAGGATGCCCCAGGACGAGGTCGCCGACCGCGACTACGTCGTCCACCCCGGCTCGGTCGCCGTGCTCGCGCTCGACGACCGCGACCGCGTCCTGATGATCAGGCAGTACCGCCACCCCACCCGGCAGCTCATGTGGGAGCTGCCGGCCGGCATCCGCGACGTGGCGGGCGAACCGCTCGCCGACACCGCGGCCCGCGAGCTCGCCGAGGAGTCCGGCTACCGCGCCGACACCTGGCACACCCTGGTCGACCTGCGCTCCTCTCCCGGCATGACCGACGAGCGGATCAGGGTCTTCCTCGCCCGCGGCCTGAGCAGGATCCCCGACGAGGAGAACACCTTCGTCCACCGGCACGAGGAGATCGGCATGCCGGTCGAATGGGTGCCGCTGTCCGACGCGGTCGAGAAGGCGCTCATGGGAATGATCCACAATTCCCCGGCCGTGGCCGGTATCCTCGCCGCATATGCGGCTTCGGTTGAGGGATTCGCCCTGTTGCGCCCCGCCGACGCCCCGGAGGCGTGACGGAAGGACCATGTCGTGGAGGCGGTGCTCTCCAGCTACCTCGCCCATCTGGCGGTGGAGCGGGGCCTGGCTGCCAACACGCTCGCGTCCTACCGCCGTGACCTGCGGCGATACTTCGAACATCTGCAGGCGCGCGGGCGGCTGAAGCTCGACGAGGTGGGGGAGGCCGACGTCCAGGCCTTCCTCGCCGCGCTGCGCGAGGGCGACCGGGAACATCCCGCCCTCGTGGCCAGCTCGGCCGCGCGGGCGGTCTCGGCCGTACGCGGGCTCCACCGGTTCGCCCTGCGCGAAGGCGTCACGGCCCACGACCCCGCCCACGAGGTACGTCCGCCGCGCCAGCTCCGCAGGCTGCCCAAGGCCATCGCCGTCGACGAGGTCGAACGCCTCATCGCCGCCTCCGGCCCCGACGGCGCCCCGCTCACCCTGCGCAACCGCGCCCTGCTGGAGGTCCTGTACGGCACCGGCGCCCGCATCTCCGAAGCCGTCGGCCTGGCCGTGGACGACCTCGAACCCGACCAGGTGCGGCTGCGCGGCAAGGGCGGCCGCACCCGCGTCGTCCCGCTCGGCCGCTACGCCCGCTCGGCACTCGACGCCTACCTCGTCCGCGCCAGGCCCGGCCTGCTGGCCCACGGGCGCGGCACCCCGGCGGTCTTCCTCAACGCCCGCGGCGGCCGGCTGACCAGGCAGGGGGCCTGGGAAGTGCTCCAGGCCGCGGCCGAACGCGCCGGCCTGGCCGGCATCAGCCCGCACGTCCTGCGCCACTCCTTCGCCACCCACCTGCTCGACGGCGGCGCCGACGTCCGGGTGGTCCAGGAGCTGCTCGGACACGCCTCCGTCACGACCACGCAGGTCTACACCCTGGTCACGGTCGACAAACTCCGCGAGGTCTACGCCGCGGCGCACCCGCGCGCCCGGCAGTGATCTATAGTCTTTTGCGCGTGCGCGGTGCCCCGGCGTGCCGCCTTGCCGCGTTTAGTGGTGACGCCATAGTGTCCGTCCGGACGGTCCGGTTCGGGATCGTCAGGGAGGTTCGAGCTGGTGACTGTGACGACCAAGGGTTCGACCCAGGGGACCCCCGACAACCCCTGGGGTGACACCAAGACCAACGCGCCTTCCAACGGCGTCAACCTGGGCCCCACCCAGCGCCCGCGGCCGGTGTTCCCTGAACCGGTCCCGCCGCAGGTGCACGGGCCGGCGCGAGTGGTCGCGATGGTCAACCAGAAGGGCGGCGTCGGCAAGACGACCACCACCATCAACCTGGGCGCGGCGCTGGTCGAGTGCGGGCTGAAGGTGCTGCTGGTCGACTTCGACCCGCAGGGCGCGCTCTCGGTCGGCCTGGGCATCAACCCGCTCCAGCTCGACCTGACCGTCTACAACCTGCTGATGGACCGCGGCGTCACCGCCGAAGATGTCCTGCTGGAGACCGGCGTCGAGGGCCTCGACCTGCTGCCCAGCAACATCGACCTGTCGGCCGCCGAAGTGCAGCTGGTCACCGAGGTCGCCCGCGAGCAGGTGCTCGGCCGGGTGATCAAGCCGCTGCTGCCGCACTACGACGTCTGCCTCATCGACTGCCAGCCGTCGCTCGGCCTGCTCACCATCAACGCGCTGACCTGCGCCCACGGCGTCATGGTGCCGCTGGAGTGCGAGTTCTTCGCCCTGCGCGGCGTCGCGCTGCTCATGGACACCATCTCCAAGGTCCAGGAGCGGCTCAACGAAGACCTCGAGATCGAGGGCCTGCTCGCCACCATGTACGACGCCCGTACCCTGCACGGCCGCGAGGTGCTGGCCCGCGTGGTGGAGGCGTTCGGCGACAAGGTGTTCCACACGGTGATCAACCGTACGGTCCGCTTCCCCGACGCCACCGTCGCCGGCGAGCCGATCACCACCTTCGACCCGTCGTCCCTCGGCGCCAACGCCTACCGCGAACTGGCCCGCGAGGTGCTCTCGCGCTGGCCGGCTCCTGCGACAATGGCCAGGTGACCGCAGAGCAGACCGAGGCCCCCCAAGGCTTCCAGGTGCACCTGGACGTCTTCGAGGGCCCCTTCGACCTGCTCCTCGGCCTGATCGCCAAGCACAAGCTCGACATCACCGAGGTCTCGCTCTCCAAGGTCACCGACGAGTTCATCGCCTACATCCGGTCCAGGGGCCCGGAGTGGGACCTCGACCAGACCAGCCACTTCCTGCTGGTCGCGGCCACGCTGCTCGACCTGAAGGCGGCCCGGCTGCTGCCGTCCGGCGAGGTGGAGGACGAAGAGGACCTCGCGCTCCTGGAGGCCAGAGACCTGCTGTTCGCCCGGCTGCTGCAGTACAAGGCGTACAAGGAGGTCGCGAAGGTCTTCGCGGGGCGGATGGCCGAGGAGGGGCTGCGGTTCCCCCGCACGGTGTCGCTGGAGCCGCAGTTCGCCAACCTGCTGCCCGAGCTCATCCTCGGCATCGGGCCCGAGCAGCTCGCCCGCATCGCGGCCAAGGCGTTCACCCCGAAACTGCCGCCCACGGTCAGCGTCGGCCACATCTACCAGCCGCTGGCCAGCGTCAAGGAGCAGGCGGCCATCCTGGTCATGCACCTGCGCAGGCTGCGCCGGGCCACCTTCCGCGCGCTGACGGCCGACTGCGAGGGCACCTTCGAGGTCATCGCCCGCTTCCTGGCCGTGCTGGAGCTGTTCCGGGAGTCCGCGGTGACGTTCGAGCAGGTCGAGGCGCTGGGAGAGCTCCACGTGACCTGGACGGGCGCCGACGACGGCGACGTCGCGGTGGGGGACGACTACGAGGAATCCGCGGAGAAACCATCGAATGACTGACAACCCCAACCCCCTGCCCGGCCCCCGCAAGGCCCCCGACTCGGGGTCGCCGCTGCCCGCCTGGATGACCCTCCCGGGCTCCCTCGTCCAGCCGTCCTCCCCGGAGGAGGCGGCCGCCCTGCCCGCCGGCCCCGACCTCCCGGTCGCGCCGCCGAAGCCCGCGCCGTCGCCCGAGTCGTCCCTCCCCGAGCCGCCTTCCGCCGGCCCCGAGCGGCCTTCGGACACCGCCGCCCCTCCCGAGGCCGCGCCGGTGAGCGTCGCCGACCGGCAGGGAGACCGGCAGGGAGACCGGCAGGGAGACCGGCAGGACACCCCGGAGGAGGCTCAGGCGGGGCCCGCTCTTGAGGCGGCCCTGGAGGCCATCCTGATGGTCGTCGACGAGCCCGTCGCCGAGATCACGCTGGCCCAGGTGCTGGAGCGCCCCACCCACCAGGTCGCGGCGGCACTCAGGGGGCTGGCGGCGGAATATTCGGCCGCCGGGCGGGGTTTTGATCTGCGGGAAGTCGCGGGTGGCTGGCGTTTCTACACGCGGGCCGACTGCGCGGCGCTGGTCGAGCGGTTCGTCCGCGACGGCCAGCAGACGCGGCTGACCCAGGCCGCGCTGGAGACCCTCGCGGTCGTGGCCTACCGGCAACCGGTGAGCCGCGCCCGCGTCGCCGCCGTACGCGGCGTCAACAGCGACGGCGTCATGCGGACGCTCGTCGCCAGGGGGCTGGTCGAGGAGGCCGGCACCGACCCGGAGAGCCAGGCAGTGCTCTACCGGACAAGCTCATACTTCCTGGAACGTCTGGGACTGCGGGACCTCAGCGAGCTTCCCGAGCTCGCTCCCTTCCTCCCCGACGACGTGGAGAACCTCGAGGAGACAACAAAGTGATCAACAGGCGCAGCACCCCGTCCGGTGATGGACGCGGTCGTGGACGTACCGGCGGCTCCGGCCGCGGCGGGCGTCCCGCCTTCCGCTCCGACGACAACCGCCGAGACGGCTTCGGCGGCGGCTTCGGCGGGGACGACCCCCGCCGCGACTCCCTTCGCGCCGACCGCGGCGGCGCCCGCTTCGGCGACCGCGACGACCGCGCCCGCCAGGACTCCGGCTCCCGCGGCGGCGACCGCTCCGGCCGTCCCGCCTCCGGCGGCGACCGCTCCGGCCGTCCCGGCTCCGGCGGGGACCGCTCCGGCCGTCCCGGCTTCGGTGGTGACCGTTCCGGTCGCCCCGCCTCCGGTGGTGACCGCTTCGGCCGTTCCGGCGGCGACCGCGACGGCTACTCGCGCGGCGACCGCGCGGACCGTCCGGCGCGTGACGACCGCTACCAGCGCGCCGACCGGCCGGCCGGTGGCGACCGCGGCGACCGCTTCCGTGACGACCGTCCCCGTGACGACCGCGGTGACCGCGGTCCGCGTGGTGACCGTTTCGACCGTCCCCGCCGTGAGGGCGGTGACCGTTTCGACCGTCCCCGCCGTGAGGGCGGTGACCGTTTCGAGCGTCCGCGTCGTGAGGGCGGTTTCGAGCGTCCGCGTCGTGAGGGCGGTTTCGAGCGTCCGCGTCGTGAGGGCGGGGACCGGCCGCGTGGTGAGGGCTTCGGCGGGGCTGCCCGGTCCGGCGACCGGGGCAGGTTCGGCGACGACCGGCGCGGCGGCTACGGCGGCGACCGGCGCGGTGAGCGCAGTGGTTACGCCGGTGGCGAGCGCGGCGGGTACTCCGGCGACCGTGGCGGGTACTCCGGCGAGCGCGGTGGCCCCTCGGGTGACCGTGGCGGGTTCTCCGGCGGTCGTGGCGGGTCTTCCGCGGGCCGCGGTGGTTACGCGGGCGAGCGGCGCGGGGAGCGCGGCGGTTACGCCGACTCCCGTGGCGGCGGGCGTCCCGGACGTGGCGGCGACGGCGAGCGTCAGGGCGGCGGCTTCCGTGCCGACCGCGGCGGGCGCAGGGACGACGCCCCCAGGTCCGCCTCCGCCGGCAACACCCGCGCCCGTTTCGGCAGGCGCGAGGACAACCCCCGCGGGCAGCAGCCGCGTACCCCGAGGCGCGACGACGTGCAGACGCTCGGCGGCGGACGGCGTGCGACCGGCTCCGAGAGCCCCCAGGCCAGGCGCGTCAAGGCCGCCCGCCAGCCGCTGCGCGACCGTGCCTTCTACGACGACGACTACACCGACGAGCGCGACACCACCGAGGTCCCCGACGGCGTGCGCCTGCAGAAGGTGCTCGCCCAGGCGGGCGTGGCCAGCAGGCGCGCCTGCGAGGAGATGATCGGCGACGGCCGCGTCACGGTCAACGGCCAGGTCGTGCGCCGGTTCGGCGCCAAGGTCGACCCCGCCGCCCAGGTCATCCATGTGGACGGCAAGCGCATCCCGACCGCCCCCGACCTCGTCTACTACGCCCTCAACAAGCCGATCGGCGTCGTGTCCACCATGGACGACCCGCAGGGCCGCCCGTGCCTGGCCGACTACGTCGAGGAGCTGGCGCCCCGGCTGTTCCACGTCGGCCGGCTCGACACCGAGACCGAGGGCCTGCTGCTGCTCACCAACGACGGCGAGCTGGCCAACCGGCTGACGCACCCGAGCTACGGCGTGCAGAAGAAGTACTGGGCCAAGGTGCCGGGGCCGATCCCGCGTGACCTGGGCCGCAGGCTCAAGCAGGGCATCGAGCTGGAGGACGGCATCGCCAAGGCCGACAGCTTCGCCATCGTCCAGGAGCACGGCCAGCAGGCGCTGGTCGAGGTGGTGCTGCACGAGGGCCGCAAGCACGTCGTCAGGCGCATGCTGGAGGAGGCCGGTCACCGGGTGATCGACCTGGCCCGGATCGAGTTCGGTCCGGTGAAGCTGGGCCGCACCAAGGCCGGCACGGTCCGCGCGCTGAGCCTGAAGGAGGTCGGCGAGCTTTACGCGGCCGTGAAGCTGTAATCTGGCCGGAACGCAGGGGCCCGTGCGCATCTCCGCACGGGCTCTCCCGCTATGGAAGGGGATAAGAGCGCATGGTGCGGGCGATCCGCGGGGCGATCCAGGTGGATGCCGACGACCGCGACTCGATCATCCAGGGGACGACCGAGCTGGTCCAGGCGATCATGGAGCGCAACAGCCTGACCACCGACGACGTGATCAGCGTGCTGTTCACCGCCACGCCCGACCTGACCTCCGAGTTCCCCGCCCTCGCGGCGCGCAAGCTGGGTTTCCACGACGTGCCGCTGATCTGCTGCACCGAGATCGGCGTGCCGGGGGCGCTGCCGCGCGTGGTGCGCCTGATGGCGCATGTGGAGACCGACCGTCCGCGGGCAGAGATGCAGCATGTGTATCTGCGGGGCGCGGTGGCGCTGCGTCAGGACATCGCCCAGTAGGCGACCGGCGTGAGCCGGATCGTCGTGCGGCACGTGCCTGACCGACACGGCAGGCAACACTCTCATTAGCCCGATAAATCAGGACATCAATATGGCCTCGGAACTCCGCACCGTGCTCGTCGTCGGCACCGGTCTCATCGGCACCTCGGCGGCCCTGGCGCTGCGCAAGCACGACGTGCGCGTGCTGCTCGCCGACCGTGACGCGGCCGCCGTGCGGCTGGCCAGGGAACTGGGCGCGGGCGAGGAGTGGGACCCGGAGCGGGTCCCTGCCGGGCAGGTCGACCTGGCGGTCATCGCGGTGCCCCCGGCGCACGTGGCCGACGAGCTGCTGAAGCTGCAGCGGCGCGGCGCGGCCCGGTTCTACACCGACGTCGCCAGCGTCAAGGCCGAGCCCATCCGGCTGGCCGCGCGGCTCGGCTGTGACCTGACGACCTATGTCGCCTCCCACCCGCTGGCCGGGCGGGAGAAGTCCGGCCCGGGGGCGGCCAGGGCCGACCTGTTCCTCGGCCGGCCGTGGGCGATGTGCCCGACCGGCGAGGCCGCGGAGGACGCCAGGGCCGCGGTGCTCAAGCTGGTCGAGCTGTGCGGCGCCAACCCCGTCGAGGTGGGCGCGGAGGAGCACGACCGCGCGGTCGCCGTCGTCTCGCACGCCCCCCACGTCGCCGCCTCGGCCGTGGCGGCCCGCCTGGCCGACGCCACCGAGGTCGCGCTCGGCCTGGCCGGGCAGGGGGTGCGCGACGTGACCAGGATCGCGGGCGGCGACCCCGGGCTCTGGCTCGGCATCCTGTCGGGCAACGCGACCCCGGTCGCCGAGGTGCTGGAGGCGGTCTCCCGCGACCTGGCCGAGGCCGCGACCGCGCTGCGCTCCCTGGCCGAGGGCGACGGCACCGCGAGCGGCGACCTCACCCACCTCCTCAAGCGCGGCGTCGCCGGGCACGGGCGCATCCCGGGCAAGCACGGCGGCCCCGCTCCCGCGTACGTGGTCGTCCAGGTGGTCATCGGTGACCGTCCTGGGCAGCTCGCGCGGCTGTTCCAGGTGTGCGACGAGGTCGGCGTCAACGTCGAGGACGTGCGGCTGGAGCACGCTCCCGGGCTGCCCCTGGGCATCGCCGAGCTGTGGGTCCAGCCGGACGCGGCCTCCCCGCTCGCCGAAGCCCTGCGCGAACGCGGCTGGCAGGTCCCCTGACCGCGGGACGCTGAGCACGACCCGACGGGGCACGACGCGACGGGGCACGACGCGACGGAGCACGACCCGACGCGCGGGCGCCGAGCGCCGCCCACGGCGTCAGTCGGCGGTCCGTTCCAGTCTGCGGCGGGCGCGTTCCACGGCGACCGGCAGGCCGCGCCGGGCGGCCAGGGCCCTGGGCAGCCGCCGTACGGCGGTGCGCAGCCCCTCCCGGCCCGCCGGACCGCCCAGCAGCGCCTGCAGCGACCTGCGGGCCACCACCGGCCAGGGACGGCGCAGCACGGCGGTCAGCACCGCGTTGCGCGCCGCCAGCGCCTGCCTGCCGCGCGGGTCGCGGGCGGGGGAGGGGTGGTGGTGGGCGACGACGTCCGCCACGTAGGCCAGCCCCCAGCCGCGCGCGGCCAGGTCCACGGCCAGCCGCTCCTCCTCGCCGAAGAAGAAGATCACGTCGTCGAAGCCGCCCGCCTCCAGGAACGCCTCCCTGCGCACGACGGCCCCGCAGGCCAGGAAGCCCAGCACGCTCGGCCCCGGCAGGTCGTCCTCGACGCCGAGCGGGGAGTCGCGCATCGCCTCCGACACCGGGTCCAGCCGCTCCTGCGGCCCCACCAGCACGCGCGCGCCCAGCACGGCCAGACGGGGATGGGCGTCCAGCACGTCGGCGGCCAGCTCCAGGGCGCCGGGCGCCCACCAGGAGTCGTCGTCGGCGAAGGCGACGTAGGGCGTCCCGGCCAGGCGCACGCCGACGTTGCGGCCCGGCGCGCCCAGGTTGGACCCCGCCTCGACCACCTGGACGTCGGGGAAGTGCTTGCGGACGAACCCGGCGGTCCCGTCGGAGGAGCCGTTGTCGACGAGGATCACCGGCCTCGGGTGGCGGGGGATCGTCCGGGCCAGCGATCGGACCCGGTCCCTGGTGGCCACCACGACCGTGACCCGCGCTCGGTTCGTCTCCGTCACGCCGGACCTCCTTACCTGGGCGGACGCTCTTACTCCTCGCCGGCGGCATTGACGGCGGGACGGAGGAGGCGTACAAAGGTCGGTAACAGCGTTACCGAGAAGAAACGGTGTTACTCAGATGGCGGTCACCGCGTACCGGCAAGCCCAGCGGGAAGGCCAGAGCGTGGTCAGGACGGCCATCCTCGACGCCGCCAAACACCTGCTCGTCGCCGAGGGCCCGGCGGCGCTCACCGTCCGGCGCATCTCCGGCGAGGTCGGCTGCTCGACGAAGGTGATCTACACCCTCTTCGGCGGCAAGGACGGCCTCAGCGAGGCGCTGTGGCTGGAGGGCTTCGCCCGGCTGGAGGCGCGGCTGCTGGCCGTCCCCGTGCAGGAGGACCCGCTTCCGGCGCTGCACGCGGGCCTGGCGGCCTACCGCGAGTACGCGCTGGACGAGCCCGACTACTACCGGGTCATGTTCCAGAACGCGATGCACGGCTTCCAGCCCGCCCCCGACGCGGTCGCGGCCGGACGGCGGACCTTCGACATCCTGGTCGAGGCCGTGGCCGCCGGCCTGGAGGCCGGACGGCTGCGCGGGGCCGCCGCCGGCGAGATCGCCGACGTGCTGTGGATGGCGATCCACGGCGCGGTGAGCCTGGAGATCTCCGGCTTCTTCGACAGCGCCGAGGCCGAGCGGCGCTACCGGCTGCTCTACACCTCCGTGCTCACGCCGTTCCTGACCTGAGAGGAAGCGCACGATGACCAGCACCCCCTTCCGCAACGGCTTCGCACCCGCGACGGAGGAGATCACGGCCTTCGACCTGGAGGTCACCGGCCGCATCCCCGCCGAGCTCGACGGCCGCTACCTGCGCAACGGCCCCAACCCGCTCAGCCTCGACGACCCGGCCGCCACCCACCTGTTCATGGGGCACGGCATGGTCCACGGCGTGCGGCTGCGCGGCGGGCGGGCCGAGTGGTACCGCAACCGGTGGGTGCGCAACGCCGAGGTCGCCCGCCGGCTGGGCGAGCCGCCGGCGCCGGGCCCGGTGCACGCGGGCATGGACTTCGCGGCCAACACGCACGTCATCGGCATCGCCGGGCGCACGTTCGCGACCGTCGAGGCGGGCGGGCTGCCGTACGAGCTGGGGTACGAGCTCGACACGGTCGGCGCGTGCGACTTCGTCGGCGGCCTGCCCGGCGGGTACGCCGCCCACACCCACCTCGACCCGGTCACCGGCGAGCTGCACGCGATGGCCTACTTCGCCGGCTGGGACCACCACCAGCACATCGTGATCGACCCCAAGGGCGTGGTGGCCCAGGTCAGGGACATCCCCGTCGCCGACCGCCCGATGCTGCACGACTTCGCGCTGACCCGCCGGCACGTCGTGATCTACGACCTGCCGGTCACGCTCAGCATGGCCCACGCCGAGCGCGGCGCGCCGCTCCCGTACGCGTGGGACGACGACCGGCCCGCCCGGCTCGGCCTGCTCTCCCGCGAGACCGGCGACGTGCGGTGGGTGGAGATCGACCCCTGCTGGGTCTTCCACACCCTCAACGCCTACGACGACGGCGACCAGGTCGTGGTGGACGTCGTCCGCTACCCCAAGCGGTTCGTGGACGCCCGGCTCGACCTGGGCGGCGCGCCCACGCTCGACCGTTGGCGCATCGACCCCGAGGCGGGCCGGGTCACCACCACCCGCCTGGACGACCGCCCGCAGGAGTTCCCCCGCATCGACGAGCGCCGCACCGGCGGCCCGTACCGTTACGGCTACACCGCGGCCGCCGCCGACCTGCACGACGTGATCTACCCGGCCGCCGAGCTGGAGGACCTGCCGGACGAGGCGTTCGACAACACGCTCATCAAGCACGACCTGGAACGCGGCACGCAGCAGGCGCGGCGGTTCGGGCGCGGCGCGTACGTGGGGGAGCCGGTCTTCGTGCCCTCCGGCGCGGCCGAGGACGACGGTTACCTGCTCACCTACGTCAACGACCCGGCCAGGGGAGCGGCCGACCTGGTGATCCTGTCGGCCCAGGACTTCACCGGCGAGCCGGTCGCGATCGTGCACCTGCCCGCCAGGGTCCCGCTCGGCTTCCACGGGAGCTGGATCGCGGACTGACCGGAGGCGGTAGCCTCTTCAGGTTGGGGAAACACACGTGAAGAGGGAGAGGCCGTGTCCGGTCTGGTCGTCGCCATGGACGGTCCTTCGGGGTCGGGCAAGTCGAGCGTGTCGCGCGGGGTCGCCCGTGCGCTGGGCCTGCGTTACCTCGACACCGGGGCCATGTACCGGGCGATGACGTGGTGGATGCTCCGGCAGGGCGTCGACCTGGCCGATCGCGAGGCGGTCGCGGCCCGGTGCGGCGAGCCGTCCATCGTCTCCGGCACCGACCCCGAGGGCCCCACGATCCTGGTCGACGGCGTCGACGTGGGCGGGCCCATCCGGGAGTCCGAGGTGACCGGCGCGGTCTCCGCCGTCGCCGCCGTCCCCGAGGTGCGCAGGCGGCTGGTAGAGCTGCAGCGGGAGATCGCCGGCGCCGGTGACATCGTGGTCGAGGGCCGCGACATCGGCAAGGTCGTCTGCCCCGACGCGCCCGTCAAGGTCTACCTCACGGCCAGCGCCGAGGCCCGTGCCCGCCGCAGGAGCGCCGAGCTGACCGGCTCGACGGTGGAGGCGCAGCAGGCCGCCATGGCCCGGCGTGACACCCTGGACTCGACACGTAAGACGGACCCACTCTCGATGGCGGATGGCGCCGTCGAGCTCGACACCACCGCGCTCAACCTCGAAGAGGTCATCGCGGAGGTGCTGAGGCTGGTCAAGGAGCGCACCTGACCTCCAGGTGCGGTACTCACCTAAGGATGAACAACCATGTCAACGGGGGATTGGGTCGAGGCTGACCTCGACGAGCTGGAAGTCACCGAGCACGGCGACACCACGCCTCTGCCGGTCGTGGCCATCGTGGGCCGCCCCAACGTGGGCAAGTCCACGCTGGTCAACCGCATCATCGGCCGCCGCGAGGCGGTCGTGGAAGACGTGCCGGGAGTCACCCGCGACCGCGTCACCTACGACGCCAACTGGCGTGGCCGCCGCTTCACCGTGGTCGACACCGGCGGCTGGGACCCTGACGCCACCGGCATGAACCTGCGCATCGCCGAGCAGGCCCAGGTCGCCGTCGAGCTGGCCGACGTGATCGTGTTCGTGGTCGACGCCACCGTGGGCGCCACCGACGCCGACGAGATCGTG
The DNA here is from genome assembly GCF_040630865.1 of Nonomuraea sp. NPDC005730. Lineage (NCBI taxonomy): Bacteria > Bacillati > Actinomycetota > Actinomycetes > Streptosporangiales > Streptosporangiaceae > Nonomuraea > Nonomuraea sp. NPDC005730. The sequence goes on from NZ_JBEXYK010000003.1 coordinate 442,815, forward strand.
GGCGCGGTGCTGCGCCAGTCGGGCAAGCCGGTGATCCTGGCCGCCAACAAGGTCGACAACCAGCAGCTGGAGCTGGAGGCCGCCGCGCTGTGGGCGCTCGGGCTGGGCGAGCCCTACCCGGTCTCCGCGCTGCACGGCCGCTCCAGCGGCGACCTGCTCGACGTGGTGCTCGACGCGCTGCCCGAGACGCCGCAGCTGACCTTCGGCGGCGAGCGCGGCCCGGCCCGCGTGGCGCTGCTCGGAAAGCCCAACGTGGGCAAGTCCTCGCTGCTCAACCAGCTGGCGGGGGAGGAGCGGGTGCTGGTCGACCCGATGGCGGGCACCACCCGCGACCCGGTCGACGAGCTGATCGAGCTGGGCGGGCGCACCTGGCGTTTCGTCGACACCGCCGGCATCCGGCGGCGCGACCGCGAGCTGCAGGGCGCCGACTTCTACGCGGCCATGCGCACCCGCGCCGCCCTGGAGCGCTCGGAGGTGGCGATCGTGCTGATCGACGCCAGCGAGCCGCTCACCGAGCAGGACCTGCGGATCATCGGCCTGGTGATCGAGTCGGGGCGGGCCATGGTGGTGGCGTTCAACAAGTGGGACCTCGTCGACGAGGACCGCCGCTACTACCTGGAGAAGGAGATCGACCGGCAGCTCGTGCGCACCCCGTGGGCGCTGCGGGTGAACATCTCCGCCAAGACCGGCCGCCACATGGACCGGCTGGTGCCGGCGCTGGAGAAGGCGCTCGACTCCTGGTCCACCCGGGTGCCGACGGCGCGGCTCAACGCGTTCCTCACCGAGCTGGTGCACGCGACGCCGCCGCCCGTCCGGGGTGGCAAGCAGCCGAAGATCCTGTTCGCCACGCAGGCGTCCGTCGAGCCGCCCAAGTTCGTGCTGTTCACCTCCGGCTGGCTGGAGGACACCTACCGGCGCTTCATCGAGCGGCGCATCCGCGAGGAGTTCGGGTTCGCCGGGTCGCCGATCGACGTCACGATGAAGATCCGCGAGAAGCGCCCCAAGAAGGACAAGTAACGGCGTTGCCGTATCATCGACGGCAACGCGTGGACGGAGACGAGTAACCAGCGGGCCGCACGGGCCCAGAGAGCCGCCGGCAGCTGCGAAGGCGGTCCCGTGCCCCGCTGGTGAAGACACTCCCGAGTGCGGGGAGGAAATGCCCCGCCGGCCTGACCCCCGTCATCGGGTCGTGGAGGCCGCCCCTCGCGGGCGGCGAAAGTGCGGTGGCACCGGGAGCTCCCTTCTCCCCCGCACTCCCAAGGGGTCATGCATTTCCTGCAGAGGAGCTGTAATGATCTCTCGTGTCCTGTCGGCGTCGCTCGCTGAGCACGCCGGCCGACGAGTGACGATCGCCGGCTGGGTCCATCGCCGCCGGCACCTGAAATCCGTCTCCTTCCTGGTCGTACGCGACCGTGCCGGGCTGGCCCAGGTGGTCAGCGCGGACGGGGAGCTGCCGCCGGAGGAGAGCGTCGTCCGGGTCACCGGCACCGTGACCCCGGCCGGGCAGGCGCCGGGCGGGGTCGAGCTGACCGGGCCGGAGATCGAGGTCCTGGCCGAGCCCGCGCAGGCGCCGCCGTTCGACCTCTACCGGCCGGTCGTAACCGCGACGCTGCCGACGATCCTCGACCACGCGCCCGTCGCGCTGCGGCATCCGCTGCTGCGGGCGCCGCTGGAGATCTCGGCGGCGAGCGTGGCCGGGTTCCGCGAGACGCTGGACGGCCTCGGGTTCACCGAGATCCACACGCCCAAGATCGTGGCCTCGGCCACCGAGTCCGGCGCGAACGTCTTCGGCATCGACTACTTCGGCCGTCGCGCCTACCTGGCGCAGTCGCCGCAGTTCTACAAGCAGACGATGGTCGGGGTGTTCGAGCGGGTCTACGAGGTCGGGCCGGTCTTCCGCGCCGAGCCGCACGACACCGTCCGCCACCTGGCCCAGTACACCAGCCTCGACGCCGAGCTGGGCTTCGTGACCGACCACCGGGACGTGATGGCCGTGCTGCGGGAGGTCGTCGCCGGCATGGTCGAGTCGGTGCGCCGCCGGGCCGCGTCCGCCGTCGAGGTGGCCGGGGCCGTGCTGCCCGTCGTGCCCGCCGAGATCCCGGCCGTGCACTTCACCGAGGCCCAGCGGCTGACCGGCGAGGACGAGCCCGACCTGTCACCGGCCCAGGAACGGTGGTTGTCGGAGTGGGCGCTGCGCGAGCACGGGTCGGAGTTCCTGTTCGTCACCGGCTACCCGATGTCCAAGCGGCCGTTCTACACCCATCCCGACCCGGCCAGACCGGGCCACTCCAACGGCTTCGACCTGCTGTTCAGGGGCCTGGAGCTGGTGACCGGCGGCCAGCGCCTGCACCGGTACGAGGACTACGTCCGGGCCCTGGAGGGGGACGTGGAGCCGTACGAGGGCTACCTCCAGGCGTTCCGGTACGGGATGCCGCCGCACGGCGGGTTCGCGCTCGGCCTGGAACGCTGGACGGCCCGGCTGACCGGCGCCGCCAACATCCGCCAGACCACCGCCTTCCCCCGCGACCTGCACCGCCTGTCGCCCTGACCGGCGGCCCGGCCTGATCCGCGATCAGAGCTCGGGATCGGGGGCGGCGTCCGCGAGGGCGGGCGCCGCCTCCGGCAGGGCGCGGCGCGGCATGAGCAGCGCCACCGCCGCCCCCAGCAGGCAGACGAACGCCGTGAGCAGGAACATCTCGGTGTACTCGACGTGCAGGGCGGCATCGACCTGGGCCAGGTAGTCGGCCAGCCGCCGCTGGTAGGTCTGCGCGTCCACGCCGAACGGCAGCGGCGTGTCCAGGTCGGCGGTCAGCGACTGGAACCGGTGGAACCCCCACGCCGACACGCCCGCCACGCCGACGAGCATGCCCATCATCCTGGCCACCACGACCGCCGCCGAGGCGACGCCGTGCTGGACGGCCGGGCTCACCCGCAGGACCGCCGAGGAGACCGGCGCGATCACCAGACCGAGACCGAGACCCGCCACCACCAGGTCGGCGTCCACGGCCAGGCCCGCGCCGGCCAGGTCGAGCGGCCAGCGGCTCATCAGCCAGTATCCGGCCGCGGCGATCAGCAGGCCGGGCACCGCCACCGCGCGCTCGCCGGCCCGCCGGGCCAGCACGCCGCCGAGCAGCGCGCCCACGGCCAGCGCGCCGAGGAACCTGGCCAGGACCAGCGCCGCGCCCAGGGCGTCCTTGTCCAGCAGCGTCTGGGCGGCGAACTGCACGAACACCATCGTCACCAGCAGCGCCGCCCCGGCCAGGAAGCTCACGCCCAGCGTCGCCAGCAGCGGCGACTTGCGGGCGGCCGACAGGTCGAGCAGCCGGACGGGGGAGCGGATCTCCCACCAGACGAAGACGGCGCCCGCCACCGCCCCGGCCGCGATCACCGGCGGCCCCCACGGCGGCAGCACGGTCGTGGCCGGGTCGGGGTTGTACAGGCCGACGACCAGGAGGGCCAGCGCCAGCGCGAGCAGGGCGCCGCCGACGCCGTCGACGCGGGCCGTGCCGGAGGGCGGCCGGGCCGGGACCGTACGCTGCACGGCGACGGCGGCCAGGGCGGCGAGGGGCACGTTGACCCAGAAGATGGCGTGCCAGCCGCCCAGCTCCACGCCCGCCACGGCGACCGGCGGGACCAGCGCCAGCACGCCGCCGTACAGGGGGCCGAGGGCGCTGCCCAGCTCCTGCGCCGCGCCCACCGCGCCCAGCGCGAGCGGCCGGTCGCGCGCCTCCCACAGGTCGCCGATCAGCGCCATCGTGATCGGCAGCAGCGCCCCGCCCGCCACGCCCTGCACCGTACGGCCCGACACCACCATCGCCTCACCGGCCGCCAGCGCGGTCAGCACCGAGCCGAGCGCGAACGCCGCCAGGCAGGCGTGGATCAGCGGCCGCCTGCCGTAACGGTCGGAGAGCTGGCCGAGCAGCGGCATCGCGGCGACGTAGCCGAGCAGGAACCCGGTGACGACCGGTGTGACCCGCTCCAGATGGTTCTGCGGCACGCCGACGTCGTGGGCGATGTCCATCAGGACCGTCACGACCACGTAGGCGTCGAGCGCGGCCAGCAGCACCACCGCGCCGCCCGCGCCGAGCGCGACCCGGCGGGCGCGGTCGGCCGGGACGTTCCGGCTCACCCGGCTCACCCGGCTCATCCGGACGGGGGCGGCGTGATCGTGACCGGCGCGTCGTAGTCGCTGAACGTCACCGTCACCGTGCCGTTCTGCAGCGGCAGGCTCGCCTTGGTGAGCCTGCTGGTGGCCTTGTCGATCCAGACCTTGCCGTTGACTCCCTGCGTGACGCCCGGGACGATCTGCCCGACGACCTGCCCGGAGAACGTCGTGGCCACCCGGTACGAGCCGTCCTCGACCGCCTCCACCCGGGGGTCGGCCGCCGAGGCGAGCAGCTGCGCGATGCCCTTGGCCGGATTGAGGATCACCGACGGGTCGTAGAACTGGGCGAGCTGCTGCCTGGTCATCGTCTGGAAGCCGCCGGTCGGCCCCTTGAAGTGCACGGTGTCGCCGATCACGGCGAAGGTGATCTCCTGCAGGGTGCCCAGCACCTCCAGCGTGATCGTGCCGTCGGCGTCACCCGCCGAGGTGAGCCTGCCGTCGGCCTTCTTGAGCGGCACGTTGGGCTTGCCCTCCGTGGCGATCGAGAAACCGGCCGACCGGACGGCCTTCATGGCCTCCGCGGACTTCTTCATCACATCGGGCCCGGCGGGCAGCTCGTCACCTCCGCCGCCACCCGCGGAGCAGGCCGGCATCAGCGCGAGCACGACAACGATCAGCAGCTTTCGGAGCATGAGCGGATCGTAGCGACCGCCCGGGAACGCCGGTGAGCCGTCGCAGATATCGGTTGGGCCTCAGCGCAGCTTCTTCAGGTGGTCGACGATGGGCCCGAACGCCTGCTCCAGCGCCTCCAGCTGGTCGTCGGTGAGCCGGTCGACGAAATGCTCGCGCACGCTCGCGACGTGGTCGGGCGCCACCCGCTGGATCGTCGCCCAGCCCTCGTCGGTCAGGACGGCGAACGTGCCGCGCCGGTCGTCGCGGCAGTCTTCCCTGGTGACCAGACCTTTGGCCTCCATACGGGAGATCTGGTGCGACAACCTGCTGCGCGACTGGATCGTGGCGTCGGCCAGGTCGCTCATCCGCATGCGCCGCTCGGGGCTCTCGGAGAGGTTGACCAGGATCTCGTAGTCGTTCAGCGAGAGCTGGTGCTCCTGCAGCTCACGGTCGAGGCGGTGCATGAGCAGCTTGTGCAGCGCGAGATGCGTACGCCAGGCACGCTGTTCGGCGGGGGAAAGCCAGCGGGGCGCGCTCATGATCCCCAATCTATCGCACGCCCGCGGCGATGCGGCTACCTGCGGGGGGCCGTCGCACAGGGCCGCCGTACAGTGATCTGATGGAGGAGAAGTCGGGGGAGAGCCTGGCGACCGTGCTGGTCGCGGGCGCCGCGAACCTGACCATCGCCCTGGCCAAGCTCGTCGCCGGGCTGATCGGCGGCTCGGCCGCGATGTTGTCCGAGGCGGCCCACTCGGCCGCCGACACGATGACCGAGCTGCTGCTGCTGGTCTCCGTACGCCGGGCGGGCAAGCCGCCCGACGAGCGCCACCCGTTCGGCTACGGCAAGGCGGGGTTCTTCTGGGCGATGATGGCGGCGGTCGCGACGCTGGTCGGCGGGGCGGGGTTCTCCGTCACCCACGGGCTGCACGAGATCAGCCACGGCGAGAAGCTGGGCAACCTCACACCGTCCTACGTCGTGCTGGCCGTCTCGTTCGTGATCGAGGGCATCTCGTTCACGAAGGCGTACTCGCAGTTGCGCGCCGAGGCCGGCAGATACAAGGTGCATCCGGTGCGGCTGGTGCGGATCACCTCCGACACCGCGTTGAAGGCCGTGCTGTTCGAGGACGCCGCCGCGCTGGTCGGCCTGGTGATCGCGGCGCTCGGGCTGCTCGGCTCGCAGTGGTCCGGCTCGGCCCTGTGGGACGGCGCGGCCTCGGTCGCCATCGGCCTGCTCCTGCTGGTGGTCGCGCTCATCCTGATCCAGTCGAACCTGTCGCTGCTGATCGGCCAGGCCGCCCCCAGGCAGATCGAGGTCGGCATCCGCGCGGTGCTGCTGGCCCAGCCCGAGGTGGACGACGTGGTCGAGCTGCTCACGATGATGATCGGGCCGGGCTCCGTCATGGTCGCCGCGAAGATCGACTTCCGGGACGAGGCGAGCGCGGCGGGGGTGGAGATCGCCTGCGACGAGATCGACCGGCGGCTGCGCGACCGCTTCTCCGGCGTCACCCTGGTCTTCCTCGACCCCACCCCCACCCGCCGCCGCTAGCCGGGCCCTCAGAGGGACGGGACGGGGACACGCTCGGCCGGCGTGTCGGTGATGACGGCGACCCTGATGTCCGGGACGGCCTGCCATTCCAGCAGATGGCCGACCGGCAGCGGGTCGACGCCGGTGGTGCGCAGCTCGTCCAGGGTGAGCTCGCCGCGTTTGACCAGGGCTTCCTTACGGGTCCAGTGGCGGATCAGGTCGTCGTTGCCGGTCACCGAAGCACGTTCGGCGGGGGTGAGCGCGTGGTCGGCCAGGCCCTCGTTCAGCGGGCCCGGCGGCACGTGCTCGGCGTCCACGCCGACCCGGCCGGGACCGGCCGCGGCGCACACGTAGCCGCGGGTGTGGCTGAAGCTCACGCCCAGGCCGGGCGCCTCGCGCAGGTACGGCCTGCCGTGGCCGGGGCCGTGCACCTCGCAGTGCTGCAGCAGGGTCAGCCCCTCCGGCGGCAGATCGAGCACGGCCGCGGCGCACAGGCGTACGAGCAGGTGGGCCGCGACGAAACAGGCGCGGTCGGCGGGGAAGACGAACCGGTCGGCGCGTTCGCGCTCGGCCTCGGTCAGCCACGTCTCGGGGGCGCGCACCTCTTCGGGGCGGCCGCCCATCGCCAGGGGGACGATCGTCAGTCCTTCTTCTTCGCCGCGGGGTCGTCGAGCTTGTACTGGTCCTCCGAGGCCGCGCCGAGCACGGTCACGTCCTGGACCTTCCAGGCGCCCTTCTGCTTCACAAGCGTGATCTTAAGGTGCGAATCCTGCACCGAGCGAATCGCCTGCGCGGTGTTCACCTGCTGGTCCACGACGACGATGGCGTGCGCGGTGGCCTCGTCGGCGTCGGCCAGGTAGACCTCGCGGACCTTGGCCTGGGAGACGGCCTTGAGCTTGACGATCACCTGGGACATCGCGCCGCCGAACGCCGCGTCGTAGGTGGCCTGGAAGTCGCCCGTGGCCTGGGCGGACAGGGTCGAGCGGGTGCTCTGGAGGTCTTTGTAGTCGTAGCTGAGCAGGGCCTGGCTGAAGGCGCTCGCGGCGCCGGAGACCTCCAGGCGCAGGGCGCGTTCGCCCTCCAGACGGGCCAGCGCGTCCCGGGCCCGGGAGGCGTCGATCCACTGCAGCACCGCCGTGGCCGCGACCGCCGCCGCCAGCATCGCGGCCAGCGCCCCGAGCAGCCGCGCCCGCGTGAAGCGCCCGCCCGCCGCCGTCCCCGGCACCGGCCCGGCGCCCTCCGCCATTCCGTCGCCCGCCGCCTCGACGGTGGCCTCTGTAGGTGCCTCGGTGTCGGGGTCGGCGAGGTGGTGGTCGGTGGTCATGGCGACTCCTCACGGCGGCGGGCTGCCCGGCCCGCCGCGATCCAGCCCACGATGCCACCACTCACCACGACGGCGAGGAAGATCGCGGCAATCAGCGGCGTGGGGCTCGGTGGGGTACGGGACGCGGCGCCGGCGGCGGCCACGCTGCTCGACGACGCCGGGGACGGCGGCTCTGGCGCGCCGGGCTTCTTCTTCTCGGCCCGCGGGCCCTCGCCGTCCGGCCCGCCGGTGTCCCGGGCCGTCCTCGACGGGCCGGTGTCCGGGGCGGTGCCGGAGGTGTCCCGGGCGGTGCCGGCGGGGGTGTGCGAGGGGCAGGTGGCCGGCCGGGGGACGCGGGGCGGGCCGACGGGGCCCGCGTACTCCTCGGCCGGGGTGGGGCCGCCGGGCACGCTGAAGATGAACGACGCCTTGCCGTACACCGTGTCCCCCTGCCGTTCGCTGATGTCGTCGGCCAGGCTCAGCGCGGTCGGCACCACGCTCAGCAGGCGGTGCACGTCCTTCTCGGTCGCGGCGGAGAAGACCGGCCGGTGCGGCAGCCCGGCGGCGGTCAGCAGGCAGGAGAACCCGGGCCTGGACCTCCTGATCGCCGCGTCGAGCCGGGCGAACACGCCGGGGCCCTGGTCGAGGAAGGCGTTCAGGTCCGTGCGTGAGGCCCGCAGCGAGCCCGTGACGGCGCTCAGGTCCGTGATGCCGGAGGCCAGCTGGTCCTTCCGGCCGGCCAGCGTGTGGGTGAGCCGGGTCAGCTGCACCGACAGCTCGTCCAGGGTCCGGGAGTCGTCGGCCAGGGTGCCGGTCAGGTCGTGGGCGTTCTCGATGACGGTCCTGATCGCGGGCGCGCGCCCGTCCAGGGCGGTGGCCAGCTCGTGGGTGATCGTCCTGGCGTCGTCGGCGGGCACCGCGTCGAGCAGCTTGCCCACGCCCTCGAACAGCTTGCGGTAGTCCAGCGGCACGGTGGTCCTCGAGAGCGGGATGGTGTCGCCGGGCGCGAGGGTGGCCGCGCCCACGCCGCCGGCGGGCGGCGACAACTCCACGTACGGCTCCCCGACCGCGGACTTGCGGCGCACCTCGGCCGTGCTGCCCTTGGGCAGCCTGATCTCCTTGTCGATGTCCAGCCCGACGACGATCCTCCCCGGCGCCGGCCGCACGTCGCCGATCCTGCCGACCCGCACCCCCAGGTACGCCACGTCGAAGCCGCGTACGAGACCGGGGGAGGAGGCGAACTCCGCCGACACCCGGTACGGCCGCTCGATCACGTCGAGCCGGATGATCGTGCTGAACGCCCAGATCGTCATGACCACGCCCAGCAGCACGAAGAAGCCGAGGTTGAGGTGCACGCGGTTCCTCATCGCGGCGGCTCCCACAGCAGGCGGAAGTCGCTCAGCCGGTCGGCGACCTTCCTCGCGGCGCCGGTCCTCTTGTTCCCGCCGGCCCCGGGCAGCAGCAGGCCCTTCAGCCAGACGTAGATCAGCACCTGCCCGTTGACCGTGATCGGCGGCGCGTCGATGAACGCCTGGATCCGCGCCACCAGCCCCTTGAGGTCGTCCTTGCCCCGCTGCATGGCCGAGGAGACGGCCTCCAGCTCGCGCAGCAGCGTGCGCAGCCGGGCCGCGTGCCGCGGGTACACGGTGAGGTTGGCCTCCCTGGCCAGGTCGGTCAGCGCCACGATGGCCCGCTTGACGTGCTTGCGGCCGTGCGCGAGGCGGGTGGTGGCGGCGGCCAGGGCGCCGGGCAGCCGGTCCAGCTCGTCGCTGCCCTCGGCGAGGTCGTCGCCGAGCCTGGCCAGCGCGTCGATGCCGGTCGCCAGGTCCCGCCGGGCCGCGGCGTAGGCGTCGGTGACCTCGGCGGTCCGCCGGATCAGCTGGTTGACGTCGGCGCCCTTGCCGGCGAACGCGGTCGAGGCGGCGTCCAGGATCGCGTTGACGTCCTGGGCGCCGAGAGCCTCGACGAGCGGGCCGGCCTTGGCGGTGACCTGCTCGATGTCCGGTTCGACCGAGGTGTCGGCGATCGTGGCCCCGTCCGCCAGGTACGGGCCCGTGGCCAGGTCCCTGCCCGCGGGCGGGCTGAGCAGGACGTAGTTCTCGCCCAGCACGGACGTCTTGGCCACGGTCGCGGTGCTGCCCACGGGCACCCGGTGCGCGGACTGGATCGACATCGTCACCCTGGCCCGGTAGCCCTCCAGCCGGATGCCGGTCACCGTGCCCACGCGGACGTCGGAGATCTGCACGCTGTGCCCGGCCACCAGGCTCTGGACGTCGTCGAAGGTGGCGTTCAGCGTCAGGTCGCCGGTCGTCGCGCCGAGCGTGCGCAGCGAGCAGGACGTGGTGAGGACCAGCGCGAGCAGCGCGGCCGGCAGGCGGCCCCTCATCGGGTGGCCTTCTTCCGCTCGAAGGGACAGTTGCTCAGCCCGGCCGGCAGGCACGGCACCTCGCCCAGGTTCAGCGCCTGGAACAGCGGCGTCAGCCAGGTCCTGGTCATCGCGTTGAGCACGACGCGGATCTTCAGCACGTGCCGGTCCCGGTCCCAGGAGTCGATCAGCACGTCGGCCAGGTCGGCCGCGCCCTTGACCGCCCGCGCCATGGACTCGCTGTTGGCCCGGACCGTCAGCACCAGCTCGGCCAGCGTGCTCGCGGCCCGCGGCAGGCGTTCGGAGTAGGCCTCGATGATCAGGTCGCCGCGCCGGACGAAGCCCGCCATGTCCGCGACGAAGCCGCGCAGGCGCTGCCGTTCCTCGGCCAGGATCGCGCCGGCCTCGGCGAAGGAGTCGATCGCGCCGGTCACCTGGTCCTGCCGCCTGTTGAGGCCGGTGGCGAGCCGGTTCAGGCCCTTGGCCAGAGCGATGAGCTGTTCGTCCTGGCGGGCCAGGGTGTCGGTGAGCCGGGCGGTGCCGGCGATCGCGTCGTTGATCGTCCGGCCGCGCCCCCGTACGCCGTCGGCCAGGTTCCCGGCCACGTCGCCCAGCTTCTCGTCGTCGAGGGCGTCGGTGAGCCTGGTGAAGGCGGCCAGGGCGTCGTCGATCTCCACGGGCAGGTCGGTGCGCTCCAGCGGGATGACGGCGCCGGGCGCGATCCGCCGGTCGCCCGGCTTCCACGGCGGGTACAGCACGACGTTGCGCTCGCCCAGCGTGTTCTGCGGCGCGACCACCGCCTTGACCCCGGTCGGCAGCGGCACCTCGCGGTCGACCAGCAGCTCGACCCGTACCTCGGCGCCGTCGATGCGGATCTTCTCCACGCGTCCGGCGTCCAGCCCCATGACCTTGACCCGGGCCTCCTCGTACAGGGAGGGCGTCTTGCGGAAGACCGCCACCAGCCGGTACGGCTGCTCGCCCAGCACCGAGCAGCCGCCGTTCGCCGCCAGCAGCGCCCCGGCCAGCAGGACCGCGAGGAGCCGTCTCATCGGTCGCTCCTCCTGTCCTTGGCGACGGCGGTCAGCACCTCGGGGTCGATCGGGCCGAGACCCGTGGCGACGGCCTCCAGCCACGGCCCCTGACCGCCCATGGTGGCCAGGCCGGAGAACGTCGGGCCCGCCCAGGCCAGCAGCGAGTTGAGCCGCTCGCCGCTGCCGCTCAGCCGGGTGGTGACGGCCGCGCTGTCGTCCAGGACCCTGATCAGGGCCCGCTCGTGCTCGTCGATCAGGCGGGTGGTGCTCCGCACCAGGCCGCTGCCGTCGCCGAGCAGGGTGCGCAGTTCCTTCCTGCGGGCGCGCAGCTCGTTCAGCATGATCTGGACGGCGTCGATGAGCCGGCCGAGCTGGCGGTCCTTCCGCTCCAGCACGCCCATGATCTTCGTGCCGTTGTCGAGCAGCCGCTGGAGTTGCGGCTCGCTCCTGCTGACGGTGTCCGACAGGTCGCCGATGTTCCTCAGCAGCCTGCTCACCCGGCCGCGCCGGGAGGTGTCGATCTTGCCCAGCTCGGTGAGCAGGTCGTCCACGGCGTCGGTGTCGAGCCGCCGGACCAGCCGGGTGGCGTCGTTGACCGCGTCGTTGACCAGCGTCGGCACGCCGGTCCGGTCCACGGGGATGCGCCGCCGCGCCTCGGGGAGCTGGTCGAGGTACGGGGCGGCGACCGGGCCGGTGAGCTTGACGTAGCGGCCGCCGAGCAGGTGCGACAGGGCGATGTCGGCGCGGGTGGACCGGCCGAGCCGCACGCCGTCGTCCACCTTCCAGGTGACGACCACGTTGCCCTGGGCGTAGTCGGCGCGCACCTCGGTGACCCTGCCGACCCGCACCCCGGCCACGCGCACGTCGTTGCCGGTGCGCAGGCCGCCCGAGTCCACGAAGACGCCCGACATGGAGTAGCCCCCTTCGAGCAGCCCCAGGCTGCCCACCAGGAACGTGGCCACCAGCAGCGCGCCCAGCACGGCCACCGACACCAGGCCCACCACGACCTTGTTCCGGTCCCGGAACGATTTGACCGCCATCACCGGCCCACCAGCAGCCTGCGCAGGTCCTTCTCGCTCTGGACGCGGGCGTTGCGCAACGGCGGCGGCGACCGCATGGGGTACGGGCAGGGCGACGGCCCGAGCGCCAGGCAGGGCACGGCGGTGATGAAGTAGTGCCCGCGGTCCACGGTCGAGTACGCGCGGGCGAACAGCGGCTGGAACGTGCTGACCGTCCTGTCGATCTCCCGGACGTGCCGCCGGACGCCGCCGGTCAGCCCGGACAGGTTCTCCACCACCCGGCCCAGCTCGCCGGCGTTCTTCCCGATCACCTCGTCGGAGGTGTGGAAGGCGGCCGACAGCTCGACGAGGGCGTCGTCCACCAGCTCGCGGTTGCCGGCGAACGCCTCCGAGAGCATCACCAGGTCGTCCACCAGCCGTTCGATCTGCCGGTCGCGCCGGGCCACCACGCCGGTGACCGTCGCGTAGTCCTTCAGCAGCTTCTCGATGGTCGCCCTGCGCTCGGCGAGCGTGCCGGTGACGGCGTCGACGTTGTCCAGCAGCCGCGGGATGTTCCGGTCGTTGCCCTTCAGCGACCTGGCCGCGGCGGTGAGGAGCCGGTTGATCTGCTCGGGGTCCAGGCTGCGGGTCAGCGGGCCGAGGTCGCCGACCAGCTCGCCGATGTCCACCACGGACGAGGTGCGGACGATGCGCGAGCCCGGCGGCAGCCGGCCCGGCGCGGTGCCCGGCAGCAGGTAGACCACGCGCTGGCCGATGGCGTTGCGCCAGCGTACGGCCGCCTCGGTGTCGGTGGGTACCCGGACCTCGTCGCGCACCTCCATCGTGACCTCCGCCCTGCCGGCCACCACCTCGATCGACTCCACCTGGCCGACCGGCGCTCCGGCGATCTTGACCTGGTCGCCCTCGGTCAGCCCCGACACGTCGTCGAACGCGGCCACCAGCCGGTAGCCGCCGCCGGTGCCGACCCGGGCGATCTGGACGGTGATCAGCACGATCAGCGACATCGTCAGGCCGACGAACAGGGCGAACCGGACGAACGTCCACCGGCGTGCGACCCGCGTCCTGGAGACCGCCACCTCAGCGCCTCCCGTCGGTGGGGCCGCAGACGCCGACGACCAGCTCGCAGACGTCGGTGGCGACGAACGCCTCGACCTGGAGCATGCCGCTGCCGTCCGGCCCCGGTGTCTCGATCAGCTCGTTCAGCAGGTCCACCAGTCTGCCCAGCCCGCGTACGCCGTCGCCGGCCAGGCCGAGCTGGGCGTAGATCAGGGCGGCCACACGCTCGCCGGAGTGCACGGCCGCGCGCAGGTCCTGGCGGTGCGCGCGCAGGCCGTGCGCGGCCAGGCCGGAGACGGAGGTGATCTCCTGGAGCAGGGCGCGCACCTTGTCGGCCCGCCTGAGCAGGTCGGGGGTGATGACGTCGGCGTCGGAGGCGATCGAGACCAGTTCGTCGCCCTTGTCGGACAGGGCCGTGCCGAGCGCGGCGGCGTCGTGCAGGAACCGCCGGGCCCGCTCCCGCTGCCGGTGGGCGACGCCGACGACCGTGCCCGCGTCGCCGATCAGCTCGCGCAGGTTGCGGCCCTCGCCGTCCAGTCCCTTGGCCAGGGTGTGCACGATGACCGTCACCTCGCGGGGGTCGACGGCGTCCAGGCCCCGGTAGGCGTCGCCGAGCGTGTCGGACAGGTCGAGCGGCTCCTTCGTGTCGGTGATGACCGCGCCGCTGCCCAGGTACGGCCCGGTGGTCTCGCCGGAGCCCGGCCGCAGGTCGATCATCTTCGGGCCGAACACCGACAGCGGCTCGACCGCCGCGACGGTGGTCCGCGGCACCTTCACGCCGGGCTGGAGGTGCATCGTGACCACGGCCCGGCCCCTGGCGTCCAGGGTCACGTCCGTCACGTCGCCGACGGTGATGCCGCGGATCTTGACCTTGGAGTTGGTGTCCATGCCCTGCCCGGCCCGGCCGAACACCGCCTCGATCCGGGTGCCGCGCGCCTCGGTGGCGCCCCGCACGACCAGGAACGTCGCCGCGGCCAGCGTCAGGACCACGCCCAGGGCGATGCCGAGGCGGACGGCGAGGGGGAGTTCGAATCGGGACACCGGCTCACCCCGTCAGCGGAATGTTGCCGCCGCCGCCCCAGAACAGGAACGACAGCAGCAGGTTCAGCAGCACGATCGTGACGATCGACTGGCGGATGGCGCGCCCGGCCGCCACGCCCACGCCCACCGGTCCGCCGGTGGCGTGGAAGCCGTGGTAGCAGTGGATCACGATGACGGCGAAGGCGAAGATCCCGACCTTGACCAGGCTGTGGACGATGTCGCTGACCGGCAGGTACAGGTAGAAGTAGTAGTCGTAGGCGCCGGGCGCCAGGCCGAACAGCGCCGTGCACATCAGGCGGGTGGCGAAGAAGCTGGCGAACAGCGCGATCAGGTAGATCGGCAGCAACGCCAGCAGCGCCGCCACCACGCGGGTGCAGATCAGGTAGGTGAAGGCGTTGATGCCCATCACCTCCAGCGCGTCGATCTCCTCCGAGATGCGCATCGCCCCGAGCTCGGCCGTGAAGGCCGAGCCCACCTGCGCGGCCAGCGCGGTCGCGGCGATGATCGGGGTGATCTCGCGGACGTTGGCGAAGCTGCCGATCAGCCCCACGAACGACTCCGCGCCGATGGCCTGCAGCCCCTGGTAGCCCTGCAGACCCACGGTCGCGCCCACGACGAACGCCATCGTGAACACCACGAAGATCATGCCGCCGCCGATGACGGTCGCGCCGACGCCCACCACGACGTCGCTGACCTGCCTGATCACGACCTTGCGGTAACGCAGCCGCAGGACGACGTCGCGGACGGAGTAGAAGAGCACCTTCCACGCGAACAGCGGCCAGTCGGAGAGTGTCGCGAACCGCTCGGCCAGGTCCCGCCCGCGGTGGGCGATCCCGGGCCCGGCCGCCGGCGTCGCCGTCACATCGACCTCGGCGGGTAGGCCAGGAAGTAGACGGCCGAGATCACGTAGTTGAACGTGAACACCAGGATGAACGTCAGCACGGTCGCCTGGTTGACCGCCCGCCCCACGCCCACCGGGCTGGTCGCGCAGGTCATGCCCTTGTAGCAGGCCACGGCGGCGGCGACGAAGCCGAAGATCCACGCCTTGAACAGGGTGACGTACAGGTCGGAGCCGACGACCAGGGACAGCGCGCCGTCGAAGTACGCGCCGGGCGTGACGCCCTGCACCACCACGTTGAAGAAGTAGCCGCCGGTCGCGCCGGCCAGGATGACCAGCGGGCACAGGCAGACCGCGATCGTGGAGGCGGCCCACATGCGCGGCGTGACCAGGCGGTGGACGGGATTGACCGACATGACCTCCATGGCGCTCAGCTCGTCGCGGATGTGCCGCGCGCCGATGTCGGAGGTCATCGCGCTGCCGCCGGCCCCGGCGATCAGCAGCGCGCTGGCCAGGGGCGCCACCTCGCGGATGAGGCCGACGAAGACCGCGCTGCCGGTGGCCGAGCCGGCGCCGAGCTGCCAGGCCAGCTCGCCCACCTGCAACGCCACGGTGGCGCCCAGCGGCAGGGAGACGAGCAGCACCGGGACGCTGGTGACCTTGGCGAGGAACCAGCACTGGTCGACGAACTCCCACCACCAGTTCCTGACGTCCCAGGTGCGGCGTAAGCCCTCCAGGACGATGACGAACAGCTCGCCCACCTGGCCCAGGAGCGACCCGGCCGTGCGTCCGACGTACCCGGGCAGGGCCATCAGGCGCCTGTCCGCACGCGTGTACCCGCCATGACCACCTCCGCCTACGGAGCAGTCACCTTACTGACGGGTTGTCTAGTAGTCGATGCCTTGTCGGGAATTTGCGCGAAAACTATGAGACCTGGGTCACACCTTGTCAGTCATCTACGAAAAGTGACCGGGTGGTCACGACCGGACGACGTTCATCCACGACTCGATCTCGTCAGGATGGCGGGGGAGGGCCTTCGACATCAGGGTGGCGCCCTCTGCGGTGACCACCAGGTCGTCCTCGATGCGGATGCCCATGCCGCGCAGCTCGGCGGGCAGCGTCAGGTCGTCGGGCTGGAAGTACAGGCCGGGCTCGACCGTCAGGACGTTGCCCTCCTCCAGCACGCCGTCGAGGTAGACCTCGGCCCGCGACCTGGCGCAGTCGTGCACGTCGAGGCCGAGCATGTGGCCGCTGCTGCACAGCGTGTAGCGGCGGTACAGGCCCGACTCCATGAGGGCGTCGGGGGAGTCCTTCAGCAGGCCCCAGTCGTGCAGGCCCTCGCAGATGACGCGCATGGCCGCCAGGTGGAAGTCGCGGAAGCTCGCGCCGGGCTTCAGCGCCGCGATGCCGGCGTCCTGGGCGGCCAGCACCAGCTCGTACGCCTGCCGCTGCGCCGCGGTGAACCGGCCCGACAGCGGGAACGTCCGGGTCACGTCGGCGGTGTAGAGGGTGTCGGTCTCGACGCCCGCGTCCAGCAGGAGCAGGTCGCCCTCGGCCAGCGCGCCGTCGTTGCGGATCCAGTGGAGCACGCAGGCGTGGGCGCCGGAGGCCACGATGCTGTCGTAGCCGACCGCGTTCCCCTCCAGGCGTGAGCGCAGCCCGAAGACGCCCTCCAGGTAACGCTCGCCGCGCGGGTGGCCGAGGGCCGCGGGCAGGGCGCGCACGACGTCCTCGAAGCCGCGCACGGTGGCGTCCACGGCCGACTGCAGCTCGCCGACCTCCCACTCGTCCTTGACCAGCCGCATCTCCGACAGGAACACCTCCAGCTCGGCGTCGCGGCCGCCCGCCGGCACCAGCGCGTCGACGGAGGCGTCGACGCCGCGCAGCACGCGGGCCGGGCCCTCGGGCCGCAGGTCGCGGATGTGCGCGCACTCGATCTGGTACAGCTCCGACGCCTCGGCCAGGTCGGGCCTGCGGCCCACCCAGAACTCGCCGTAGCGGCGGTCCCGGTAGAACTCCTCGCCCTCCTCGCGCGGCGAGCGCGGGCGCACGTGCAGCACGGCCTGCCCGGACGGCTCGATGACCAGCACGTCGCCCGGCTCGCCCGCGCCCGTCAGGTAGGAGTACGCGCTGTGCGGCCGGAACCGGTAGTCGCTGTCGTTGCTGCGCACCTTGAGCGTGCCCGACGGGACGACCAGGCGCTCACCGGGGAAACGCGCGGCCAGCGCCGCCCTGCGCCGGGCCGCCCAGGGGGCGATCGGCAGCGCGGTCACGCCGGTGCGCCGGGTGTCGGCCCAGCCGGTGCGCATGAACGCGGCCAGCTGCGGGGTGATGGGCAGGTCGTGGCTTCCGGTGTTGAGCTGCTCGGTCATCGATGCCTTCCACGTCGTCGGAGATGCGGCAAGTCAGCCTACGTGACCGCTTGACGGGGTCCCCACTCGGTTGTTTGCCTGTGAGGACCGGGCATAAGCCGGCCTTCGGCCGGGGACATTGGGAGCAGAGGTGGTGCACATGCTCATCGGGACGATCCTGCGCAACAAGGGAAGCGCTGTTACCACGGTGGCGCCGGAGGCGACGGTGCGGGAACTGCTCGGCAAGCTCGCCGACGACAACATCGGCGCGGTCGTCGTCTCCACCGACGGCACGACGATCCAGGGGATCGTCTCCGAGCGCGACGTGGTGCGGCGGCTGCACGACCGGGGCCCGGAGATCCTCGACGCGCCGGTCTCCTCGATCATGACGACCGAGGTCCGCACGGCCGGGCCCGGCGACAACGTCGACGAGCTGCGCCGCACGATGACCACACACCGGTTCCGCCACATGCCCGTGGTCGAGAACGGCCGCCTGGTGGGCATCGTCAGCATCGGCGACGTGGTCAAGAGCGCGATCGAGGAGCTGGAGACGGAGAAGGCGTCGCTCGTCGACTACCTTCACCGCTGACAGGGGCGTTGACAGGGGCGTCGATGGGGATGGCACCCTTGGGTCCGTGACGTACGGCCCCCCTGAGCCCCCTCGGGCGACGAGCAGTCCGCCGATCATCCTGCTCGTGTCCGGGCTGGCCGCCGTGGTGGCCTTCATCCTGGGCGTCTTCGTCGGGTACGGCGCGGAGGGCTCGTCGGCCTCGCCGGCCCCCAGGGTCACGGTGACGGTCGAGGGCACCGGCCCGCCCTCGGCCTCCGGCCCCGCCACCCCGCCCGCCCCGACGGACGCCCCGACGGACGC
The DNA here is from genome assembly GCF_040630865.1 of Nonomuraea sp. NPDC005730. Taxonomy (NCBI): domain Bacteria; kingdom Bacillati; phylum Actinomycetota; class Actinomycetes; order Streptosporangiales; family Streptosporangiaceae; genus Nonomuraea; species Nonomuraea sp. NPDC005730. The sequence goes on from NZ_JBEXYK010000003.1 coordinate 460,992, forward strand.
CCCGCAGACCGACCCCCTCCAGACCGGTCCCGCTCAAACCGGTCCCGCTCGAACCGGCTCCGCCACGCCGCCCACGACCGGGCCCGCCCAGACCGGACCCACGCAGACCGGACCCACGCAGACCGGACCCACACAGACCGGACCCACGCAGACCGGACCCACGCAGACCGGACCCACGCAGACCGGACCCACGCAGACCGGACCCACACAGACCGGACCCACACAGCCCGGTCCCGCGCAGACCGGGCCGACGGCCGGGATGCGGACGTTCGTCGTGGGCGTGGACATCCAGCCCGGCATGTACCGCACGACCGGTCCCGTCGCGGGCTCCACGAACTGCTTCTGGGCCCGGCTGAACAGCACGTCCCCCGACCTCGGCTCGGTGATCAACGCGGGTGCCCCGACCGGGCCGGCGAGCGTCACCATCGAGCCGGGCGACAAGGCGTTCCAGACCGCCGGATGCGCACAGTGGACCAAGGCGTGACGGCCGCCATGGCCGGCGGGTTCGACCTCCTGGTCGTCGGCGACGCCAATCCCGACATCGTGCTGTCGGGCGCGCCGCGCGAGCTGGCGTACGGCCAGCGCGAACGGCTCGTCGCGGGCGGCGACCTGGTTCTCGGCGGGTCAGGCGCGATCACCGCGTGCGGGGCCGCCAGGCTCGGCCTGCGCACCGCCTTCGCCGGCCGCGTGGGCGACGACGCGGCGGGGCGTTTCGTGCTCGGCGCGCTGGCCGAGCGCGGGGTGGACGTCTCCCACTGCGTGACCGACCCCCGGCCCACGGCCATGACCGTCGTGCTCGCCGACGGGACGGACCGGGCCATCCTCACCTCGCCGGGCTGCCTGCCGTACCTGACCGCCGGGGACGTGCCGCGCGGCCTGGCCCGGCACGTGCACGTGTCGTCGTACTTCCTGCAGCCCGGACTGGCGGACGGGCTGCCCGCGCTGCTGGCGGAGCTGCGCGCGGCGGGCGCCACCACCTCGCTGGACACCAACGACGACCCGGCCGGCCGCTGGGACGGCCTGGCGGACGTGCTCGCCGCCACCGACGTGTTCCTGCCCAACGCCGGCGAGGCCAGGGCGATCGCGGCCCGCCTGACCGGCGTCCGTGACGGGCCGCTGGAGGCCGTCGCGGCGCGGCTGGGCGCACTCGGGCCGGCCGTCGTCGTCAAGGACGGCGCGGACGGCGCGCTGGCCTGGGAGTCAGGCCTGGTGACGCGGGCTCCGGCCAGGCCCGTCGAACCCGTGGACACCGTCGGCGCGGGCGACAGCTTCGACGCGGGCTACCTCGCCGCCAGGCTGCGCGGGATGAGCCGGCGCGAATGCCTCGACGTGGCCGTGGCCTGCGGATCGTTGTCCACCCGCGCGGCCGGCGGCACCGCCGCCCAACCCGCCTGGAAGGAACTGTGAAGACCGCCTTCCCGCGTCGTTGCGCAGGTGAGTCCCGCTGGAGGAGGATGCGCTCAGCCCAACAAGGAGGATGACATGTCGGTGTTGCAGAGCTTCCTGGACAGCGTGCGCGGCGGCGCGATCGAGGTGGTCGACCTCACCGCGCCCCTCTCCTCCGAGACGCCGATCCTCCAGTTGCCCGAGCCGTTCGGCAACACCATCCCGTTCCGGCTGGAGGAGATCAGCCGCTACGACGACCGCGGCCCCGCCTGGTACTGGAACGACATCCACACCGGCGAGCACTCCGGCACCCACTTCGACGCCCCGGTCCACTGGGTCACCGCCCGCGACGGCCAGGACGTCTCCCAGGTGCCCGTCCGCAGCCTGATCGCGCCCGCGGTCGTGCTCGACTTCGCCGCCGAGGCGTCCAAGGACCCCGACTTCCTCCTGCAGATCGACCACGTCAAGGAATGGGAACGCGCCAACGGCCCGCTGCCCGACGGCGGCTGGCTGCTCTACCGCACCGGCTGGGACGCCCGCTCCGCCGACCAGGCCGCCTTCCTCAACGCCGACGAGACCGGCCCGCACTCCCCGGGCATCTCGGTCGAGTGCGCCTCCTGGCTGGCTGCCGAGACCCCGATCCTCGGGCTCGGCGTGGAGACCGTCGGCACCGACGCCGGGGCCGCCCACTCCTTCGACCCGCCCTTCCCCTGTCACTCCTTCCTGCTCGGCGCGGGCAAGTACGGCCTGACCCAGCTCCGCAACCTCGACCGCCTGCCGGTGACCGGGGCCGCCGTGGTCGCCCCGCCGCTGCCCATCGTCGGCGGCTCCGGCAGCCCCGTCCGCGTCCTGGCCCTGGTGGAACGTTGACCGTCCCGGAGACGGCGGCCGCGGCGGTCGGCCGGGTGCTGGCCGCCCGCGTCCGCACGGCGTTCGGGGTGGTCGGCAGCGGCAACTTCCATGTCACGAACGCGCTGGTCGAGCACGGCGTGCGGTTCGTCGCCGCGCGGCACGAGGGCGGGGCGGCGACCATGGCCGACGCCTACGCCCGGATGAGCGGCGAGGTCGGCGTCGTCACGGTCCACCAGGGGCCGGGGCTGACCAACGCGATGACGGGGATCGCCGAGGCGGCCAAGAGCCGTACGCCGGTGATCGTCCTGGCCGGTGAGGCGACGGACGCGCGCTCCAACTTCCACGTCGACCAGGACGCCCTGGCCGCGGCGGTGGGCGCGGTCCCCATGCGCCTCACGGACGCCGCGCGGGCCGAGGAGCAGGCGCTCGAAGCCTTCCGCGTGGCCGCCCTGGAACGCCGCACGGTCCTGCTGAACCTGCCGCTCGACGTGCAGTCCGCCCCCTCGGGCTCCCGCGCCCCCGGCTCTGTCCTGACCGGCGCGGCGGGGACGGGAACGGCCGGACGGCACGATCCCGGCGCGGCCGACGCGGACCGGTCAGATGCGGGGGACGCGACGGCCGAGCTCGGGCGGTTGCTGGCCGGGGCGCGGCGGCCGGTGTTCGTCGCGGGCCGCGGCGCCCGGCACGCCCGCCGTGAGCTGGAGGCGCTGGCCGACCGCACCGGCGCCCTGCTGGCCACCTCCGCCGTCGCCAAGGGCCTGTTCCGCGGCAGCCCCTGGGACCTCGACGTGAGCGGCGGCTTCGCCACCCCGCTGGCCGCCGAGCTGATCCGCGGCGCGGACCTGATCGTCGGCTGGGGCTGCGCCCTGAACATGTGGACGACCCGGCACGGCTCGCTGATCCCGCCGGAGGCGAAGGTGGCCCAGGTCGACCTCGACCCGGCGGCCGTCGGCGCGCACGTCCGGGCCGACCTGGGGGTGGTCGGGGACGTCCGGGCCGTGGCGGCGGCCCTCACCGGGCCGGGCGGCGCCGCGCCGGGCTACCGGTCGGCCGAGCTGGCCCGGCGGATCAGGGACGAGGGACGCTGGCGCGCGGTGCCGTACCGGGACGAGAGCGGCGCGGGCCGCATCGACCCGAGGACGCTCACCATCGCCCTGGACGACCTGCTCCCGAGTGAGCGCGTCGTGTCCGTCGACTCCGGCAACTTCATGGGGTACCCCTCGATGTTCCTGGACGTGCCGGACGCGGGCGGGTTCTGCTTCACCCAGGCGTTCCAGTCGGTCGGGCTCGGCCTGGCGACCGCGATCGGGGCCGCTCTGGCCCGTCCGGACCGGCTCCCCGTGGCCGCCCTGGGCGACGGCGGCGCGCTCATGGGCATCGCCGAGCTGGAGACCGTCGTCCGGCTGGGGCTGCCCATGGTGGTCGTGGTCTACGACGACGAGGCGTACGGGGCGGAGGTGCACCACTTCGGGCCGCACGGGCATCCGCTCGGCACGGTCCGCTTCCCGCCCGCCGACCTGGCCGCGATCGCCCGGGGCCACGGGTTCGCGGCGGTGACCGTCACGGACGCCGCCGGGCTGGCGGGCGTGGCCGAATGGCTCAAGGGGCCCAGGGACCGCCCGCTGCTGGTGCACGCCAAGATCACCGGCGAGCACGGCTCCTGGTGGCTGGAGGAGGCCTTCAAGGGCCACTGAGGAGAACGGCGGGGCCGGGGCGGGTGCCGGGGAGCGGTCAGAGTTTGCGGTAGGTGCGGGCCTCTTCGGCGGCGGCCAGCACCTCCGCCAGCGACCCGCCCGTGCACGCCGCCACGCACGCCGCCACCGCCCCCTCCACGAACGGCACGTCCGCGATCACGACGCGCCCGTCCTCCTCCAGCAGCCGGGCGGTCAGCACCGAGCTGCCGAGGTCGGGGATGATCAGCACGCCGTCGCCCCGGTCCACGCTGCGCACGGCCTGCTCGACGAGGTCGAAGCTGGTGCCCAGGCCGCCGTCCGCGGTGCCGCCGGCCGCCGCCACCGGCACGGGCTCCGCGGCGATCCCCAGGGCCAGCGCCGCGGTCTCGGCCGCCAGCCCGGCACTGTGCGAGACCAGCACCACCCCGACCATCAGCCCTCCGCCCGCCCCTGGCCCTCCGCCGCTGTCCGGCGCTCTGTCTGGTTCCGGCCTTCTGCCCGGTTGCGGGCCACCGTGGCCAGGGCGCGCATGATCAGGGCTGCCGAGGCCGCTCCCGGGTCCTCGTGTCCCACGCTGCGTTCGCCCAGGTAGCTGGCCCGGCCCTTGCGGGCCTGGAGGGGGATCGTCTCCCGCGCGCCCTCGGCCGCCGCGTCCGCCGCCCGTTCGAACGCCTCCAGCGCCCCGATGCCGTCCCGTACGGCCAGGGCCAGCGACCGGGAGGCCGGGACCAGCGCGTCCACCATGGTCTTGTCGCCCAGGACCGCCTTGCCCAGCCGTTCCAGCGCGACCACCCCTTCCTCGAACGCCGCCTCGAAGCGGGCCAGCGTCACCGGGGACTCCAGCGTCCGGCCCATCTGGCGGAACATCGACCCGTACAGCGGGCCGGAGGCGCCGCCGACGCGGCGGATGAGGGCCGTGCCCGCGTCGGTCAGCACCTGCCCGGGTGAGCCCGGCGGCCGGTCGGCCAGTGCCTTGGCGACCTCGGTGAAGCCGCGGTCGAGGTTCGCGCCGTGGTCGGCGTCGCCGATGGCCGCGTCGAGCTCCGTCAGCCGCCCGCGGCCGTGGCGGACCAGCCGGGCCGCCTCGTCGAGCCAGTCCGCGAAGAAGCGGGTGTCCATCAACGCCCCCAGCGCAGCGCCGGTGTCTCGACGGGCGCGTCCCAGAGCCGGGTGAGCGTGTCGTCGACCCGGCACACGGTGACCGAGAAGCCCTGCATGTCCAGGCTTGTCACGTAGTTGCCGACGAGCGAGCGGGCCACCCGCGCGTCCTTGCCCTTCACGAACGCCGCGACCTCGGCGAACAGCACGTACAGCTCCATGAGCGGGGTGCCGCCCATGCCGTTGACCATGACCAGCAGGTCGCCGCGGAGCGGCAGGTCGCTGTGCAGGGCCTCCATGGCGACGGCGGCCAGCTCGCGGGCCGAGGCCATCGGCACCCGCGTGCGGCCCGGCTCGCCGTGGATGCCGATACCCAGCTCCACGTCCGTCTCGGGCAGGTCGAACGTCGGCTTGCCCGCCGACGGCGTCGTGCACGAGGTCAGCGCGATGCCGAACGACCGGCTGCGCTCGTTCACCTCGGCGGCGACCCTGGCCACCTCGGTCAGCGGCGCGCCCTCCTCGGCCAGCGCGCCCGCGATCTTCTCCACGAACAACGTCGCGCCCGTGCCGCGCCGCCCGGCCGTGTAGAGCGAGTTCTGGACGGCCACGTCGTCGTCGACCAGCACGGAGGCGACGTCGTTGTCCTCGGCCAGCTCGGCGGCCATCTCGAAGTTGAGCACGTCGCCGGTGTAGTTCTTGACGATGTGCAGCACGCCGGCGCCGCCGTCGACGGCCCTGGTGGCGTCGATGATCTGGTCGGGCACGGGCGAGGTGAAGATCTCGCCGGGGCAGGCGGCGTCCAGCATGCCGTGGCCGACGAACCCGGCGTGCAGGGGCTCGTGGCCCGAGCCGCCGCCCGACACCAGCCCCACCTTGCCGGGGCGCGGCCCCGCGGCCCGGTAGACCACGCGGTCCTGGACCCTCAGCGCGGGATGGGCCGCGGCCATGCCGTTCAGCGCGTCCTCCACGACGGAGTCGGCGGTGTTGATGAGCTTCTTCATGGTCAAAACATCTGCCCGTTCTCACGGGAGGGCAAGCGCCGCCGCGTGAACAGGGACGATGTCCTACGATCTCGTGACCAGAGCCGATCTTTTCCGGGCGGGTACGGGTCTCCCGAGTGGCCTGCCGACCGGCGTGAGTAGGCTACCTTCTGCTCATGGCTGAGATTGTGTACCCGCCGGTGATCACCGCCGCGCGGACCCTCTTTCGCGTGCTCGACTACCGCTTCCACATGGAGGGCACCGAGCACGTGCCGCGGACCGGGGGAGCGGTGCTGGTGAGCAATCACATCAGCTACCTCGACTTCATCTTCGCCGGGTTCGCCGCGCTGCCGTCCAAGCGGCTGGTGCGCTTCATGGCCAAGCAGGACGTCTTCGACCACCGTGTCTCCGGGCCGCTGATGCGCGGCATGCACCACATCCCGGTCGACCGCGGGGCCGGGGCAGGCTCGTACGCCACCGCGCTGCGCAAGCTCAAGGCCGGCGAGGTGGTGGGCGTCTTCGCCGAGGCCACGATCAGCCGCTCCTTCACCGTCAAGGAGATCAAGAACGGCGCCATCCGCATGGCCCAGGCCACCAACGTGCCGGTCGTCCCGGTCGCCCTGTGGGGCAGCCAGCGGTTGTGGACCAAGGGCCGTCCCAAGCAGCTCACCCAGCGGCACGTGCCGATCACCATCCTGGTGGGCGAGCCGTTCCACCCCAAGCGCGGCGAAGACGTCAACCAGCACACCGTCGACCTGCACACGCGCCTGTCGGAGCTGGTCGACCGGGCGCAGCGCACCTACCCCGAGGTGCCGCCGGGCGTGTGGTGGCAGCCCGCGCACCTGGGCGGCACCGCGCCCACCCCCGAGGAGGCGGCCGCCATGGACGCCGCCGAGGCCGAGGCCCGCGCGCAGAAGGACTGAGCCCGCCGGAGCCGGTTTCAGATGGCGGCCTGGTAGGCGCTGGCGCGCATGCCCGCCAGCAGGCCCGCCGTCTGCTCCGGCGTGTAGCGGCGCACCGGGTCGTGGTGGAGCAGCCCCTCGATGAGGGGGCGCATCACCCCGGCCCGCCGCGGTGGCGGGTACGGGCCGCTGCGGGCCATGCCGAGCACCGTGGCCGCGTCCTGCCCGGGGTAGGGCGGCTGGCCCTCGACGGCGCTGTAGAGCGTCGCGCCGAAGGACCACATGTCGGCCTCCTTGCTGGCCGGCCCGCCGTGCAGCCGCTCCGGGGCCATGAACGCGGGCGTGCCGCGCAGCCGCCGCGAGGTCGTCATGCGGATGTCGCCCTCGGCCGTGGCGATGCCGAAGTCGGTCAGCACCACGCGGTCGCCGGTCAGCATCACGTTCGCGGGCTTGACGTCGCGGTGGAGCACGCCGGCCTTGTGCGCGGTGCGCAGCGCGGCGAGCAGGTGCTGCCCGATCGCCACCACCGACTGCGCGGGCAGTGTGCCCACCTGGGAGAGCAGCTGGTGGAGTGAGAGCCCGTGCAGGTACTCCATCACGATCCAGAGCTTGCCGCCCACTTCCATCAGGTCGTGGACCGTGACGATGTTGGGGTGCGTCAGGCCGGCCGCCATCCGGGCCTCACGCAGCACCCGGCGGCGAACCATCTCGGCCTCACCGGCCAGAGTCAGCTCCTTCAACGCCACCTCTCGGTGGAGGAGCCGATCGAACGCCCGCCAGACGACTCCCATACCCCCACGACCGGCCTCCTCGTTCAGGAGGTACCGTCCGCCGATCTCCCGCATACCATCCCCTCAAGCTCGGGGATAATCATGTCATCTCCGTACGCGGCATAGGGTGCCTAACGTGATCTGGATATGTCGGAAAGCGTAGGTTCGCTGGTCAGCGCCGCAGAAATTCGCCCAGGCAGGGCGCGCCACACGAGCCCCACAGCCACCAGGCACAGCCCCGCTGCCCCGGCCAGCACGGTGGCCAGCCCGAACAGGTCGCCCACCACGCCGGCCAGTGCCGCGCCCACCGGCATGCCGCCCATGCCGACCAGCCGGTAGGCGGAGTTCACCCGGCCCAGCATCTCGCCGGGGATCAGCCGCTGCCGGACCGAGACGACCAGCACGTTGGCCGCCGCCCCCGTCACGCCCCACACCACCGCGACCGGGTACAGCGCCCACGGCGACGGCACGAGCATGGGGACGAGCAGCAGCAGGCTGCTGATCAGCCACGCCCCCACCAGCGTGCCGCTCTCGCCGATCAGTCGCGTGACCGGCCCGGTCAGCGGCGAGCCGAGCACCGCGCCGGCCGCGAACGCCGTCATCATGAGGCCGTAGCCGCTCGGGTCGAGGCCGATGCGCGACCCGTCGCCGACGGCCCACAGGACGAAGACGGCGAAGTATCCGGCGTTGGCCAGGTTCAGCATGCCCGCGGAGATCGCCAGCCTGCGCAGGAACCGGTGAGCCCACAGGTAACGCAGCGCCTCGCCGATGTCGGCGCGCAGCGGCCGGCGCGGCCCGGACGTGGCCGGAGCGGCCCGGAAGGAGCCGGCCATGCCGGTCAGCAGCAGGGCGGCGGCGGCGTACAGCAGGGCGGGGGCGCCGAAGAGGGCGGCGGGCAGCAGGCCGACGAGCAGCCCGGCCAGCGGCGCGCCGACGAAGTCGTTGCCGACGGTCTGGACGCCGACGATCCGGGCGTTGGCCCTGGTGAGATCGTCCTTGGCGACGGTCATGGGCAGGACGGACTGCGCCGAGGTGTCGGCGAAGACCTCGCTCACCCCGGCCGCGAAGACCACCGCGAGCAGCGTCCACAGGTTCAGCAGGCCCGCCGTCGCCAGCAGCGCCGCCACCGCCAGCACCGCCGTACGCGCGGTGTTGGCCAGCGTCATGACCCGGCGGCGGTCGACCCGGTCGGCGACCGCCCCCGCGTGCAGCGCGAACAGCAACCAGGGCGCGGTCGCGGCGGCCCCGGCCAGCGACACCAGCGTGGGGGAGCGGGTCATGGACACGGCCAGCAGCGGCGCGCCGACCCGCAGGACACCGTCGGCCAGGTTCGACAGCGCGGTGGACGACCAGAGGAACCAGAAGGCCCGGCCGAGACGGTTCACGGTGTACCCCGATAGTGTGTAAGGAAAAGTGTGCATAGATTCCTTTGCAAAGATAGGCTTGCACAGTGACAGAAGGCAAGAGCTTCTCCGCCCGCACCCTCGACGCGAAGGCGCTGAAGTCGTTCGCGCACCCGCTGCGGCTGCGCATCTACGAGCTGCTCGACGAGCACGGCCCGGCCACCGCCACCGGCCTGGCCGGCCTGCTCGGGCAGAACACCGGGGCCACCAGCTACCACCTGCGCGAGCTGGCCCGCCACGGCATGATCGAGATCGCGCCCGAACTGGGCCGGGGCAAGGAGAAGTACTGGCGGATCACGCCCGGCGGCTTCAGCTTCGGGCCGGCCAGGGACCACCCGGAGGAGGCCGACGCCCTGGAGTTCCTGCTGGACGACATGGTCCGGCAGCGCGGCGCGGAGCTGACCCGCTGGCGCGAGGGCTCGGCGCAGGCCGCCGAGGAATGGATGCAGGCCAGCGTGTTCGCCCGCCGCTCGCTGCGGCTCACCCCCGAGGAGACGGCCGACCTGCGCGACCGGGTGCTGAAGGTGCTGGACCGCTTCCGCCGCCTGTCGGACGGCAGGGACACCCCCGCCGGTGGCACCCACGTCGTCGTGCACTTCGACGTCCTGCCGCTCGGGGCCACGGGCGACCCGCCCCCGGCGGACCGGCCCTGACCCCCGCAACGCGCGGCGCCCCCGTCCCGGGAGGGACGGGGGCGCCGCGGCCGGACGGTCAGGAGATCAGGCTCATGGCCCGCTCGACGGTGCCCTCGGGCGCCTTGGCGGGCGAGCCCGCGTCGAACGGCGGGCGCGGGTCGTACTCGATCGCGAGCTGCACCGCCTGGGCGGTCTCGACGCCGTCGGCCTGGGCCAGCAGGGTCAGGGCCATGTCGATCCCGGCCGACACCCCGGCGGCCGTCACGATCTTGCCCTCGGTGACGACGCGCTCGCTCACCGGCTCGGCGCCGACGCCCGTCAGGCCGTCCAGCGCCGCCCAGTGGGTGGTCGCGCGCACGCCCTTGAGCAGCCCCGCCGCGCCCAGCACGTACGAGCCGCTGCACACCGACGTCGTCCACCGCGTGTGCTCGTGGGCCTCGCGCAGCCAGCCGAGCAGCGCCTCGTCCGACATCGCCTCCGCGGTGCCGGGCCCGCCGGGCACGATCACCACGTCGGGACGCGGCAGGTCGGCGTAGGAGGCGGTGGCGGCGATCGACAGGGTGCCCTGGTCGTCGGTCACCGGCCCCACCTCCCCGGCCACGAACGTCACCGTGACGCCGGGCGCGAACGCCAGCACCGTGTAGGGGCCGACCGCGTCGAGGGCGGTGAAACGGGGATAGAGCGGGATTGCCACATGCATGGTGTCATTTCTCCTTCGACTGGAATCTGCGGCGGTGCTCGCCCGGCGACACCCGCCAGTGGCGGCGGAAGACGCGGTAGAGGGTCTCCGGCGTGCCCAGGCCCGCCTCCCTGGCCACGGTCTCCAGGGGGTGCCCGGTGACCTCCAGGAGACGTCTGGCGGCGTCGGCGCGGCTGCGTTCGACGTACCGGCCGGGTGGCAGGCCGGTCTGCTCGGTGAAGACGCGGGAGAAGTGCCGTTCGCTCATCCCGACGCGCCGGGCGAGCGCGGGCACGCTCAGGTCGGCGGCCGGGTTGGCGTCGATGTAGCCCTGCAGCTCCCGCAGGGGCAGGCTGCGCGGCGTCATGGCCCGCATCGGCGCGCTGAACTGGCTCTGGCCACCCGGCCGGTGCAGGTAGACGACGAGCCCGCGGGCGACGTCGCGGGCCAGCTCGTGGCCGTGGTCCCTGGCCACCAGCGCGAGCGCGAGGTCCACGCCGGACAGCACGCCCGCCGAGGTCCACACGTTGCCGTCCTCGATGTAGAGGGGATCGGGGTCCACCTCGACGTCGGCGTAGCGGTGGCGCAGGTCGTCGGCGGACAGCCAGTGGGTGGTGGCCCGGCGCCGGCCGAGCAGCCCGGCCTCGGCCAGCAGGAAGGCCCCGTTGCAGACCGAGGCCACCCGCCCGGCCCGCGCGGCCAGGCCGGCGATCGCCCCGACCAGCGTGCGGTCCTCCAGCTGCCGCGGCACCGACAGCCCGCCGGCCACCAGGAGCGTGTCGATCGGCCCTGAGACCTCGCCGAGTGCCCCCGCCATGACGGTGACCCCGTTCGACGCGCTCACCGCCCCCGCCTCCACCCCGGCCACCTCGACCCGGTAACCCCGCCCCCGGGCGATCAGGTCGGCGGTCGCGAACACGTCCGCCGGCCCGGCCATGTCCAGCAACTGGAAGCCCGGGAAGACGACGATCACGATCCGTCGCTGCATGTCTTCATGCTGGTCGCGGCCCTGCGCTGGCGTCAATGACACAAACCTTGCACATTACGCCACCCGCTCCCGCCTCTCGGTGAAGGTGGGTTGCACTTATTGCAGATATCGAGGGCCGGAGGTGGTCATGCCCCGCAGCGGCGTCCTGGCCGGCGCGACACGCGTCGAAGCCGACAGCGGTGACCGCAAGCTGCTCGAACATCTGGAGGCGACGGCTGCCGCAGGGAACGCGTCGCTGGTGCTGCGCGGGCCGGACGGCACCGACCTCGTGCTGCCACGCTCGTTGGTCACGCTCCTGGCCGCCGCGGCGCACGACCTCGGCAAGGGGCACGCCGTCTGGGCCCTGCCCGCCGAGGTCCTGTTGAGCCCCAACGAGGTCGCGGAGCTGCTCGGCCTGTCGCGTCCCTTCGTCGTGCGACTGCTGGACGAGGGCGACATCCCCGCACAACGCCTCCCGGGCAGTCGCCATCGGGTCGTCCGCCTGGAAGACGTCCTGGAGTTCCAGGATCGCCGCGAGCGTCGCGCCGAAGCCCGCCGCAGGATCATGGAGGTCGCCGAAGAGGCGGAACTTCCCTCCTGATCTCCCGAGGGATAGTGGCTGATGGCGCGGGTCTTCGTCGACACCAACGTGCTGTTCCCGTTCTCGCTGATGGACCTCATGCTCGCGCTGACCGAGGACGCCGTGCACACGTGGGTCTGGAGCGATCACCTGCTGTCGGAACGGGAACGTGTGATCGTGCGCGAGCAGCGACCGCCATCACATGGCCGCCGCGACAGCAGGTCACGCCCGGACCCTGGTCACCTGGAACGTCACGGACTTCCCGGCGTCGTTCCTCGGCCGCCACGGGACGAGCGTCAGCGCTCCCGACGCTTACCTGCGCTCGCTGCCGGACCGCAGTCCGCGTGAGGTGCTGGGCGTGCTCGCGCGGATGGCGGCGGGGAAACGCCGTCCGCCCATGACCGCCCATGACGTCCTCGCTGCGCTGGACAGGGCGGGGGTTCCCGGCTTCGCCAGAGGTGCGGAGAGTTCGCTGACGATCGTCGAAGGCGGTTCTTGACGGAATTGGAGACGGCCGGCACCCCTGTGGGGGTGCCGGCCGTGGCTCTTCGGGGGCGTCAGCCCATGTGCGGGTAGCGGTGGTCGGTCGGCGGGACGAACGTCTCCTTGATCGTGCGGGCGTTCACCCAGCGGATCAGGTTGAAGATCGAGCCGGCCTTGTCGTTGGTGCCCGAGGCCCGCGCGCCGCCGAACGGCTGCTGGCCCACGACCGCGCCCGTCGGCTTGTCGTTGACGTAGAAGTTGCCCGCCGCGAAGCGCAGCCGCTCCGAGGCCGCGGCGATGGCGTACCGGTCCTGGGCGATGATCGAGCCGGTCAGCGCGTACGGGGCGATGCCCTCCATCTGGTCGAGCACCGTGTCGAAGTCGCGGTCCTCGTAGACGTGCACGCCGAGGATCGGCCCGAAGTACTCCTTGACGAAGATCTCGTCCGTCGGGTCGGCGCACTCCAGGATGGTCGGCTTGACGAAGTAGCCGACGCCGGAGTCGTACGAACCGGTGAGCACGTCGATGTTCGAGGCGGCCCGCGCCCGGTCGATGGCGTCCTTGTGCTTGGCGAAGGCCCGCTCGTCGATGACCGCGCCCATGAACGTCGACAGGTCGGCCGCCACGTCGCCCACGGTCAGCGACTCGGCCACGCCCACGAAGTCGTCACGCATGCGGTTCCACACCGAACGCGGCACGTACGCCCGCGAGGCCGCCGAGCACTTCTGGCCCTGGTACTCGAAGGCGCCCCTGACCAGCGCGGTCGACAGCACCGCGGGGTCGGCCGACGGGTGGGCCAGCACGAAGTCCTTGCCGCCGGTCTCGCCCACCAGGCGCGGGTAGCCGTGGTAGGAGGCGATGTTGGCGCCGATCGTGCCCCACAGGTGCTGGAAGGTGGGGGTGGAGCCGGTGAAGTGCACGCCGGCCAGGGCCGGGTGCGTCATCGCCACGTCGGAGACGGCCTGCCCGTTGCCGGTGACCATGTTGATCACGCCCGGCGGCAGCCCGGCCGCCTCCAGCAGCCGCATCGTGTGGTGCGCGGCGAGCTGCTGCGTCGGCGACGGCTTCCAGACGACGACATTGCCCATCAAAGCGGCAGAAGTCGGCAAATTTCCGGCGATGGCGGTGAAGTTGAACGGCGTGATCGCCAGCACGAACCCCTCAAGGGGCCGGTACTCCATCCGGTTCCACACACCGGGCGACGAGATCGGCTGGTCGGAGTAGAGCTGACGGGCGTAGGCCACGTTGAAGCGCAGGAAGTCGATCAGCTCGCAGGCCGCGTCGATCTCCGCCTGCTGCGCCGACTTCGACTGGCCGAGCACGGTGGCCGCGTTCAGCGTCTGGCGCCACGGGCCGGCCAGCAGGTCGGCGGCCTTGAGGAAGACCGCGGCCCGCTCGTCGAAGGACAGCGCCCGCCAGGCGGGCGCCGCCCGCAGGGCGCTGTCGATGGCGTCCTGCACGTCCTGAGCCGTAGCGTCGTTGGTACGGCCCAGGACGGAGGCATGGTTGTGCGGCTGCACCACGTCGATGGGCGCGCCGCCGCCGAGCCGCTGCTCGCCGTCGATGGTCATGGTCAGGTCGACGGGGGAGCCGGCCAGCTCCTTGATGCGGTCCTCCAGTGCCGAACGCTCGGCGCTGCCCGGCGCGTAGCCGAGCACGGGCTCGTTCACGGGGACGGGGACGTTGCTGATGGCATCCATTTACTTACCCCCAAGGGCACGAAGGAAGAAGGCGACGTTGGCGGGGCGCTCGGCCAGCCGGCGCATGAAGTAGCCGTACCAGTCGTCGCCGTAGGGGACGTACACGCGGACCGTGTGGCCGGCCCCGGCCAGGGCCTCCTGCCGGTCGGTCCGGATCCCGTAGAGCATCTGGAACTCGTGGTCGCCGAGAGTCCGGCCGAAGCGGTCGGCGAGCAGCTCGGTGATGGAGATCAGCCGGTCGTCGTGCGTGGCCACCATGGGGTAACCCTTCCCCGCCATGAGGATGCGCAGGCATCGCACGTACGCCTTGTCCACGGCCTGCTTGCCCTGGTGCGCGACCGAGGCGGGCTCGCGGTAGGCGCCCTTGACCAGCCGTACGCGCGATCCCTCGTGGGACAGGTCGCGGCAGTCGTCCTCGCTGCGGAACAGGTAGGCCTGGATCGCCACGCCGGTCGACGGGTAGTCCTCGCGCAGCTTGCGCAGGATGCCCAGCGTCGAGTCGACGGTGGTGTGGTCCTCCATGTCGAGCGTCACGGTCGAGCCGTTGGCCGCGGCGGCGGCGCAGATCTCGCGGGCGTGCTCCAGGGCCATGCCGTCGTCGAGCCGCTGCCCGACGGCCGACAACTTCACCGACACCTCGCCCCGGCTGCCGAGCTGCAGCGGCTTCAGCGCCTCCAGCAGCGTCACGTACGCCCGCGCCACGGTCTCGGCGGCGCGCGCGTCGCGCGTCTCCTCGCCGAGGTGGTCGACGGTCACGGCCAGGTTGGCGTCACGCAGCCGTTCGATGGCGTCCCGGGCCTCCTGGACGCTCTCGCCCGCGACGAACCGGTCCACCACCTTGCGGGTGAGCGGGAAGCCTGACACGGAGCGGCGCACGACGCCGCTCCCGGAGGCGGCAAGGAGCAGTTGACCCAACATGTCTCAAGTCTAGAAACCCCAGGTCAGAGGGGGCCATGAACGCGCGTAACGATCGATGTGGCAGGCTGTCATACAAATGCACAACACGTCCGACCTTCAGGAAATCGTCGACGAGATCGCCGCCACGCTCGGGGCGTCCGCGACGCTGGAGGACCGCTCGTTCCGGCTGCTCGCCTACGGCGCCCAGCACGGCGACATCGACACGGTCCGCCAGGAGTCCATCCTGCGCCGACGCGCCACCGGCGAGGTACGCGACTACTTCGAACGCTACGGCATCGCCAGGGCCGGCGGCCCGGTCAGGATCCCGGCCGACGCCGAGCTCAAGGTGCTGGCCCGGGTCTGCTGGCCGCTGCGCCACGGCGAGGTCACCTACGGCTACCTGTGGCTGCTGGACTCCGGCAGCCTCGCCGACGAGGCGCTGCGCCGCGTCGCGCCGCTGGTCGCCAGGGCCGCCGCGGCGCTCGCCCAGGAGGCCAGGAGCCGCCAGGACCTCGGACGCGGCCTGCTCGCCCTGCTCTCCGCCGACCCCGAGGAACGCGCCGCGGCCTCCATCGAGATCCCCGGCCCGGTCACCGCCGTCGCCGTGCGCGAGTCCAGCGAACGCGTGGCCGCCCTCTGGACGCTCCCGCGCGGCGTGCTGGCCCGCACCGGCTCGCCCGTCGCCCTGCTGGCCCCCGCCCACCTGGCCGGAGAGGTCGCCCAGACCCTGCAGAGCGCGTACGGCACCGCCGCCGGCATCGGCGCCCCCAGGAACGACCCGGCCGAGGCGTGGCAGAGCTGGCGCGAGGCCCGCCAGGCGCTGCGCATCGCCGAGCACTTCCCCCGGCACGCCCCCATCGCCCGCTGGCAGGACCTGGGCGTGCACCGCCTGCTGGCCCGCCTCGGCCGCTCCGACCTGCGCGAGCTGGCCGCCGAGACCGCCGCCCTCGACGCCGAGCTGGCCCAGACGCTGGAGGTCTACCTCGATCTCGGCGGCCACGCCCAGAAGACGGCCGCCGAGCTGGGCGTCCACCGTCAGACCCTCTACTACCGCCTGGGCAAGGCCGAACGCCTCCTGCACCGGGACCTGTCCGACGGCGACGACCGGCTGACCGTGCACCTCGGGCTGAAGGCGGCCAGGCTGCTGCCTCAGGACGGCCGGTAGACCTTCACCCAGTCCACGTACATCGACACCGTCGCGGGGGTGGACGAGTCGCGGCAGCGCGGCTCGCACACCACGTCGTTCTGCAGCGCCAGGCCCATGCGGTCGCCGTCGGGCACGTACCGGCCGCGGTAGTCCCACACCTTCCTGCCGTCCAGCCAGAACGTCAGCCGGCCGGGCAGCCAGTCCACGGCGGCGGTGTGCCAGCGGGTGAAGTCGGCGCGCAGCTGCCGTTGCGCGCGCCCGCGGCCGCCGTGCACGAAGATGCCGCCGCCCTGCCGGCGCGGGTCCACGATCTCGGCGAAGTCGACCTCGGCGTAGCCGTCGCCGTCGCTCTGGGCGGTGGGCCACAGCAGCGCGACCGGCGTGTAGCCGTTGCCCGCCTCGGCCCTGAACCGCACCTCCCATCTGCCGTACCGCTGGGCGAGCCGGGTGGCCACGCCGCCGGACAGGTCCTTGCCGCCGTACCGGCCGCCCTTGAGGCGCAGCATCCCGTCCGCGACCGTGGCGGCCCTGCCCGTACGGGGGTTACGGGCCGCGTCCGGCGAGTGGTAGACCATCCACCTGCTCGTGTCGACCGAGGAGCCGTCGAAGTTCTCGACGAGGACGGGGGTGCCCCACCTCGACGTCTCCGCCTGTGCGCTCTGGGGGAGGGTGAGGGCCGTGATCAGCGCCGCCACCGCCGCCCGCTTCGAACCGCGAGTAGACATGCGGACCATCGAAGCAAAGATCTCACTCTGGTAACAAGGGCCCCTTCCGGACAGGCTGGGCGCCGCCCCGCATCGCCCTGGTCAGCTCCTCCCGGCCGCGCATCATCTCCTCCAGCGCCGCCGACAGGTGCTCCCTGCTCAGCGCCTCCGCCCGGCCGCCCGAGCGCAGCGCCTCCAGCACGGCCCTGCGCAGCAGTTCCTTGAAGAACGAGGCGGTCATCCCGTCCGTGCCGGCCACCAGCGGCTCCAGGTCGACCTCCGCCAGCAGGTCGCCGCCGTACAGGCGCAGCAGCGCGGCCCGCAGGCGCGCGTCCGGCTGCGGCACCTCCACGGCCAGGTCCACCCGGCCCGGCCGGTCGGCCAGCGCCTTCTCCAGCACCTCGGCGCGGTTCGTGGTGAGCACGAAGGTGACGTCGGCGTCCGCGCCGACGCCGTCCATGGCGTCGAACAGGGTGAACAGCAGCGGGCTGCCCTCCTCGGAGAAGCGGCGGTCGTGCGCGACCAGGTCGACGTCCTCGACGACCACGATGGCCGGCTGCAGGCGCCTGGCCAGGGCGGCCGCCTCGGAGACGAAGCGCAGCCCCGTACCGGCCATGACCACGACCGTCACGCCCGGCATGCGGCCCATCAGGTAGCGGACGGTGTGCGTCTTGCCGGTGCCGGGCGGGCCGTGCAGCAGCAGGCCGCGCTTGAGATGCTGGCCGCGGGCGCGCAGCACGTCGGCGTGCCTGGCGATGCCGACGACGTGCCGCTCGATCGTCTCCAGCACCCCTTCGGGCAGGATCACCTGCTCGGGGTCGATCGACGGCCGGGGCAGGAACGTCACCAGCTGGTTGCCCCGGTGCTCGGAGACGCCGAAGGTGAGGATCTGGCCGCGCAGCACGTCGTTCTCGCGCATCAGCCGTTCGATCTCCTGGCCGGCGGCGGTCGCGGCCGAGCGGGCGGTCCCGATCAGCTCCACCCGGCAGTCGTCCCTGCCGTACCTCTCGACCGCTCCTCGCATGCCGAGCACGATCGGCTCACCGCCGGGCGCGTGCGTCAGGGCCAGCCCGAACGAGACCACCTCGGTCGTCTCCTCCGGGCCGACGGACACGGTGGCGTAGTCGACGGCGCCGACGCCGACCATCTCGGCGCGGGCGGACATGGCGATGACGTCGATGCTGTCGGAGTGCTCGCGCCCGGTCCCGGACACGCCGAACCACTCGGCCCCGCCCCGGGCCTCCAGATACGCGTCGACGCCCCGCTGGAGGCTCGCGTGCTCCCAGTTCTTGAAGCTCCGCGTGACGCAGATCAGGTCCTCCAGCCCGCAGTCGAGGTGCGCGGTCACCCGGCGCACCAGCTCGGCGGGGGGCTGGGACTCGTCGATCAGGGTGTGGGCGTCCTGAAGGAGCCGCCGCAGCGCGGGTGCCAGCGAACGTGCCTCACTGATCTCCATGGGCGTCACCCTGGCACACCGGGCCACGCCTGGGAACGGCGAGAGGCGGACGACGGCTTCCGCCGCCCGCCTCTCCAGCCGTCCCCAGCCGTCCCCAGCCGTCTCCAGCCGTCTCCGTCAGACGCAGGCGGACTCGTAGACGCGGACCAGCTCCTGGCTCACGCGCTCCCAGGAGTAGCGCGAGCGCGCCCGGTCGGCGCCCGCGTACCCGAGCGCGGTGCGCAGCGTCGGGTCGCACAGGATCTCGCGGGCCAGCCGCGCGGTGCGCGCCGGCCGGTCCGGCGGGACCAGCAGACCGGTCACGCCGTCGATCACGGAGTCGAGGTGGGCGCCCACGGCCGAGGCGATCACCGGCACGCCGCAGGCCATGGCCTCCAGCGCGACGACGCCCGTCGCGGCCTCGCGCGGCACCGACACCACGGCGTCCGCGCTGCGCATCAGCTTCGGCACCGAAGCCCGCTTGACCTGCCCCAGCAGCGTCACCCGGTCGGCGACGCCGAGCTGCTCGGCCAGGGCGCGCAGCCGGCGCGCGTCCCTGTCCTGGTCCAGGTCCTCGGGCTCGGGGCCGCCCGCGATGACCAGCTCGACGTCCGTCAGCCCCTGCAGCGCCCGCACCGCCGTGTACGCCCCGCGCTCGGGGGACAGCGGGCCGACGTGCACCAGCCGCTTGCGGGCGCCCTTGGTGGCGATCGCCCCGCGCCGCTGGAAACGCTCGGTGTCCACGCCGTGCGGCACGATCGCGATGTTCCCGCGCGGCACACCCAGCCTGATCAACGCCGACTCCTCGTCGCCCGAGCCGGCGATGACCGCCTTGGCCCGGCGTCCGAGTGCCCGCTCCAGCTTCTGGTGCGCGGCGTCCACGGTGTGGAAGGTCTGCATGACCGGAACGTCCAACCCCTTGGCGCCCGCCACGGCGGCGAGCCCGCCGGTCCACGAGTGGGCGTGGATCACGTCCGGGCGCTCCTGGTTCCACCGCTTCATGAGGTGCTCGCCCACGTCGTTCAGGTACGGCACGACGTCCTCGGGCGTGAGGTCCTTGGCCGGGCCCACGTCGATCTGCTCCAGAGTGACTCCCGGGGCCACCCGCGTCTTGGGCTTGCCCTCGGCGTCGTCACGGCGGGAGTAGATGGTGACGTGGTGTTCGCGGCCCAGCTCGCGTGCTACGGAGAGGATACGGTGGCGCTGGTTTCCCTTGGCGGACGCGACGATCGCAATATTCATGGCACACCTCAGCGTGGAAAAGCCTTCAAGGTGTGCCTGCGTCTTAGGCACGTTGTTCTACGGAAAGACAATACCCATGTTTAGCCGGATCGCAAACCCCCGCAGATCAGACACCCTTGAGGGCCAGGACGACGATCTCGTCCCACACCTGGCCGCCCGAGAAGGCGTGCCGGTCGGCCTCCACCGCCTTGACCACGGTGGCCGGTGACTGGCCCGCGCAACGGCCCAGCACGTCGGCCAGCCGCTCCTCGCCGTACGGCTCGCCGACGTCGTTCCTGGAGGAGATCAGGCCCTCGGAGTAGAGCACCAGCGTCTCCCCGACGGAGACGGTCAGCTCCTGCACGTTCGTCTCGGCCTCCGGGGAGATGCCCATCGGCACGCCGCCGCCCGCCGCGAAGCGCACGTTGCCGTCGGGCTGCAGCAGCGCCGCCGGATGGTGGCCGGCCGAGGAGAGCTGGATCGTCCGGCCCTTGACGAACCCCACCACCGCCATCACGAACATGCCCGTGCCCTGCGCCACCAGAGCCTCGTTGACCTTGCGCATCACCAGGTCGGGATGGGTCTCCCAGGTGCTGAGCACCCGCAGCCCGCCGCGCACCATGGCGCTGACCGAGGCCGCCTCCTCACCCTTGCCCGCCGCGCCGCCCAGGGCGAACCCCCAGCCGCCCGCGACCGGGAACACGTCGTAGAACTCCGCGCCCACCGACGCACCCGGATGGTAGACCGCCGACGCCTCGTAGCCGGGCACGTCGGGCAGGTTGCGCGGGGCCACGCTGGCCGACAGCGCGTCGGCGGCCCGCGAACGGCTCTGGAAGCTCGACTGGGCGCGGACGGCCAGGCCGAGCTGCATCCCCACGTCCTGCAGCACGCCGAGGTCGGCCAGCGAGAACGGCGGCCGGTCGTGCGTGCGCACCAGCGTCAGCACCCCGTCGGACTGCCCGATCGGCACCGACAGCAGCGAGCCGGCGCCCATCGCGGTCAGCAGCGGCCCCTCGGCGGTGAAGCCGAGCAGCGACTCGTCGTCGACCATCTCGTGCACCACGCCCGAACCGCGCTCCAGCACCTGCATCACCACCTGGCCGCCGGCCGGGTCGGCCGACTCCACCTGGCGCACCAGGTCGCCCAGCGGATGGTTCTTCGGCGCCACCACCACCGAACGCCGCGGCAGCCCGTCGCGCACCAGGTCGGCGATCACCCAGTCGGCCCACTCGGCCGCCAGCAGGCGCGTGGTGCGCGGCATCGCCACCGGACGCAGCAGCGCCTCCTCGTCCAGCAGCAGCCCGCCGACCCTGGCCAGCAGGTCTTGCCGTTTGGACGCGGCCAGCAGCAGCGCCCCGTCGGACTGCTCGGGTCGCCGCCCCCCGGGCTCGGGCAGCTGCACCTCGGTGGGCAGCGCCACGGCCGCCACCATCTGCTGCGGCTCGCCCGGCATCGTCACCCGCGTCAGCGCGAGCTGGACGGTGTGCGTGCGCCCCTGGTGCGCCAGCCGCGTCTCGAACGCCGACGGCTGCCCGGTCTGCAGCACCGAGTTCAGGTGCGAGCGGAACGCCGCCCGCCTGGAGACGTCGACCAGCAGCGGGAACGACCGCCCGACCAGGTAGCCGTCGGGGCTGCCGAGCACCCGCGAGGTCTCCGGGTTGATCCGCCGGACCACCCCGCCGCCGTCGAGGACGATCACCGGCACCGGGAAGGCCCGGAACACCTGGCGCAGCAGCTTCAGCTCCCGCTGGGTGCCGTCCTTCTTGCTCGCGGCGCGCTTGGGCGCCTTGCGCAGCGCCTCGCGCGCCTCGGCGAGCAACTCGGCGGCGGTGTCCAGTTCGGCCAGGGCGGCGTCGAGCGTGGGCGCGAGGTCGGTAGGGTAGGCGGTCCTCGCCTCACGCAAGGACGACACGCGTCCCGCCAGCGCGTCCAGAGCGTGTTCGAGGTCCGGCATGGTCATCCTTTGACGCTACGCCACCGGGGATAACGGTAGCCATAAGGGGTAGGGGCTTCTTGCTATGGAATCGACGGCGATGATCACTCCCGGGCTCGCCCGAGACCTGGCGGCACTGGGGCGGCTGGGCGAGGACACCTCCACCGAGAGCGTGCTGCGCGGCCTGACCACGGCGCTGGCGGCCGGTGTGCCCGGGTGCTCGGGCGGCTCGGCCGAACACTGGCGCGACCAGCGGGTGCTGGTCTCCGGCTCGCACAGCGAGCTGATCATGCTGGTCGAGGGCGAACGCGAGATCGGTGAGGGGCCGTCCCTGGAGGCCCGCCAGAGCGGCGCCCGCGCGAGCCTGACCGACGTGCTGAGCGACAGCCGCTGGCCCCGCTACAACGCACTGGCCACCCGCTGGGGGGTGCGTTCGGTACTGATCGTGCCCATCGAGGTGGCGCCGGCGCAGCTCATCGTCGGACTCTACTCCGTACGCCCGGGTGCCTTCTCCCCGCAGGCCGCCCATTCGCTGGCCGACATGCTGACCGAGCAGGTCGGGGTGGCCATGGCGAACATGTGGGAGTTCGAGGAGGTGCGCACCGACGCCGCCCAGCTCCAGGAGGCCCTGGCCGGCCGGTCGGTCATCGACCAGGCCAAGGGCATCATCATGCAGACCAGCGGATGCACGGCCGAGGCCGCCTTCGAGGAGCTGCGCAGGATCTCGCAGCACCATCAGGTCAAGGTGGCCGATCTGGCCAGGCTCCTGGTGGAGGAGCATCAGCGCAAGTCGTCGACGCGTCGCTCATAGAGCCTCAGCCGATGGCGGCCAGCGCGTCGTCGAGCGTGTCGTACAGCGGCAGGCGCTGGGCCAGCCCGGTGATCCACATCACCTTCGACTTCGAGTACTCCACGCCCACCAGGGCGAACCGCGCTCCTGACGCCAGGCTGGTCTGCCAGTGATGGACGATCAGCCCGAGCGCGCGCGAATCCATGAACGTCACCCCGGCCAGATCGAGTATCAGGTGGGCTCCGGCCAGCGACAGGTAGTCGGCGAACTGCTCACGCGTCGTGGCGTCGAGCACGCCGTCGACCTTGACGACCGTGATCTCGTCGACGGTCGACGACGTCAGGCTCAGGGCGGCCACGGGCCCTTCGCCGTTTTCGGGCATTGTCACGAAGCAACCCTACTGTCACCACGCGACCGAGGAATACTTCCCGCGGCAGGGGGGAGACTGGGACCGAAGTCCAGCAGAGGGCTTCCGTCTCGAGAGTAGAGCGAGGCGTGCCTCTGCCTGGGCTTTTCTGCTGGCGGAGGCCGCCCTGCGACCCATATGAGGAGCAGCGATGGCTGTGCAGGAGTACGTCCTCGAGGAGATGACCGCGGAAGAACTCCTGGCTGAGATGGTCAGGGAAGACACACCCGACAGCCACAGGGAACGGCTGCGCGAGCGCATCGTGGAGATGCACCGGCCGCTGGCCATGGAAATCGCCAGGCGTTACCGTTACCGGGGCGAACCTTTGGAGGACCTCCTCCAGGCCGCGTACGTCGGCCTGATGAAGGCCGTCAACGGCTTCGACCCGACCCTCGGCCACGCCTTCAGGGGCTACGCGGTCGTCACGATGACCGGTGAGGTCAAGCGGCACTTCCGCGACCGCACCTGGGCCATCCGGGTGCCGCGTCTCTACCAGGAGCGACGGTCCGAGCTCAACCGGCTCGTCGCCGACCTCAGCCAGGACCTCGGCAGGTCCCCGACCGTGGCCGAGCTGGCCGCGAAGATGAACATCTCGGAGGAGGACGTCCTGCTCACTCTCGACGCCTCGGCCGCGTACAGCACGCTGTCGCTCGACGCGCCGCTCGGCACCGACGACGACGCGGCCTCGCTCGGCGACGTCATCCCCGAGGACGACGACACGCTGAGCACCATGGTCGACCGCGAGGCGGTCAAGCCGCTCATCGACGCGCTGCCCAGCCGGGAGAAGCACATCCTGCTGCTGCGCTTCTTCGGCAACATGACGCAGGCCGAGATCGCCGCCGAGTTCGGCATCTCGCAGATGCACGTCTCACGGATTCTCCGTAAGGTACTCGACCAGCTCCGCAGTGAGCTGCTGGTCGGTTAGCCGCTGGCCGGCTGGTGAGAGAAAGGCGAGTCGCCGGGTGAACGAGGACGTCGAGCCTCAGTCGGGCTTCACGAGCCCGCCACCCGGCGTGCCCGTGAAGGAGCTGCGCTTCCGCCTGCCGGACCTGCCGGAGGTCCGGCAGTTCGCCGAGGACGAGGCCCGCGCCGTCGGGATGCCCGAGGAGGCGGTCGGCGACTTCGTCATCGCGGTCAACGAGGTGGCGACCAACGCGGTCACGCACGGGGCCGACCGGGCCGCCATGAGGACCTGGGTGATCAGCGGGGACCTGGTGGTCGAGGTGCACGACGAGGGCTTCTGGAAGCCGGGGCCGCTGCCGGGGGCGGTGGGGGGGATGGGCTTGTGGGTGGCGCGGCTGCTGTCCTCTGATTTCACGTTGAGGGTGGGCAGCGGGGGGAGCACCGTGATCATGCGGTTCCCTGGTAAGGGGTGACCTGATTCTTCGCCCGTCCTGGCCCGGTTTTTTCTGGATATTTAGCGCTATTTAGTTCTTTGGGGCGTTTCCGGGTGGGAGGCCGGTCGGCCTCCCACCCGGACAGCGCGCTCAGCGGCTGGTCGGTATCCTGCTCAGCGGCGGCTGCGGCCGCGCCAGTTGCCGGACCCGCCGCGGATGCTCGCCGTGCCGACGCCTGCCTGATGCAGGGCCAGCAAGGTCAGCCCCAGCAGGACGAACGTCATGCCGGAGATCCCGCCGATCTTCACACCCACGAGGTCGAGCAGGAAGCCCAACCCGAAGATGATCGCTGCGACGACTGCGAGCATGCCGATCACCTCCTCGTTTCAGCGGACAGATTGTGCGTGGACAGCGCCAGCAGCCGCTCCAGGACGTTGCGGTAGTCGCGGAACGCCTGACGCAGGTCCTCGGTGTCGGGGGAGTCGACGTCCTTCCACCGTTCACGCAGAGCGCCGGTACGGCTGGTGAGGGAGCTGGTCAGCGACTCCACCACCTCGCCGACCAGGCCGTCCGCGCGCTGGATCGCCTCGGCGGGGTCGTCCACGAAGGACGCCTGGACGTCCCGCCAGCGGGCCTGCACCTCGGCGGGGTCCTGGTCGAACAGGGCGACCTCCTGAGGGGCCGCGTGCGAGGGAACGTCATCGACCGGAGCGCCCTCGACGGGTGCTCCCTGAACGGGCGCCCCTTCGAGGGGAGCCCCCTCGACCGGCCGCCTGCCCTCGCCGATCTCACCGTCGGTGAGATCGTTGTCGGTGCGACGGCTGTCGGTGAGACCGCCGTCGGTCGTCAGCCCGTCGCGGGCCGCTCCAGCAGGGGTCAGGTTGTCGCGCGCCAGATCGTCGCGCGCGAGATCGTCGTCGTCCCGCTCCCCGTGAACCAGGACGTCGTCGTCCTGGGCTCGCCCGTCATGAGCCAGCTCGTCGTGAGGCCGGTCGCCGTGCACCGACCTGTCCTCGGACCGGTCGCCGTGGACCAGCACGTCGTCGGACCGGTCGCTGTGCACCAGCACGTCGTCGGACCGGTCGTCGTGGCGTGCCCCGGTTCCGGACAGCACGTCCCGGGAGGTCCCGTGCCCGGGCGTCTCGTCGGCGGGGACACCGGCGTGAGCGGGGTCGGGGTCGGGGGAGCGGTGGTCGGAGCCGTGTCCCAGAGGGGTCTCGCGGTGCGGCTCCGTTGGCAGGTCGCCGGTGGCATCGGTGCTCGCGTAGGGGTCCTTGTAGGACGGCTCGTCGTCATGGTCCCGGTCGGGGACCGCGGGGGCGTACCCGTGGCTCGCCGGGGTGTGACCGGCGTCGTTCGGGTAGCCGCCGTCGTGCCGCCCGGTGGTGTCGTCGTGACGGTCGCCGGTCCCGTCGGTGAGGTCCCTGTGCTCGTCGTCCCCGCCGGCATCGTCCGACCGCTGCGACGGGACCTTGAGCTCGTCCTCACTTCTTCTGCTGCTGCTCATCTACGTTCACCGCCCTCGCGTGGTCTCGTGCAGCAGTTCCTCGAACAACGCGCGGTAGTGAACCATGGCCTGTCGGAGCTCCTCGGTCGAGGCTTCCTTCCTGGCCGCCCGCCCGCTGATCTCGTGGGCCGTCCGGTAGTGGTCGAGAGTGGCCGCGTGCCCGACCGACAGATCGGACACCCGCTGCTCGAAGTCGTCCGTGGGGTAGCCGCGTTCCGCCATCACCGAGGTGACGAGCTGGTCCGCCTCGGTCACCGCGAACCCGGGGGCGTCGACGAAACGCTCCTGGACCTCGGTCCACCGGGTGGCGTACGCATCGCGCGTCTCCTCCGGCAGCGGCCGGATGTCGAGCTCGGAATGGCGCTGCTCGCGGGCGATGAGCTCCCGCTCGGCCTCACGCCGGTTGTCACTCTCGGCCACCGTACGCTCGTACTCAGGGCCGAAACGTTCGCGGAGACGGCTGCGGCGTTGCTGCTGTAGCACGACATAGCCCACTGCGGCGAGCGCCACCACCGCGACCACGACGACGGCCACCCAGATCAAGGTGGTCATTGATGTTCGCCTCCGGTCTCTGTAATGAGACCTGCGACTGCCCACGATCAAGGCCATCGAAACTCGCGTACTCAGTGAGCTGCAAGCCCTTTCCTGGCGGCCTCCAGCACCGTCGCGACGTGCGAGCCCGCAGCTGACGCCGGAACCTCACTGAACCCTTCAGCCGCGTCGTACCGAACGTCGAGCCCCGCGTCCACGAGCCGCTGAGCCCACCGCAGCGCCGTGTTCAACCGCTCCGCCGCCGGTGGCTTCCCCTGCGCCGCCGCCGACAGGTTCCGCAGGTTCGTCGCCGGCCCGGACTGCGCGTGCACGCGCGCCAGCTTCCACGGTACGGCGGCACTGTGGTCGAGCATCGGCTTGGCCAGCCCGGCGGCCCGCTTGGCCTGGAGCACCCCCGACTCGGACACCCCGAAATGAGCGGCCAGCTCCTGCACGCTCATCCCGCCTGCCACCAGCCGCGCCAGCTCCGCCCGATCAACGCTCGGCCTCCGCCCCACCACGCCCTCCGCTCCCGCTCTCCGTGTACGCGCCTACCTCCGATGTGCGCTAAGGTTATGACGTCCCGCCCCGCAGGGGGCGGCCGACACAACCGGGACGTAGCGCAGCTTGGTAGCGCACTTGACTGGGGGTCAAGGGGTCGCAGGTTCAAATCCTGTCGTCCCGACCAGTTTTAGCTGGTCGGAAGGGGTGCCAGAGTTTCTCTGGTGCCCCTTTTCGGATCTTAGGGAGCCAAACGGGGAGCCACTGCTCTACCCGGCTCGCGACTTGAAGATCTTGTCCATCACCACGGCGCCGTCTGTCAGCGCTGGTCGGATCTCCTGCCGGTACACGGTCTCGGTCACGTGCGTTGACGAGTGACCAACGAGGCGGGCGATCTCTTCACTCGCCACCTTGTGAGCGGACAGCAGCGACACGAAGCTGTGCCGCAGTTCGCGCGGGCACCAATCATCTCCGATGCCTGCGGCGGTTGTTATCTTCTTGAATTCGCGCCGGACGTACCAGCGATCGTAGGGGCGTCCGTCTTCCCGTCGGAATACCAGCGCAGTATCCGCGCCTCGTTCGCCGGATGCCAGGCGTTCGACTGCTCTGGCCTTGTGGAGCTCATTGAGGATTTGGATGCCCCATTGGGCGACTTTGAGAACTCTCCGTGATTTCTTGGTCTTGGTGTCTCCTTTCACTCGCTCGGAGCGATAAACCGCTACCGTTTGTTCTTTGAGATCCACCTCCGTCCATCGGAGGGCGCGAGCCTCTTCTGTCCTGATCCCGCAGAGCAGGCATATGATGACATACGCCATGAGCGGAGAAGACCGGGCACCGCGGATAACCGCCTCCGCCTGATCAAAGTTCAGCGCTTTGGATGGGCGCCCCTCTTGCCCTTCTGGGATATCAACGAGGTCGGCGACGTTCCGTTTGACCTTGTCTCGCTTCTGGGCGTGGCGTATGGCGCGCTGAAGGATTTGATGGATGAGGCGAAGTGACCGCGTCGCGAGTACTTCCGCCCGTTCGTCCAGCCAGTCGTCAAGATCGTCAGCAGTCAGCTTCTTGAGCTTGATCTGACCGACCTGGGGGATGATGTGATGGATGGCCATGGATCGGTAGCTGGCTACCGTGCCCTGGCTGCGAGCCTTCAGCCCTCTCGCCAGCCAGTCGTTGATGCAGTCTTCGACGGTGTAGCCCTCCTCCGTCGTCACACCTGCCTCTAGCTCTTCGACCAGTGCGATGAGCTTTTCCTTGACTTCGGCCTTCGTTCGCCCCTTTCGCTTGGGGCGTTGACGCTTACCCTGCGCGTCGAATCCGAGAGAAAGAGCTCCCGTGTAGCCCTTCCCCTCTCGGTAGATGCTGGCCTGGTACTTGCCGATGTGAATTGTTGCCATCCGCTCTCCCTTCACTCGGTTTTGGCGGGGCGCGTCCCGGCCTGCTTTTGAGGCGTACCGCCGGCTTCGCGGAGGCCGGGACCTTTTGTGTGGCGGTCTATGTATTCATCGATGGCCTTGCGGATGATGTAGGCCATGTCTCGATCCTGTTCCTCTGCGATCTCTTGGAGCTGCCTGCGGCGGTCACTGTCGAGTCGCAAGGTGTAGTTCTCTGTGGGCAAGGCGGTTCCTCAGGTCTCGGGCTTGACGCTGGGTTCTAGCCGAGAGTGTGAACCAGGGTGCATTGCAGCGCAATGCGGTTGCGGGAATCAGTCTTGATCGACTTGTTCGAGGGATGCGATGAAGTCCGCTAGATGCTGATCGGTGATCCTTCTCGACCGTCCGATCTTTATGCTGCGGAGCTGGCGGGTTCTGATCAGTTCGTAGATCTTGTCTCGTCCTACACCGAGTAGTTCAGCTACCTCCTCGACTTTGTACGCCTTCAGGTGCCTCACCTCCCTTCGCCGGCTTCTGTCTGCTCGTTGGGCGTCACCTTCCTTCGGTTCGTTGATTGGTCGTCGGGCAGGGCGGCCTCGCGTTGGAGTCGGCGGAGGTGGTTCCAGATGCGGCGGCCGAGTCTGAGGCGTAGGCCGGTGCCCTGGCATCGGGGGCAGAAGCGCCAGCCACGGCCGAACAGGTAGGGGATACGGCCGGTGCCGTTGCAGCGGCGGTGCTCGCGGAACGGGCGCGCATAACAGGTGTAGACGTAGCTGAGTGTGAGCAGGATGGGTACGGCGGTTGCTGCGGCAGCAGCGAGTGTGTCTAGGTTCAGGACCACCTCCTGAGCTGGTTTGCGAAATGGCGGACGGGCAGGGCGCTACCTGCTACAGACCTGGTCAGGTCATGTCTCAGGGTGCTAGCGGGGGTGCTTCCGGAAGCAGGCACAGCCGCTTCCGGAAGCACGCTCCATGCCTAGTCGGCAGGGCGGTTCTGGTTACGTCCCGCGATGGCTTGAGCGAGCTCGGCGCGGTAGATGCCGCGCCGGGTGTGCTTCTTGCCGTCGATGCGGCGGCCGATGGGGCCGACCTTGACGCCGAGTGGTTTCAAGGCGCTGGTCAGTTGTTCTGATTGCCAGCCGCCGTAGACCTCTGACCGTAGGGCGGTCAACCGCTCGCACAGTTGTGCGTTCCATGCGGCGTCTTCCCCGTCCGGCCAGACGGTGACAACATCGGCCAGCAGGTCATATGTAGGCGGTTCGGGTCGGGTCTGCGTTGCGGGAGCGGGCAGAGTGCCGGCCTCGGTACGCGCCCTGATCGCCCGATCTATGACTCTTCTCGCTTGGTCGCCGTTGACCTCGAAGCCACGGCGGGCGCCGGGCTTGCCCACGCCGACGACCACGCCCCAGCCGGCGTCGTCAACGGGTTGGAACACGGTGGCGCGGTATCCCGCCTTGTACATGCCGGTACCGAGAATCATGTCGTTGGCGACCTGATCGCGTACCGACAGACAAACGCGCGTGTTGACGTTGCGGGTGATGCCGGTCGGCAGGCTGTCCTTGTCCGGAATCTGGGTGTCGAGCAGCAGGATCACGCCCAGCGCGCGGCCGAGCTTGATCACCTTTTCGCAGAGTTCTCCGGCTTCCGTGCCGTAGTCCTTGTGCTGGAACAGCTCCTGTACCTCGTTGAGGAACACCACAAGCGGATGCAGGCCGGACCCCTTGCGTGAGGCCAGCTCGGGCGTGACCTTGTTCTCCGGCGCCAGGCCCAGCTCGTGGTAGTGGCTGATCTTCGCGGCGCGCTGCTGGCATTCGGAGTGGTACAGCCACTTGATCAGCGCGGCGGCACGGGCAATGGTCTCGTCATCCTGCCCGTTGCCGTACTCGGCACAGACAGGTTCCACGGCCTTGAAGTCTCCGACGCCCTTGAACTCATATCCCCTTATCTCGGCGCGAGGATCGAGGCTTGCGGCGAGCACCAGCAGGCGCAGCAGGAACGTCTTGCCGGAACCCGGTTGTCCGCCGATCAGCCAGTTCCGGAAGCTCAGCATGGCGTTCACGGTCTCCATGCGGGGTGTGATGAAGACCGGGAACGGCTGGAACACATCCACGCTGCCGCTCTTCAGCAGTGGCCACGGCGGTGCGTCCATGGTGCTGGCCGGTTGGTAGCCGACCCACAGCGCCAGCCGTCCGGGGTGGCCTGTGGCGATGTCCGGCCACACCTGGTCGAGCGGGAGCCGCAGGCCGGAGGCCAGTTTGCCGCGCCGCGCGACCACGTCGGCGGCCTCCACCCCGAAGGGCAGGTCCACGATGGCCAGGTGTCCAGGTCCGTCGCGGTGGATCTCCTCTGGAAAACTGATCGCGTGCTGGTCCCTGGCCACAGCCTGGTTGATCGCCTGAATGCCAGTGCTGAGCAGGGCCCGCCGTACCAACTCGGCCGTGAGTTTGCGGTAGCGCGGCCCCTGGCTGACTCGATCGGTGATCGGCTTGTCCTCCGGACGGCCGACACGCGCCAGTATCGGCACCAGCACGGCGATCAGCACCAGGCGCGCCCAGACCGGCACATGCACGTCCAGCACCAGGGCGAGAGTCACGGCGGCACCCATGAGTACGGTTACCGTGAGCACCATTGACCAGCGCCAGCGCGCTTGCCGTTCCCGTTGCTTGTCAAGCTTGAGCCAGGTCATCGGGTCGTTGCGGTCGGCGGCGGCCTGCCGCAGCGCCCAGTTGCCCTCCTCGGCGCTGGCCCAGCGCAGTACGCGGGCGATGCCGGCGAAGAACCCGATCGGCGTGTAGAGGAGCGCCTTGGTCGCGTACTTGGGCAGGCGGACCGCGTGATAGCCGAGCACGTACCCGGAATGCCTGACCCACCAGGCCAGCATCGCGCGCCGGCCGGCGCGCGTGCGTGTCCACGGCGGGAGGATGGGAGAGCGCCCCCGACCGGTCTGGGACCGGTGGGGGAGCGCTTCCAGGTCGTCGGGCGGATCGACCGGCGGCCCGGTCATCGGTCGGTCCTCGGCTACCGATTCCTGATCGAAGGACGCCTCCGCTGCGGCGTTCTGGCCCTCCTGATCAGAGGTGCTGGCGTCTTCTGGTTTGTCCTGCCAGGTGAACCCGTTCAGCGGTGGCCGCATCAGGAACCCCCTTTCGGACGTGCGCGGATGGCCTGGTCGTCGACTTCGTCGCGCAGGTAGGCCAGCGGGTCGGGCTCGCCGTCGGTGTGAGCGCTCAGGGCGGCGTTGATGGCGGCGAGGTAGTTGGCTCGGCTGAGCCGAAGCGTGCGGACCTCGTGCCGGAGGCGACGGATCTCCTGTACGAGGATGGGGATGTCGCGCAGGGCGGCGGTGACGTGCTGCCACAGGTCGTTCAGCGCCGGAGCGGAGCGGGCGAAGGTCGCGATGAGCTGGCGGGCGGTGCGGTGGCGGTTGATGACCTCCTGTAGAGCGGATGCGGGGTATGGGTGGCGGTAGGGCACTGGGGCATCACCTCTTTCGGGTCGGCGGGCAGGTCAGGAGCCGGTGAGCCAGGACCACAGGGCCCTGAGCCCGCGGTTGATGTCGGGGGCGAGCGCGGTGGCGGCGAGCAGGAAACCGAACACGGTGCAGATCAGCGCCATCCACAACCGCAGCTTGAGGAACCGCACGGCGACCACAATGACGATCGCCAGCACGAGAACCAGGGGAATAGACACGTTCATCAGGAGCTTCACCTCCCTTCCGCAGACGAGTCGGTTGCGTGCTAAGAGATGCCGTCGTGACGGGCCTTGCGACGACGCCAGCGAGCGCGAGCGCGGCACTTGTGGCAATGCTTGTTGCCAGGCTCCAGAACGGCACCGCAGGGGCACCCACGAGTGAGCGGGGTAGTGTGCAGCGTTGATCAACTCCTTCTGACTCTGTCGGGGTCAGGGGCGGGCGTGGTGTTCTCGGGATGGTTCTTGCAGCGGGCGTACATGAGCACGCTGCGCGTCATGTGCTCGACTTCCGAACGGGGATCGCTGAAGGGGTGACGGTGCCGGTCATCGGCGCGGATGCCGATGACCGCGAACATGAACAGCGCCAGCACGATCAGTCCAGAGATCACCGCGAGCGTGACGATCAAAAGCGGGATATCCACCCGTCACTCCCCGGGTGGATCCGTCGAGATGTTGTCGCAGTACGAGTCCTGCGCGGCACGCCGATCCCTCGCTGCCTGCGTGATCAGCACGGCCTCGTACGAGACGACACCGAAGTCCGCGCAGGCGATGTGGTGGCCGTTCTCGACCCTGAGCGGGACCCCCAGCAGGCCGGCGATCCGCTCCACTTCGGCGATCGCCGCAGCCTCGGTGGTGGCCTCGGTGTCGTAGATGGGGTGGACGGACACCCGTACGGGCCCGTACCGGGGAATGGGCACCTCGGGGTGTCGGTCCAGGTAGTCCGCCAAGCCGTGAAGGTCGGCGACGAGTTGGCCCCGACGGGCTTCGGGGGTCATGTTGTACGCCATTCAGACCAGCTCCTTCCGAGTCGCGCGGTGCAGAGAGTGAGCACGTCCGGGCAGGTCTCCAGCCCATCGGCCACCGCGTGCAGAGCGATGACCACCAGGAGCAGCACCGTGGCGGCAAGAACACCGGAAACCAGGCCATCTGTGCAGTTGTCCAGCAGTTCGGCCACGGTGCGGATGACGGTGATCAGCCGGTCGTGGTGTGCGTTCTCGATGCCAGTCACCGAAGATCACCTCCATCCGAACCTGTGTGGCCGACGCTGGCCGTTTCCCCCTGGCCAGTTGGCCGTGTAGGGGGCCCTACACGAAGAACCGTACAGCCCCCCCTGTACGACCGTCAAGGGGGGACTGTACGACGCGTGTCTAGTCCCCCCTGTCCGAAGTCGTTACGCTGGCCACATGGCAACTGAAGGCGTGAGCGAGGCGGTCTTGTCCGCGCTAGCCGACCTTGAACGCGCTTTCGATGCAGCGCTTATGGCGATAGATGCGGATACAGACCACAACCGGGCGTACTACGGCGCAACGGAACTGGTCGAAACTCTGAGACGGCTCTTTGAGACCTCTGGAAATCAAAGAGCACTCTCGGCGGCCCGCATTTTCGAGCAAGAGGAGATGTCGTTGGCAAGCCTTGCCGACCGCATCGGCGTATCGAAAGCACGCGCGGCCCAACTAATAAAGACAGCCAAGGACACCCGAGCCCGAAGCGAACGCGATGATCGCATCACGCTCGGTCTCTCCAGGGTGGCGATCTCCTCGGCACGCGCGCAGCATCTGGCACGAAAACAGGCAGAAGATGCCGGCTCCGAGACGAGAAAAGAGGAAGACAAGGGTGAGTGAGCGGACAGAGGTAATCGTCGAAGTCTGGCCCGTATCAGCTGATGACATCGGGCTCTGGCTGATAAGCGGAAAGGACGCATGGCGTTCAGAGGCCGTTCGACAGAGCAGCGACCCTCACACCTCTGTCACAGACCTTCTGGCTGCGAATGGCGCTTCAGATGCGGTCAAGCTGCTGCACTCCACGTCATGGCGTGCAGAGGATACGGCAGTCGTGCTCACCTACGTCGCTGTCATCGGTTGCAGAGCGTTCGTGCGAGATAGATGGAGGAACGCGGCTCCTATCAGTCCGGCCCTTCCGGATGTCGTAGGAAAGCCGATTCCAGTAGAAGCTACAGAAGCGCCTATCCCTCGATACATAGACGTGCTTATGCACGGCCTGAGACACCTGCAATTCCTACTGCAAACAGATTCGGCAGCTAGATCGGCTCTTTGTGGGCGGTGGCCAGATCATCTAGCGGTCTTCCGGCCGGCGCTCGCAGGCATGTACGACCACGAGCACGGACAAGAGCCCATCACGCTTCCGAAGGGGCAGGATGCTCGATAAATCTTCCCGCAAGGGTGACGGAAGGCTGGCCGCTCGTTATGGCAGACAAAGAATCACTTGACAAACTGCACGTACAGCAGCGCGCCGCAGATGAGCTCAGGACCCTGCTGGCGCGCATCGTGAACGAGGATCTGCCCGTGATTAGCTGGTCGATCCGGAGCGACCCAAGGGAGACTGCGCTCATTGGCACCTGTGATGTGGGGAGCGCCGAGACTCGACGTAGAGACTTCGAGGCGTGGCGAGTGGCGTTGAACGCAACCATGCTCACCAGTGAGACGCGCGGCGATGGGGGAGAGCAACTGCGAGCCTCGGTCACAGACAACTATGCCGATCTAACAATCATGCTCATCGCTGACTCCTAGCGGCACACAATAAGAGAAGCCTCCGCATCTCCCCTCCCCCTTCTGGCCGAATTAGATGAGGAGATGCGGGGGTCTCTTTTGTGTCACGGGAACAACGCAGGCCCTCCCAGGTGCAATGTTCCCGCCCCGGCAGAAATTGGACTGCCTACTCCTGCCGAAGACTTTGGGGGTCTATTGAATATTTTCCGCCCTACGATTCTTGGGCTGACCTTATGCTCTCCCACGTTCCGTTAATCGACCAGTAGCGATGCCGCTGGTAGATGGCCTTCGAGTTATCTCCGAAGGGCTTTGGCAGATCACGCCACGGGCATCCAGTTCGCGCTTGGTAGAACGTAGCGTGTTGATCACAACCTGAGGGTTAATGTACTGGCTTCCTGCTCTCGGTCCCTTGAAGGTATTGTGGGCTTAACTCGTTCCACTCATCCATCGGTCAGATCTGACCGATTCAGCCTGTGGTCTCCGGTCATTCTGCCTTCCCGCTCTGCCTAAGGATGCGCTTGGCGACTGGGATCTATTTCGCTACCACGAGCGACACGAAGCAATTGGCTGGCGCGCGCCTTGGAGACTCCTAACTTATCTGCCAGCCCTGCCAGTGAAAGACTTTCGGCCTCGCTTATCCGCGCCGCCGATCTCGCGCGAGCCAAAGCAGCTTCCTCCGCCATTTCACGCAGGCTCTCTGCGAGCTCCGTTGCGAGGCGGAAAGCTTCCGCGCAATCCGGGTTCGCCAGCAACTTCCCCTGGATTTGCTCGTATGCATGTTTCATGGCGGCCAATTCTGGCTGCTCGGATTCTCCGGCCGCCGTTCTCTTGGTGCCCACAATTCACTCCTCTACGTTGGGGTCGTACCGAGAGAGGAATTCCATGCTTGCCTCGATGTCATCCGAAGTGGATCGCACGGGGGGTGGACTCTTGCGCAATAGCTGCTGCCAACGCGCTCGGGCACGCAGTCGCCGTTCCTCCCACGCGACTTCTTGAGGGTCGCGCCTGTCCCACTCGGTTTGGCGATGCGGTTGTTCTGCGTGGCCTGTGGCGCCCAGTCGATCAGCGGGTTGGGACCGCTTAGGGGGACGGGGCATGGATGCCTCGCGCGCTTGGCCCTCCTCGCTGCTCACGGCCACTACCGTACTACACCATGCTATAGCTCGCCAGGCATGGCGTATCTCGCTTGCCACGGTATCCCTTGCCTAGGTTGTCTTCGTGGCTGATCTAGAACCAACGCCGTTCAGTTAAGGGAGAGGGCGGTTGGTCAAGACCGGTGAACAAAACAGCGGAGCCGCTGTAGAAGAGGTCTGTCACTCCAAGACATCC